>CAZHUI010000085.1:0-14335 GCA_964535605.1 uncultured Caulobacterales bacterium
TGTCGGCGTTGGTGATGAAGTAGGGCGAGAGGTAGCCGCGGTCGAACTGCATGCCTTCGACGACATCAAGCTCGGTTTCGGCGGTCTTGGCCTCTTCGACGGTGATGACGCCTTCATTGCCGACTTTCGCCATCGCCTTGGCGATCATGTCGCCGATCTCTTTTTCGCCGTTCGCCGCGATCGAGCCGACCTGGGCGATTTCATCGGACTTCGAGATTTTGATCGAGGTCTTTTTGATTTCCTCGACGACTTTGGCGACGGCGAGCTCGATGCCGCGCTTCAGGTCCATCGGGTTCATGCCGGCCGCGACGGCTTTTGCGCCTTCGCGAACGATTGCCTGCGCGAGCACGGTCGCGGTCGTGGTGCCGTCGCCGGCCTCGTCATTCGTCTTCGAGGCGACTTCGCGCACCATCTGCGCGCCCATGTTCTCGAACTTGTCTTCAAGTTCGATTTCCTTGGCGACGGTGACGCCGTCTTTCGTCGAGCGCGGGGCGCCGAATGATTTTTCGATGACGACGTTGCGGCCTTTGGGGCCGAGCGTCACTTTGACGGCGTTGGCGAGGATATCGACGCCGCGCAGCATTTTCTCGCGCGCTTCAACGTCGAATTTAACTTCTTTTGCAGCCATGTTCCAAGCTCTCCTGAATTCTCTATACGGATTAAGCGACGACGCCGAGGATGTCGGATTCCTTCATGATCAGAAGGTCCTCGCCGTCGATTTTGACTTCCGAGCCCGACCATTTGCCGAAGAGGATTTTGTCGCCCTTCTTGACGTCGAGCGCGACGACTTTGCCGTCCTCGCCGCGGGCGCCGGGGCCCACCGCGATCACTTCGCCCTGCTGGGGCTTTTCCTTGGCGGTGTCGGGGATGATAATCGAGCCGACCTTCGAATCTTCTTCGATCCGGCGGACCAGCACGCGGTCGTGAAGCGGTCTGAATTTCACAGAGGTGTCTCCCTTTTTCATTCAGAAACAATGTGTTAATGGGGCCGTGCGGAACAGCGTCCGCGCGTTAGCACTCGCTCAGGGCGACTGCTAGCAAGGAGATAGGGCGGGCGCCCGCGAGCGTCAAGGGCGCCGGTCAACTGTTCTTGACCGGGCCGACACGCGGCGGTCGCGCCCCCGCCGGGATTTCGCCTCGATTACCCCTATTTAATGGCGGTCGAACGCGGATAGCTCGATAAGAGCGAATAACGTTAATCCGGGGGTCATTCCGGCGGCGCATCAACGCGCACGCACGGGATTCCCGAACCGAAGGAGAGAGTTTGATGCGCAAGATTATGCTTCTGGGGGCGGTCGCCGTCCTGGCCGCGGCCTGCACCACCAACCCCTATACGGGCGAGCGTCGCGCCGGCCGGGTTGTGACATCGGGCGCCGGCGGCGCGGCGGCGGGAGCGATCATCGGCGCGGCGACCGGCAGCGCCGGCAAGGGCGCGCTCATCGGCGCGGCGGCCGGCGCGGTCATTGGCGGCGGCATCGGCGTCTATCAGGACCAGCAACAGGCGAAACTGCGCGAGCGGCTCGTCAACGCCGGCGTGCAGGTGCAGCGTGAAGGCGACAATATTCGCCTCATCATGCCGTCCGACATCACGTTCGACACGGCCAAATCGGATATTCAGCCGGGCTTCTACGAGACACTGAATTCGGTCGCGGTCGTGCTCGCCGAATTCAACAAGACGTCGGTGACGGTCGCCGGCCACGCCGACGCGCGCGGGTCGGACAGCTATAATCTCGACCTTTCGCAGCGCCGCGCGCTCAGCGTTTCCAACTATCTCGCCGCGCAAGGCGTCAATCCGGGGCGCCTCAACGCCGTCGGTTACGGCGAAACGCGCCCGATCGGCGACAATGCGTCGGCGGCGGGGCAATCCCTCAACCGCCGCGTCGAGATCCTGATCGATCCGGTTGAAAGCCAGTTCCAGAGCTAACCGATCCGGCCTTGGAGAATCGCGAGCGCCCGGCCCATGGCCGGGCGTTTTCGTTTCATACTTTGTTAACGTCCGTAGACGGCGCATTTTCGTCGGCATTAAGGACGTTGCAACGGCTTGGGCCTAGATTGACGTCGGGGAGCCGCGATCGAGGGTCGCGGCCGAAGCGGCAGGCTGGACCGGGCGATGAACACCAGATTGCGGACGTCACGATATGGATTCGGCGTGCACTTTGCGGCCGGCGCCACCAGCGCCGTCCTGCTCGCCTCGTCGATCTTCCAGGGTATGCCGCCGAACGCCGAATATACGTTGGGCGCAGCGCTCCTCGTCGTTTTAATTCTTCATGCGCGCATGGGCTTTGCGCTGTCACGGCTTGAGACCGAAGTCGACATCATGCGTCGCCTGACAGGCCGAGCCGAGCCGGAAGCGGCGCCGGTCGATAAATCATCCTTCGCCATCGCCTCGGCGGTCAGTTCGGAGGACCGCGCGACGCTCGCGCGCGTCCGCGACGCGATCGAGAATTCCCGCATCGACCTCTATCTCCAGCCGATCGTCAGCCTGCCGCAGCGAAAGCCGCGCTATTTTGAAGCGTTCTCGCGCCTGCGCGAAAATGACGGGCGCGTCCTCAAGCCCGCCGATTATCTGGAATCGGCCGAACGCGCGAACCGCATCGGCGTCATTGACAACATGATCCTGATGCGCTGCATCCAGGCCTTGCGGGCGGAGCTGAAGCGCACGCCGCGGCTCGCCGTCTTCTGCAACCTGTCGCCAGCGACAATCTACGACACCGACTTTTTCAATCAGCTGACGGATTATCTCGAAACGAACGCCGATCTCGCGTCGAACATCATTTTCGAGTTCACCTATCCCGCTATCCAGACGATGCATCCGCGGGTTCTCGAGAATCTGAACGCGATCGCCGGCAAGGGGTTCGTCTTCTCTATCGACCACGTTCATTCGATCGATCTCGACTGGGAATCTTTACGCGCGCGGAATTTCTGCTTCGCCAAGGCGCCGGCGAGCCTCCTTCTTGCGGCGAGCCGCGCGGACGAGTCGGCGAGCGCGCGGCTGCGCTCGTTCCGCAAGCGCCTTGCCGAAGTCGGCGTCGATCTGATCGCCGAGAAGATCGAGTTCGAGAACCACATGCCCGAAATCCTAAGCCTCGGCATCGATTACGGGCAGGGCAATCTTTTCGGCCCGGCGCGGCGCGCCGAATTCTATCTCGGCGACCATTCGCCCAATCCCGACCGCGCGGCGGCGTAGGGCGCCCTTGGCGCTTGACCCGCGGCGGCGGGGAGCCATAGGCCTCGCGCCATGACGCCGCCCGTCTTCATCGCCGGACTTTCGGACATTGCGGACCGCTATGACGCGCTCCTCTGCGATGCATGGGGCGTCATCCATGACGGCGTCAAAGTCTTTGCGGGCGTCGCCGAGGCTCTCATTGAGTTTCGCCGCGCGCGCGGTCCCGTCCTCATCCTGACAAATGCGCCGCGCCCAAGCGCGATCATTCCCGGCCAGCTTGGCCGGCTGGGCTTGCCGCGCGCCGCCTATGACGGCGTCGTCACGTCGGGCGACGCGACGCGCGCGGCGATCGAGGCGATGTTGCCAAGGACCGCCTTCAAGCTCGGCCCTGAGAAAGACGACGGTCTTTATGACGGGCTCGATCTGACATTCGCGCCGCTCGACGCGGCGGGGTTCATCATCTGCACCGGGCTTTTTGACGATCAGCGCGAAACGCCGGAAAATTATCGAACGCTTCTTGAGGACGCCGCGAGCCGCAAGCTTCCCATGATCTGCGCCAATCCGGACATTGTCGTGAACTGGGGCGGACGGATGATCTGGTGCGCCGGCGCGCTCGCTGAGATCTATGCGGGCTTTGGCGCGCCGGTCGTCTATGGCGGCAAGCCGCATGCGCCGATCTACGACGTCGCGATGGCGTCGCTCGCTCGCAACGCAGGCCGCCAAATCTCGAAGGCGCGCACGCTCGCTGTCGGCGACGGCCTGAAGACCGACATCGCCGGCGCCAACGCGCAAGGGATCGACGCGCTTTATGTCGCTGGCGAAGGCGGCGTCCATGACGGCGGCCGGGGCGAGGCAGCGATCCGCGCGGCGCTTGCGAAGGCGGGCGCGCATGCGGCCTATGCGGCGACGGGGCTTCATTGGCGATGACACGGGGTTTTGCAGCGGCGATCGGCAATTTTGACGGCGTCCATCGGGGGCACCGTTTCCTCCTCGAGCGGACGATCGCATTCGCATCGTCGATCGGTGCCGCGCCCGCCGCTGTCGTCTTCGACCCGCATCCGCGCCGCTATTTCCGTCCGGACGATCCGCCTTTCCTCATCACGACGCCGGTGACGCGCGATGCGCTATTGCGCACAGCGGGCGCGGCGGAAGTATTTTCGCTCAGCTTCGACCGGGCGCTCGCAAGCCTGTCGCCTGAGGCTTTCGTGCGCGACATCCTGCATGGCCGCCTCGGCCTTCAGGGTGTCGTCACGGGCGGCGATTTCCGCTTCGGCGCCGGGCGCGCGGGAGACGCGGACAGTCTTGCGCGCCTCTGCGAAGCGGAAGGCATCAAGGCGCTGATCGTCGATCCGCTCGCCGATCAGCAGCATACGGAGAAGATCGGCTCGACGCCGGTCAGGGAAGCGATCCTCACCGGCGCCATGGACCGCGCGGCGGCGATGTTGGGGCGCCCCTGGCGCGTTGGGGGCGTCGTGGAACAGGGGCGCCAGATCGGCCGCACGCTCGGCTTTGCGACCGCGAACCTGACGCTCGGCGATCTCATTGAGCCGCGCCGCGCCGTTTACGCGGTGCGCGCGATTGTCGACGGGCGGTCCTTCGACGCCGTCGCCAATTTCGGCCGCAAGCCGACCGTCGGCGCCGTCGCGCCGCTTCTCGAAGTTCATCTTTTCGATTTTTCAGGCGACCTTTACGGCAAGGCGATCGGCGTCGACTTCATCGCCTTCCTGCGCGACGAGCGGAAATTCGACGGTCTCGACGCGCTCAAGGCGCAGATCGCCGCCGACTGCGACGAGGCCCGGCGCAAATTGTCAGAAAATCCGGCCTGAAGCGCGCAAGCCCGCCTCGAACGCCTCGCGTTCGGCGCGCGCCTTGACGATCGCCGCTTCATATTTCGGCATGTTCTGTTCGAGCCGCGCGATGTCGCGGCGGCGATAGGCCGCTTCCTGGCGCGCGCTTTCGCGGTCTTCATTGCTGATCGTTGAGGAGGTGGCCCGCTTGTCGACCGCTTTCAACAGGAAGGCGTGCTGGTCGAGCGTGTCGATCGCCGATTTGCGGGTCTTTTCGGCGTCGCGTTCGGCCAGGATCAGGACATGGAGTTTCGCCCCGTCCTCAAACCCCGCCAGAAAGTCGGGCTCGATCGCCGCCGGGCAGACGTCGAAATACTCTCCGCCAAGGCGCCCGGCGTCAAAGCCGCCGGCCGGCGTGCAGTACGCGCTGAGGCCTTCGGCGCGCGCGGCGGCGTAAGCGGCCCGATCGACGGCATAGCCGCGGCCGGCGCAGGCATCGAGACGATTGTCGGCGACTTTAGGCGGCGCACCGGCGCGCCCATCGGCAAAGCCGAGCGCGGCCCAGTCAGCCGTCTCGCAATCGGCATGCGTCATGCCGCCGGCGCAACCCGCGGCGAACAACGCCAGCGCGAGCGCGGATAGCCCTCGGTACATACGCCCTCCAACTGCGATAATCGCCCGGTTTCAGGGTCGAAGGCAAGGCGGCGCGGCTGGCGGAAAGCGTTGTGAAGGCCGCTCACAAACCCGTTGGCGCGCCTTCAGACGCCGCATTTCCGCCACCATCCTGTCCTGAAATTTGGGGGCTGAGGCGCGATGTTTGCGCCGGTTATCGAGAGGGCGGCGTCATGGCTGCGAAGTGTTCCCGGATCGTCATGCCTTTGCGCGCCGGCGTGATGGCGCTTGCGGCGTTGTCCTTCACCGCCTTTTCAACGCCAGCCGACGCTGGCGGACGCGGCCATCACGGCGGCGGCTATTATTATGGCAAGGGCGGTTTCGACCGCGGCTTTCATGGCCGGGGCTATTACAACAGCGGCCATTACAACAGCGGCTATTATCGCGGCGGTTATGGCGGACGCGGGTATTATCGCGGCCGCGGCGGATTGTCGGGCGGCGAGGCGGCCCTGATCGCCGTCGGCATCATCGGCGGCGCCATCCTCATCGATCGCGCGCTCGATGACCGGCGCTATGATGACCGGCGCTATGATGATCGCCGCGACGACGACCGGCGCTATGATGATCGCCGCGCCAGCGCCTATGACGACGAGTATTACTATCAGCGCGACGCCCGGCCTTACGAAGAGGACGCGCGGCTCGCCGGCCGCGCCGATCTGGCGCGCGAGGACGATTTTAGTGTCGAAGAACCGCAGCTCCTTGGCGGGGACGCCGCACGGGGATCGATCGAACCGATCGCGGTCAACGCCGCGTTTCGCGAATGTGTCGCCGAGACGCGCGGCGCGGCCGGGGCAGGCGGCTTGACGGTCGCCATGCCGGGCGCGCCGACCGATGTCGAAACGCTCGCCGACGGCTCGGTGCGCATGGTCGCGCAATTTCGCGCCTCCAATGCGCGGGGACAGCAATGGACCCGACGCTTCGTCTGCGAGGCGGACGAAGCCGGCGTGCGCTTCCTGCAGGTCGACTAGAGCCCCTGGCCTTGCTAAACGGCGGTCCATGGATCGCCGGTTTCCTGCCCTGACATCGCTTGCGCGGACGCGAATTATGGTCCCGCGTTCGCCCCGGCGCGTCTAAAGCTTGACGCGGGGGCAGGGCGCGGGCTTCTCCTCCCTCCCGGCAAACCCGTTTCAGGAAAGACTTTCCGATGCCTGATGCATCGACCGATCAGGGCGCTGCGCCCGCCCGCGACTACAAGGACACGCTGTTCCTCCCCGACACGCCCTTTCCGATGCGGGCGGGTCTGCCGAAGACTGAGCCCGAATGGCTGAAGCGGTGGGAAGCCCTCGACCTCTACAAGGCGCTCAGGACCGCTGCGGCCGGGAGGACAAAATACGTCCTGCATGACGGCCCCCCTTACGCCAACGGCCACCTTCATATGGGGCACGCCTTCAACAAGATCCTGAAGGACCTTGTCGTGCGCTCGCGGCAGGGGATGGGCTTCGATTCCAATTACGTGCCCGGCTGGGACTGCCACGGCCTTCCCATCGAGTGGAAGGTCGAAGAGGAGTTCCGCGCCAACAACAGGAAAAAGCGCGAGATCCCGGTGCCGGAATTCCGCGCCGCGTGCAGAGCCTACGCCGAAAAATGGGTCGGCGTTCAGCGCGAGGAGTTCAAGCGCTACGGCGTCACCGGCGACTTCGACGATCCGTACACGACCATGAAGTTCGACGCGGAAGCCGCGATCGTCGCCGAGTTCCTGAAATTCGTCGGCAACGGCCTCGTCTATCGCGGCTCGAAACCGGTGATGTGGTCGCCGGTCGAACAGACCGCGCTCGCGGAAGCGGAGATCGAATATCACGACCACCAGTCGACGACGGTGTGGGTGAAGTTTCCGGTAGTTGAAGGCCGTTCCGTTGAGAAACACGGGTCGCTTCGAGCGTCTCTTGATCAGGGCGTTGGCCGAACTATTCTGCATCAACTCCCCGAGAATACTTCGGTCGTCATCTGGACGACGACTCCGTGGACGATCCCCGGCAACCGCGCGATCTGCTTCGGGCCTAAGGTTTCCTACGGTCTCTATGACGTGACTGCGATGGAAATAGTCGTCGATCCGAAAACCGGCGCCGAACTGACACCGTGGACGAAAGTCGGTGAGAAGCTGATCGTCGCTGACAAGCTTTGGGGGAGCGTCAAGGCAGCGGCGAAAATCGCTGAAGCCACGCGCGTCGCGGACATCGACAACGCGGCGCTGGCGCATTTCTCTTGTGCCCATCCGCTCATGGGCCATCATGGCGGCTACAAATTCGACGTCCCACTTCTCGCCGGCGATCATGTCACCGACGATGACGGCACAGGCTTCGTGCACACCGCGCCGGGCCATGGCCAAGAGGACTACATCGCCTGGCTGAACAGCGGCCGCAGCCACGCCGATATTCCGCATACGGTCGATGAGTTCGGCGCCTTCACCAATGAAGCGCCGGGCTTTGAGGGGAAGAAGGTTCTTGTCCTTGAGGGCAAGAAAGCGGGCGAGGACGGCGACGCCAATGGCGCGGTCATCGCGGCGCTGATCGAGAAGGGCGCGCTCCTCGCGCGCGGGCGCCTTAAACACTCCTACCCGCATTCATGGCGGTCGAAGGCGCCGGTCATCTTCCGCAACACGCCGCAATGGTTCATTGCGATGGACCGCAAAAAGCCGGACGGCCGCACGCTTCGCGAGGACGCGCTCGCGGCGATCGACAACACCCAATTCACGCCTCCCGCGGGCAAGAACCGCCTGCGCGCGATGATCGAGGGGCGTCCCGACTGGCTTGTCTCGCGCCAGCGCGCCTGGGGCGTGCCGATCGCGATCTTCGTCAACCGCAAGACCGGCGAAATCCTCAACGATCCGGGCGTCAACCAGCGCATCGTCGAGGCCGTGAAAGCGCGCGGCGCCGACGCCTGGTTCGACACGCCCGCCCAAGTGTTCCTCGGGCCGGCGGGCTCCGACAATGAGTACGAAAAGATCGAGGATATTCTCGACGTCTGGTTCGATTCGGGCTCGACGCATTCCTTCGTGCTGGAAGGGCGCAAGGATCTCAAATGGCCGGCCGATCTTTATCTCGAAGGCTCCGACCAGCATCGCGGCTGGTTCCATTCGTCCTTGCTCGAAAGCTGCGGCACGCGCGGGCGCGCGCCTTATGACGGCGTTCTGACGCACGGCTTCGTCCTCGACGAAGAAGGGCGCAAAATGTCGAAGTCGGTCGGCAATGTCGTCGATCCCGCCGACCTCATGCGCGATTACGGCGCCGACATTCTCAGAATCTGGGTCGCCTCGTCCGACTATTCCGACGATCTCCGCATCGGCAAGGAGATCATGGGCTCGGCGGTCGACGCCTATCGCAAGATGCGCAACACGATCCGCTATCTTCTCGGCGCCCTATCGGGAATGACGCCGGCGGAACGTCTGCCTGCGAATGAAATGCCGGAGCTGGAGCGCTACATGCTCCACCGCATCGCGGAGATCGACGACGCGGTGCGCGCAGGCTACGAGGCGTTCGACTTCAAGGGCGTCTGGCGCGCGGTCTCGGACTTCGCCTCGCTCGATCTCTCCGCCTTCTATCTCGATATTCGCAAGGACAGCCTCTATTGCGATCCGCCCTCCGCGCCGCGCCGCCGCGCCGCGCGCACGGTGATGGAGATCGTCTTCGACCGGCTGACCGTCTGGATCGCGCCGGTGCTCGTCTTCACCACGGAGGAAGCCTGGGCGAGCCGTTATGGTACGGAAATGGGCGGGGGCGGTTTTGCGTCCGTGCATCTGCGGACGCTGCCCGAAACACCGAAGGACTGGCGCAACGAGGCGCTCGCCGCAACGTGGGGGAACCTTCGCGACATCCGCCGCGTCGCGACAGGCGCCCTCGAAATTGAGCGCCGCGAGAAGCGCATCGGCGCAAGCCTCGAAGCGGAGTTGACGCTGTATCTTGGCGACGACGCGCTCTTTGCCGCCGTCAAAGGCCGCGATCTTTCCGAACTGTTCATCACTTCGGATGTCGCAGTCGAAAAAGGCGCGGGGCCCGCTTCAGCGTTCCGGCTGGCCGACGTCGCCAGCGTCGCCGTCACCCCGCGCGTCAGCGATCACCGGAAATGCCAGCGCTGCTGGCGGTACACGGACGATGTCGGATCGCACGCGGCGCATCCCGACGCTTGCGCGCGCTGCGCGGACGCGGTGGAGGCGATGGCGTGAGGGGCGAAGGCGTTGTTGAACCCTCTCCCGCGTGCGAGAGAGAGCAGGGTGAGGGCGCGTCAACGCGGGCTGCGCTCATTCCTGAGAGGCCTCCCCTCACCCCCGACCCCTCTCCCGCAAGCGGGAGAGGGGAGAAGGCGCGCTGATGATCCGCGTTCCCACCAAAGCCGAGATCGACGACTGGTTCGCCGCGGCGAAGACGAACGCCTATTTCCGCTGGGGCGTCCTCGCCGCCGCGCTGATCGCGATCGCCGATCAGGCGTCGAAGTTCTGGATCGTCCATGTCGTCGAATTGCCGGCCAGGCGGCGGATCGAGCTCTCCGCGATCTTCGATCTCACCTATGTCGAAAATCGCGGCGCGTCCTTCGGCATGCTGGCGGGCGGCATGGGATCGCGCATTATCCTGTCGTCGATCTCGGTTGCGGTCGCGACCGCGCTCGTCATCTGGCTGGCGCGCCTTCACCGGCGGTTTGCGGCTGCGGGGGCCGCGCTGATCATCGGCGGGGCGCTCGGCAATCTCTATGACCGGATCGCCTATGGCTATGTCGTCGATTTCCTCGACTTCTCGGGGCTCTATTTTCCATGGGTTTTCAATATTGCCGACGCCGCCATCAATGTCGGGGTCGGCTGCCTTATTGTTGACGCGCTCACCCACAAATCTGAAGCATCCAAGGCCGCTTGAAGCCGCCTTTACGCCGCGAAGGCGCGAGGGCTATAAGCCGCTCAAATTCTGGAGTTTCCCGCGTATGACGACAGTGACCCTTTTCCGCGTGGCGCTCGCCCTTGGGGCGGTGGTGGCGGCTGGCGGCTGCGCCGGCCTCGGCAAGGCGCTTGGCGGCGGCAAGAACCCGCCCGACGAATTCGCCATCGCGACCAAAGCTCCGCTCGTCGTGCCGCCTGACTATTCGCTGCGCCCGCCCAAGCCCGGCGAGACGCGCCCGCAGGAATTGACGCCGTCCGAACGCGCGCGCCAGGTGCTGCTCGGCGATACGACCGCCGCGGCGCCGACGACCGGAGAGCAGGCGCTGCTGCAAAAGGCGGGCGCGCTGACCGCCGACCAGAACATCCGCGCCGTCCTCGCCGCCGAAAATGGCGGCCGGGACGAAAAAGACCGCAGCCTCGCCAACCAGCTGATGTTCTGGAAGTTCGTCGACGGCAAGGTCGATGATTCGGCGGCGCCCCTGCGGGTCGATGACGCGGCAGCCTGGCACGCCGAGCGCAAGGAAGCGATCGAGGCCGTCACCGGCGAAGGCGCGCAGGTCGTCATCAAGTCCGACGACGCGCTGTCTCTGCCCGGGATTTTCTAGGGGCCTGACTCTCCCCCTTTGAAGCGCGATACTGCCGCGATGCCGAATCGCGCCGCGCCCGCTGTTGCGGGCCCATCCCCCGTCATCCGCCGTTTGCCGCCCAATGCGGTCAACCGCATCGCCGCGGGCGAAGTGATTGAGCGCCCGGCGGCGGCGGTCAAAGAACTCGTCGAAAACGCGATCGACGCCGGCGCCGCGCGCATTTCGGTATCGCTCGGCGCCGGCGGCAAGCGCGAGATCGTCGTCGAGGACGATGGCTGCGGCATGGGGCCTGACGATCTCAGCCTCGCCGTCGAACGCCATGCGACCTCGAAGCTCCTCGCGGGCGCCAGCGGCGAGGTCGATCTCCACAATATCGCGACTCTCGGATTTCGCGGCGAAGCGCTGCCGTCGATCGGCGCGGTGTCGCGGCTCGACATCGTCTCGCGGCGCCCCGGCGACGAGGAGGGCGCGCGTCTGTCCGTCCACGGAGGAACGCTCGAAGGGCCGGCGCCGGCGGCGTTCTCCGGCGCCGGCACGCGTGTCGCTGTCAGCGATCTCTTTTACGCAACGCCCGCGCGCCTCAAATTTCTGAAAACCGACCGCTCGGAATTTTCGGCAGCCGCGGACGCCGTCCGGCGCCTCGCCATGGCGCATGCGGAAATCGCCTTTTCGCTCGTCTCCGACGGGCGGCGCGTCTTTGCGCTGTCGCCCGAAGCCGCCGACGCCGACGGCCGCCTCAGGCGTCTCGGCGCGCTGATGGGCCGCGACTTTGAAGACAACGCCGTGCGGGTTGAGGCGGCGCGCGAAGGCGTCAGCCTTTCGGGCTTTGCCGGCCTGCCGACCTACAATCGGGGCCTTCCCGACAAGCAATATCTGTTCGTCAACGGACGGCCCGTGAAGGACAGGCTGATCGTCGGCGCGGTCCGGGCCGCCTATGCCGATTTCCTCGCGCGTGACCGGCACCCGGCGGTCGCCCTCTTTGTCGATATCGATCCCGCCGAGGTCGATGTGAACGTCCATCCCGCCAAGACCGAAGTGCGGTTTCGCGATTCGGCGAGCGTCCGCGGGCTCATTGTCGGCGCGCTCCGTCATGCGCTCGCCGAAGCCGGTCACCGCGCCGCGACGACGACGAGCGCCTTCGCGCTCGGGCGCATGGCGCCGGGCGGCTACGCCCAGCGCGCCTCCGTCAATCCTTTCCGCCGGGCGCCGGAAGAAGCGGCGGCCCTGATGGCGCTGCATGACGCCCCGCGCGACTATGACGCGGCGCTGTTGGCGGCGGCGCCGTCGGCGCGCGCGGAGGCGATCGCTCCGCAGGCGGAAGATCGCTTTCCTCTCGGCGCGGCGCGCGCGCAGCTGCACGAGACCTATATCGTCGCGCAGACGGCGGACGGGCTTGTCATCGTCGATCAGCACGCCGCGCATGAGCGCCTCGTCTATGAAGGCATGAAGCGCGGGCTCGCGGCGGGCGGCGTCGCGCGGCAGGGTCTTCTCATTCCGGAGATCGTCACGCTCGACCCGGAAGAAGCCGAACGGCTCGATGCGCGCCGCCTCGAATTTGAAGAGCTTGGGCTTTCGCTGGAGCGGTTCGGCGACGATGCGGTCATCGTGCGCGAGGTTCCGGCGCTTCTCGCCGATGGCGATATCGCGACGGTCGTGCGCCAGCTTGCGGACGATCTTTCGGAGATCGGCGAGGGATTGGCGCTGAAAGAGCGCCTTGAAGATGTCGCCGGCGCCATGGCCTGCCGCGGCTCGGTTCGGGCCGGGCGGCGCCTCAACGCAGAGGAGATGAACGCGCTTCTTCGCCAGATGGAGGCGACCCCGCATTCGGGCCAGTGCAACCACGGCCGCCCGACCTATGTCGAACTGAAACTCGCCGATATCGAGCGCCTGTTCGGGCGGCGATGACGATATTGACCGCGCCAGAATGGTAACTTATTAGTTACATAAATCAGGGAGGGCAGTTATGAAGCAGGGATTTCTGGCCGGATTTGGGCTCCTTGTCGCCGCTTGCGGCGCGCCCGCCGCCGAAAAGGCCGCCGCCCCGCCGGTTCCTGAGGCCGTCGCGGCCGGCGCCGCCTATGAGCCGATGCGGGTCTTCGCGCCCTTCGCCGGCAAGACCTTGCGCGGCGAGTGGTCGGACGAGAACGGAACTTATGTCGATATCGCCAAGTACCAGCTCATTCTCAACGGCCGCGCTTTGCAGTCGACCCATCGTATTGAAGGCGGCGATTATGGGGGGCGGACGATCTTCTTCTTCGACGAGGGCGCTAAGAATTATGTCTATCATTATTTCACGACTGCCGGGTTTCACACGCATGGCGCCGCCGATTTCGTCGACGGCGCGCTCGTCACGGAAGAAAGGGTCGAAGGCCACGAGACGATCGGCTCGGTGAGGTCGCGTTCCGAATTCGGCGACGGCGAAATTGTGATCAGCGTCGTCTATGTCGGAAAGGACGGGACCGAGACGCCCGGCGGCGTTCGCGTCTATAAACCGGTCGCCGATCCCGGCCGCCTGTTTCCGGACACCGAATGACCGCAGCCGAATTCACGCCGCTTTCCGCGCTTGGCGATTTCACCGAGCGCGATATCGATGCGATGCGCGCGAGAAGCCGCGCCTTTTTCGATGACATCAAACGCCGCCATACGGTGCGCGACTATCGTCCCGACCCTGTGCCGCTCGACATCATCGAGACCTGCGTCGCTGCGGCCGGGCGTGCGCCGTCAGGCGCCAATCACCAGCCCTGGCATTTCGCCGTGATCGGCGACGCGGGCGTCAAGCGCGCGATTCGCGAGGCGGCTGAGGAAGAAGAGCGCGCTTTCTATGGCGGGCGCGCCGGCGAGGAATGGCTGGAGGCGCTCGCTCCGATCGGCACGGACGCGGACAAGCCGTTTCTCGAGGTCGCTCCTTGGCTGATCGCGGTCTTCGCGCAAAAGCGCGGCGGGGTCGAGGCCGGGGACGCTCGCAAGAACTACTACATCAATGAAAGCGTCGGCATCGCCTGCGGGTTTCTTATCGCTGCGCTGCATCATGCGGGTCTTGCGACGCTGACGCACACGCCGAATCCGATGACGTTCCTCAATGAAAAACTCGGCCGTCCGCCTACGGAGAAAGCCTATCTGTTGATCGTCGTCGGCCGCCCCGCGCCGGACGCGCCGATCCCCCATCACGCGCTGAAGAAAAAGGCGCTGAAGGACATCATGACGGTGTTCTAGAGCTTCGGGCGGATGATCCGAATCAAAATTGTTTGCGGTGACGACGAAC
>CAZHUI010000086.1:0-14292 GCA_964535605.1 uncultured Caulobacterales bacterium
GGTGAGGGGTCGTCAAATCGATTCCGCGTTTTTTGTTCACGCCTCCTCACCCCTAACCCCTCTCCCCCTGAAGCGGGAGAGGGGAATACAGCGCACTCGGCGATAGCCATGCGCGCAGTCGTTGACGCGGCTCTGCGCGGCGCTCCATCTTCGCCCGCATGAAACCTTTCTCCTTTGACGCGACACGCCTTCCCTCCCCGCATCTCAATGCCTCGCATGAGGCGTGGCGGCAAACTGTGCGCGCTTTCGTCGATAAGGAACTCGTCCCCCATGTGAATGCGTGGGACGAGGAAGGAAAATTCCCGCGCGAGCTTTACCGCCGCGCCGCGGGCGTCGGCCTCCTGTCGCTCGGCTATCCGGAAGACTATGGCGGCGTCACCGAGGGCGTTGACGTGTTCCATTCGCTGGTCGCGTCGGAGGAACTGGCGCGCGCCGGGTCGGGCGGTCTCATCGCCGGGCTGATGACGCATTCGATCGGCCTTCCGCCCGTGCTCGCGCTCGGGTCGGACGCGTTGAAAGCGCGCATCGCGCCGGATGTTTTGAAAGGCCTCAAGCTGATTGCGCTGTGCGTGACGGAGCCCTCGGGCGGCTCCGATGTCGCCAATATCCGCACGCGCGCGGTCAGGGACGGCGATCATTTCGTCGTCAATGGCGAGAAGACCTACATCACGACCGGCTATCGCGCCGATTATCTGACGGTCGCCGTGCGCACGGGCGGGCCGGGCGCGGGCGGATTGTCGTTCCTGCTGATCGAAGCGGACAGCCCCGGCGTCACGCGCGCCAAGCTCCCCAAAATGGGCTGGTGGATGTCCGACACCGCCTCGATCAGTTTCAGCGACGTGCGCGTTCCGGCCGAGAACCTCATCGGCGCGGAGAATTCAGGCTTTGCCGGCATCGTCGCCAATTTCAACAATGAACGCCTCGGCATGGCGGCGCAGGCGATCGCCTTTTCGCGCGTCTGCATCGAGGACGCGGCCGACTGGGCGATGGAGCGCGAGACCTTCGGCAAAAAACTCATCAAGCATCAGGTCATCCGCCACAAGCTCGGCGAGATGGTGCGCCATGTCCACGCGTCCTCATCCTTCCTCGAAAATTTCTCCTGGCGCGTGATGCGCGGCGAGACGCCGATTGCTGAATTATCGCTGCTGAAAGTGCAGGCGACCCGCACGATGGAATTCTGCGCGCGCGAAGCGATGCAGATCTTGGGCGGAGCCGGCTTCATCCGCGGCCAGAGGATCGAGCGCATCTACCGCGAAGTGCGCGTGATGGCGATCGGCGGCGGGTCGGAGGAGATCATGCTGGATCTGGCGGCTAGGCAGATGGGGGCGTGACCAAGTTCGTAGCAAAAATTTCCGTGCAGCAGAAGTTAGCCTAATGGGCTCTTGCCAAATCGTTCCCACAATTTTGGAAATCGCTTAGATAGATGCTCCTCGCTTTCGTCGAACCGTTCCCCCATCGGTTCCTCGCCGAACGTTATACTGCTAGATGAAACTGGGAATTCCTCAATCGATTTGCCTGACTTCTTCGCCCACGAATCCATTGCAACGTAACCAAAGTCCTCAAACTCGAGGACGCCTTCCAGGTCAGCCGCTAGGAGGTCAGCAAGGACGTCGGGATCTTCCACGACTGAATTGAATACTTGCGAGCCCTTTGAGACGAGCCAAGAACGGAAATATTCAAATCCGTCGTCTGAAGCACCGCCATGCGCCACATAAGCGGCACCCCAGAGGTCCCAAGTGTATGCCCTTTTCATCTGCCGCCGGTAGGCTTCGTCAAATGCGACAGTCTCAGCTTCCGAAAGCTTCGCAAGCGCCTTCGAAATTAACGCTAGCTGCTGTTCGGGATCGGCTTCGAGCGAGGCGGACTCATTTACGATCAGCCAGAATTGTTCATCAGCCATTTTTTGGGAGTCCATTGCCGTGGTTACGTTTGGTTTCCTACTTAATGAGGCCGGCTCCGCAGTCCACGCGCTTTCAGCCCAGAGCATTGCCCCAAACGTGAAGCAAACTATTCTTCTCATCGAAATTTGCCTCAATCAGCCAAACAAAGCCCCTAAATCGCCCTTCGGCTGAAAACAATAGATCGAAGTAGACGCGCCTCTTGCTCTAAATCTTAGCCCACGTCCCATGAAACCCAGCCGGCACGCGTTGCGGGAGCTGGACGCGCGCGAGCGGCGCCCCCGCGAAATTCCGCGCGTCTAGCACCTGCGCTTCCGAGCGGCCCTCGCTGTCGGTCGTGAAGGTGACGACATAGCCGTCGTCTTCGCCTGAGGCGCCTTCGCGCGGCGCGAACGCGGGTTCCGAGCCATAGACGCCGCGCGCGAAGTCGTGCTGTTCGTAGCGGCCTTTCGAAAGGTCGTATTTCCGTAAGCCCGAGTAGCGTTGCAGCACATGGTCATCCATGACGACGTGATAGCTCCATCGCGATTTGCGGCCCACATAGTCGAGATTGACGATCGGGAATTCCGATAGCGCGTCGTCGATCTGCGTCTCCGTTCCGGCGCCCGTTTTCATGTTCATGCGCCACAGGAACGGCTGCGCACGCAGCGCCAGCACCGTCACCATCGGCGCATAGGGGCCGAAAGCGGCGGGGTCCGGCGCAAAGCCGTTGGGGACCATCTTGCACGCCGCCATGACGACCTCATCGCCTTCCTCCCACGCATTGATAACGTGGTAGATGTAGCAGGTCGGAAATTCGAACCACTTCACCGACCCGCCACGCCTCGGCGCAACGCCGAAGCGCGTCGGCTGGTTGGCGACATGGATCTGCCACATCCGGTTGCGGATCGCGCTGTCGGAAAAAATCACCGGCAAGTCATGCAGGATGACGTAATTCTCCGTGAGCCCCATATCGTGCGGCAGTCGCGGGCCCGGAAGATCGACCTCCTGAAACTGCGTCAAACGCCCGTCCGCCGACACCGTGCCGTAAGACATTTTCGGCTCGTAGAGCGCATAGTCGAAGAACACGAACTCGCCGGTGACGGGATCGACCTTCGAATGCGCCGAGACGTTTTTCGGCAATCTGCCGCCAAAGGTCTCGGTACGGACGGTCTCCAGCGTTTCGAGATCGAGCGCGACCGGCTGGCCCGATATATACCACAGCGCCAGAAGGCGACCATTATGGACGACGATGTCGGTATTGGCGTTGTCCTTGTAGACAGTCGGGCGCCCCGAAACGTCGCGCGCGCGCTCGAAAATGCCCGGCATCGCTTCGGCGCCGCTTTGCTCGGCGAGGAAATCGCCGGTGCGGATATAGCGGTTGGCGTAGCGCGCCCGTCCGTCCTCGAACCAGACGCCGTGGATCATCCCCTCGCCGTCGAACCAGTGGTGCATGCCCTTGGGCGGCGCCTTCGGGTTCGGCCCGTTCCGGAAATAGGCGCCGCGAAGATCGCGCGGGATCTCGCCGATAACGGGGAGGTCGCGCGCGGTCACTTCCTCAGCGACCGGCGCGAAGAGGCCCTGGACATAGGGGTTGAAGCTGTTGAGCGGGGCTTGCGACATGGGCGGACTGTAAGGGCGGCGGCGCGCCCGAGGCAATGCGGCGGCGCATGCGGCCATGCTTCGAGACGCGCGCCGTTGGCGCGCTCCTCAGGATGAAGATTTTTTGGTCGAACCCAAGTAACCCTTCATCCTGAGGAGCGGCCCTTTTGGGCCGCGTCACGAAGGATGCGCCGCTTGGCCCGCCCCACCGACAGCTTCATCTGCCAGTCCTGCGGCGCCGTTTACGGCAAGTGGCAGGGGCGCTGCGACGATTGCGGGGAGTGGAACACGATCGCCGCCGAGGCGGTTGAGGCCGGTCCGCCGGGCTCGCTCGGCGCCGCGAAGGCCGCCAAGGGGAAGGCGCTGGAATTCACGACGCTGAAGGGTGGGGCGGAGTTCGAGCCGCGCCTCCTTACCGGCAATGCGGAATTCGACCGCGCCTGCGGCGGCGGGCTTGTGCCGGGCTCGGCCCTCCTCATCGGCGGCGATCCGGGCGTCGGCAAATCGACGCTGCTCCTCCAGATCGCGGCGGGCCTCGCGACTGGCGGCGCGAAGGTCGCCTACATCTCCGGCGAGGAAGCGACCGCGCAAATACGCCTGCGCGCGCAAAGGCTCGGCTTGTCGGAGGCCCCCGTCGCGCTCGCCGCCGCGACGGCGCTGCGCGACATTCTCGCGACGCTGAAGGCCGAGCGGCCCGAAGTCGTCATCATCGATTCCATCCAGACTTTGTGGTCCGATGCATTGCCCGCCGCGCCCGGCACGGTGACGCAGGTGCGCGCCTGCGTGCAGGAACTCATTCGCCTCGCCAAGGGCTCGGGCTCCGTCATGCTGCTTGTCGGCCATGTGACGAAGGACGGCCAGATCGCGGGGCCGCGCGTTGTCGAGCACATGGTCGACGCCGTTCTCTATTTCGAAAGCGAACAGGGCCGCGCCTTCCGCTTGCTCCGTGCCGTGAAGAACCGCTTCGGCGCCGCGCATGAAATCGGCGTCTTCGAGATGACCGGCGCGGGCCTGCGCGAAGTCGCCAACCCGTCGGAGCTTTTTCTGTCAGAACCCGGCGTCCCGGCGCCCGGCGCGGCGGTCTTCGCGGGCGTTGAAGGCACGCGGCCGGTGCTCGTCGAAATTCAGGCGCTCGTCTCGCCGACGACCTTCGCCGCGCCCCGCCGCGCCGTTGTCGGCTGGGACAGCGCAAGGCTCTCCATGCTGCTCGCCGTGCTCGATGCGCGCTGCGGGCTCGACTTCGGCCGGCATGACGTGTTCCTTAATGTCGCTGGCGGCCTTCGAATCATCGAGCCGGCGGCCGACCTCGCCGCCGCCGCCGCCCTCGTTTCCTCCCTTTTCGACCGGGCGCTCCCGAAACATTTCGTCTTCTTTGGCGAGGCCGCGCTTTCGGGGGCCGTCCGCCCGGTGACGCAGGCCGACGCCCGCCTCAAAGAGGCCCGAAAGCTCGGCTTTAAGGGCGCGGTTGCGCCCGCCGGGGCGGATGATTCGTCGCTTCAGATTGTTAACGCCGAGACGCTCGGCGACCTTCTCGACTGGGTGCGGCGGATCGAACCCTGATAGCTGTTGAGCGCTGGCCCCTTCGCGGCTATCAGGAGCCACGCGGGAGAGCGGCGCCGGCGCCTATCGGCAGTATTTGTTTTGGGCAGGGCATGACAGTTTTTGACGCGCTCCTGATTGGCGTTCTCGGCGTTTCGATCGCCTTTGCCGCCGCGCGCGGCGCCATTCGCGAACTGACGACGCTGGGCGTTCTGGGGCTTGCCGGCGTCGCCGCCTGGCTCGGCGCCAAACCGGCGCTCGCCTTTTTCGGATCGAACGGGGTATTCCAGACAATCGCGGCGGCAGGGGTTATCGGGCTTCTCGCATTTGGCGGCCTTTATTTCGTCGCGCACAAGGCGCTTCTGCGGTTGAAGCTGACCAAAAAACAGAAACAGGCCGACCGCATCGGCGGCGGCGCCTTTGGACTCATCCGCGCGCTCGCCCTCATCGGTCTCGGCTTTCTCGGCTACGGCTATTATCTCGACGAGGCGAACCAGCCGGACGCGGTGAAAAAGGCGATGCTGCGCCCGGTCGCCGCCGGCGCCGCGTCGTTCTTTGAACAGTTCGCGCCGTCAAAGCGCGATCTTGCCGACACCAAGGCCGCCGCAGCTTCGGCGCCGGCCAACGCCGCGAAGGAAGGCTACGCCAATGCCGACCGCACCGGCCTCAAGGAAATCGTCGCCACGGTGACAACGAGCGACACGGCGAACGCCAAGCCTACGGATCAGTCCATCGCCGACATCCTGAACGAGGAAACCGCCCCTGATGGCGACGCCGAACGAAACTGACTTTGCGACTCTCGCGGCCCGCCGCCTCAAGCGGCTCGGGCGGCGCTATAAACGGCGGATGGCGCGCGCGCCCTTTCCCCGGGAACTCAACGAGGAATGCGGCGTCTTCGGCGTCATCGGCACGCCGGACGCGGCGGCGCTGACCGCGCTCGGCCTTCACGCGCTGCAGCACCGGGGCCAGGAAGCGGCCGGCGTTGCAAGTTTTGACGGCACGGCCTTTCGCACCGAACGCCATCTTGGCCTTGTCTCCGACAATTTCTCCGACGCCGCTCTGCTCGCCCGCATCAAAGGCGTCGCCGCGATCGGCCACACGCGCTATTCGACGCAAGGCGAGACTGTCCTCAAAAACGTCCAGCCGCTCTACGCCGATCTTGACCGCAACGGCATCGCCATCGCGCATAACGGCAATCTGACAAACTCGCGCCGGTTGCGCACCGAACTCGTCCAGCGCGGCTGCATTTTCCAGTCGACGTCGGATTCGGAACTCTTCCTGCATCTGACCGCGCGTTCGCATCATCTGTTGATGGTCGACAAGCTGATCGACGCGCTGAAGCAGGTCGAGGGCGCCTATGCGCTGACGATCCTGACGAAAGACGGCCTCATCGGCGCGCGCGATCCCGTCGGCATCCGCCCGCTTATCCTCGGCGATTTCAATGGCGCGCCGATCCTCGCGTCGGAAACCTGCGCGCTCGATCTCATCGGCGCGAAATTCGTGCGCGACATCCGCCCCGGCGAGGTCGTGCTCTGCCGGCCGACCGGCGAAGTCGAAAGCCGTCAGGCCTTCCCGCAGACAACGCCTGCGCGCCCGTGCATTTTCGAGCTCATCTATTTCGCGCGGCCGAATTCGATCGTCGACGGCAAGAGCGTTTACGAACTGAGGAAAGGCCTCGGCAAGCGACTCGCGCATGAAGCTCCCGTTGACGCCGACATGGTGGCGCCGATCCCCGATTCCGGCGTGCCGGCCGCCATCGGTTATGCGCAGGCCTCCGGCCTTCCCTATGAGATGGCGCTCATCCGCAGCCACTTTGTCGGGCGCACGTTCATCGAACCCGAACAGCGCATCCGCGAGGCGGGCGTCGCGCGCAAGCATTCGCCCAATCGCGGCGCGATCGAAGGAAAGCGCATCGTCCTCATCGACGATTCCATCGTGCGCGGCACGACATCGCGCAAGATCGTGCAAATGCTCCGGAACGCCGGCGCGCGCGAGGTTCACATGCGCGTCGCCTGCCCGCCGATTTTGTATCCCGACTTTTACGGCATCGACACGCCCTCGCGCGACGAGCTGATCGCGGCGCAGATGTCGGTCGATGAAATCCGCGCCGAAATCGGCGTCGACAGCCTCGCCTTCCTGTCGCTCGACGGGCTGTATGAAGTGTTCAGCAAGGGCCCGCGCGACAAGGCGGCGCCCGCCTTCACCGACCACTGCTTCACGGGCGACTATCCGACCCGCCTCACCGACCTCGGCGAAACGCAGCGAAGCGCGATGATCGAGCAGTTGTCGCTGCTCGCCGAGACGAGCTAGGCGCCGCCCAACTGCTCCTCAACCGCCCTGATCGCCGCATCGAACGCCCCGTCGACATAGGCGTAAGCGCTCGCGTCGGAATTGGCGATTGAGATGCGCCCGATCCTTTCGCGCGCTTTGAGATGCGGGCCGTTCTCCGGCGACCAGTCGGGGCCGTCGAACAGTTCGTTGTACTCGTAGGCATAGCCGTGCGGCCAGCGATTGACCGTGACGCCGGCGATGTCGCGTTCGGCGTCAAAGCCGTAGGGGCCGAACGCCGCGGTCAGTTGATCGATGAGCCGCGCCTCGAAATCGTCATAGGAAAGCGCGAGCAGCGAGCGGCGCCCTTCCCGGTGCTGCTCCTTTTCATCGAGCCCCTGCCCCGGCGCGATCGGAATGTGCTGCATGTGGAGGAGGATCGGATCGTCGGGCGACCTGGCGAACTGGTACGCGCCGACCGACACCGGGAAATCGAGCGCCATCTGTTCGTAAAAGGCGCCGGGCGCATAGACGCGGGAGGCCTTCGCCGCCGCGAACGCGCGCCAGTTGCGAAGCGCGACATTGACATAGACGAGCGGGATCTTCGTGAAAAAGCGCACCGCCTCCTTCTGCGCCTCGGCCATCTCCGGAATGAGGTGCGGCGCCATGGCGAGATAGCCCGCCATCACGCAATGGCGCGCGCGCACCCGCTCGGCGGCGCCGTTCCGGACATAGACAACGTCGACCGCCTCGCCATCGGGCGTGTTTCTGATTTCAACCGCCGTCGCGTCAAGGCGCAGGCGAACAGGCGCGCGGTAGGCGTCGAGCGCATTATAGTTCGTCCGCGCAAGGAGGATATCCTCCGCCGTTTCGCCCTCGATCGCCTCCGGGATCAGCGCGCGCACGAGAAGGCGCGCGAGCGTCGCATTGCCGTCCGGAAAATGGAAAATATAGGGCTCGTCCGGCGCGCCTTCGCCTTTCAGCGCGCCGCCAAGGCCGAGCCCCAGCGTTCCCGGCATTTCCCAGCGCGCCGCTTCAAGCGCCGAGAGCACGTCCCAGCCGCAGCCCCAAAGACCGATAATGGTCTTCCTCAGCATCAGGACGACTGTTTCCGTCGCGCCGGCATGCTCGATCAGAAACCGCTCGAAACTGATCGAGCGGAGATAGGCGATCTTCTCATTGACCGGCTTGCCGGCAAGATAGTCCCGCCTTTCAAGGAGAAGCGCGCGCAGGCTCGCTTTTGACGCGGCATCGACCGGCAAGGCGTCGATCGCTTCGGGCGCCGCGGCCGCCTGCGCTTCGTCATCGCCGCCGAAGGGCGAGCGCGTCAGCGCATCGGCGCCGAACGTCGCCTTGTCGAGGAACAGCGCGTGCCCCATGCCATGGCGCGCGTAAAAGCCCTGATCGAACCAGTCGTAGAATTTCTTCGTCTCGACGCCGAGCGATTTGAGAAGCCGCTTCGCGCCTTTGGAATAGCCGGCCGGGGCGTCAATCGACTGGCTGCCGCCATAGCCGATCAGCAGTTTGCCATTGACGATGAATTCATTGCGCCGCGCATGGCCGCCGAAATCGTCGTGATTGTCGAGAAGGAGGATGCGAGCGCTGTCGCCAGACCGGCGACGGAACTCGTAGGCCGCCGCAAGGCCCGACAGCCCGGCGCCGACGACGACGAGATCGTAAGGCTCGTCCGTCTGTTTCTCGGGCGCCGTCCAGCGCTTCCCCTCCCACGCGACCTGATGCGCAATCTCGAAGGCGCCGGCATGAACGCCGCGCAGTCCGAGCTTCGCCGGCGGATAGCCATGCCCCGGCGGCGTCTGCGCCAGCGCGGCGGGCGCCAACGCCCCTGCTGCGACGGAGAGCGCAACGCCGTTCAGAAAATCGCGGCGCGAGATGTCAGACTTCAATCGCCCCATGGGCGGGAACTTACCAGACAATGAAGCCATCGCGAAATTCTGTTCTGGCGGCCGATCGTTCGTGACGGTCGATCGTATAAGATCGACGCTTCGCTCCGGCGCCTCAGAGCCTCACTCGAAACTCATGTTTCCGCCGTCACCCCGGGGCGCGGCGAAGTCGCGAACCCGGGGTCCATCTCCTGAATTATCAGCGCGGCCTGTGGCGATTGACGGGAGATGGTCCCCGGATGCGCCGCTTCGCGTCGCTCCGGGGTGACGACTGTTTGCTTTTGAAATCGAGTTATGAGCCTAGCCCTCAGGAAGAAGCGGGGCTCTTCATCCTGAGGAGCCGCCGAAGGCGGCGTCACGAAGGATGCGCGCCCGTGACCATCCTTCGTGAGGCGGCCTGAAGAAGGCCGCTCCTCAGGATGAGGCCTTTCAGTCAAAGTGATCGCAACGCGCGCTAATCGCTCGGGATCGCGTAAGTCCCGGTCGCCTGCGCGACGGGTTCTTCATCGCCGTCGGAAAAGATGGTCACATCGCCGACGGCGAGGCGCCGCCCGAGTTTCAGGAGCCGGCATTCGGCGATGAGGTCGCGCGGCGCAGGTTTGCGCAGGAAGTTGATCGACATGTTCGTCGTGACCGCCAGCGCCTTCGGCCCGACGCTCGCCAGCACCGCGGCGTAAAGCGCGGTGTCCGCGAGCATGAACATTGTCGGCCCCGACACCGTGCCGCCCGGACGCAAAGACCGCTCGCCCGTCGTCATGCGCAAGCGCACTTCGCGGAACGCGGCATGTTCGATGGTGACCCCGGTGCGCTCCCAACGCGGGAATCCCGCCGCCATGAAGGCGTTCAACTCCGCGGCGGTCATGGCGGGCCCGGTCATGCCGCTGGAATAGCCCGCGTCCGTGGCGCGAGAAAGCCGTTTGAACAGCGCGGGGCCCTTGGCAACGGCCTTGCGATACGCGAAATCCATCCCCCATGACGCCCAAGGAACGAGCCCGGGAAGATTTCAAGCGCGCGCTGGTGCAGACGACGCGCGCGCTTTCCGCAACGCCCGAAGTCGAGGTCAGCTTCGGCGGCGAGCATGCGAGCGTCTCCGGGCGCAGCGCAAAGATCCCCCTGCCCGCCCGCGTCATCGACCGCGAAGCGGCGATGGTCGCGCGCGGCGAAGCGGACGGAGCGGCGTTGCGCCTCGCCCATCATGACGCGGCGGCGTCGGCGCGCGCGCTCCCCAAGGGCGCTGAAGCGCAGGCCGTCTTCCGCGCGCTCGAAACCGCGCGCATCGAGGCGATCGGCGCGACGGCGCTGAAAGGCGTCGGCGACAATCTCGCCGCCGCGCTCGACAAATCGATCGCCGAACGCCGTCTCGACCGCGTCGAGGCGACCGCCATGGCGCCGATCGCCGATGTCGCCGCGCTCCTTCTGCGCCAGCGCCTCACGGGGCGCGCGCACCCGCCCGCCGCTGCGGCGATGATGACCGCCCATGGCGGCGACGTTGAAGCGCTCGCCGGCGCGTCGCTGACAAAACTCGCCTCGACAAACGACCTGCACGATCAGGCGGCGTTTGCGCGCCTTGCGCGGCAGGTCATCCGCGACCTCAGGCTTGACGATGAAGGCGGCGAGGAAAAAGGCGACGACCAGACGCAAGGCGACGACGAGAACGAGGCGGAGGACAACAAGGCCTCCGAAAATGACGAGGACGGCGCGGCCGACCCCTCCGATGACCAGTCGGGCGATGACAGCGAAAACCCCGACAGCGAATCGGAGATGAACGAGCAGGACTTCGAACAGGCCGAGGATGACGCCGACGGCGCGGTCGAGAACGCGCGCATTTCCTCGATCCGCGCGAAGTTCGACGGCGACAGCGGCCTGCGCTACCGCGCCTTCACGACCGAGTTCGATGAAACCGCGGAAGCGAATGTCCTGTGCGACGCCGAGGAGCTGTCGCGCCTCCGGCGCACGCTCGACCGCCAGCTTGAAAACCTGCACTCCGTCGTCTCGCGCCTCGCCAACAAGCTGCAGCGCCGGCTGATGGCGCAGCAGAACCGCAGCTGGATTTTCGATCTCGACGAGGGCGTGCTCGACGCCGCGCGCCTTGCCCGCGTCGTCGTCGATCCGATGCAGCCCCTGTCGTTCAAGCGCGAACGCGAGCTTGATTTTCGCGACACCGTCGTCACGCTTCTCATCGACAATTCCGGTTCCATGCGCGGCCGGCCGATTTCAATCGCCGCGATCTGCGCCGACATCCTGGCGCGCACGCTGGAACGCTGCAGCGTCAAGGTTGAAATTCTCGGCTTCACGACGCGCGCATGGAAGGGCGGACAGGCGCGCGAGAAATGGGTGGCGGCCGGGCGCCCGCCCAATCCGGGGCGGCTCAACGATCTTCGCCACATCATCTACAAGGCGGCCGACACGCCGTGGCGGCGCGCGCGCAATTCGCTCGGCCTGATGATGAAGGAAGGCCTCCTCAAGGAAAATATCGACGGCGAGGCGCTGCTCTGGGCGCATGGCCGCCTTGTCGGCCGGCCCGAGGCGCGGCGCATCCTGATGGTGATATCCGACGGCGCGCCGGTCGACGACACGACGTCATCGGCGAATGGCGGCGCCTATCTCGAACGGCATTTGCGCGAAGTCATCGGCGAGATTGAGAACCGCTCGCCCGTCGAACTGATCGCCATCGGCATCGGCCATGACGTGACGCGCTATTACCGCCGCGCGGTGACCATCGTCGATGTCGAACAACTCGCCGGCGTCATGGTCGACAAGCTCGCGGAGCTGTTCGACGAGACAGGCGATGAAGAGCGCGTTGACCGCAGGAAGCGGGCTTAGGGCGGGCAACGGCGCGCTCTAAGCGTATGCAACCGCCACCTAGCGCGTGGCGCGGACTTTTCCCCAACAACGCGAAGAATGTTTCCCGTGAAACATTTCTTCCGTATGCGACGGTTTCCGGCCGCCCCTCCGTTTAAGTGAGATGGAAATCCGCTGCGAACCGCTAAGACCCTCAATAATCATCGAAGGCGGCGGCGCATCCGGCGCAATTCTACGCAGTTTAAAATCCGGATTGTGCGGACAATCGGGCTGGAGCCCGCATGGAAGGCCGGGATTCGCCGCGCCTGTTTTGGTTTATGTACGTATTTTTCGGGGTCTCGCCAAAGAGCCGCGACGCGCGCTAGGCTTTGCGCCTTCACCAATGCGGAGGGCGCCATGACCGACACCAATTTTCCCCAATCGACCATCGACCGGCGCGCTTTGATGGGCGCCGCGGCGTTGGGCGCTTTCGTCTTCCGGCCGGGCCGGGCGCTGGCGAATTCCGGCGATATGGCGGCGATCCGCAAGGCGGCGGAAGCGGGCTATCCGGTCTCCGTTGCGCGCATCCAGGACTGGGTCCGCAACGCCTCGATCGCCGCGGAAAACTTCAAGATGGAGGAAGGCGCCCAATATATGATGGCGCTCGCACGCGACGCCGGGTTTACGAATGTCGAGCGGATCGCGACCGACGGGCATCCGGGCGTCACCGGCATCATGGACAATGGCGCCGACCGCTGGGTCGGCATCTATTTCATGTATGACGTGAAGCAGTTCGACCCGGCCGAATGGTCATCGCCGCCCTTGGAAGCGCGCATCGTCGACCGCGAGGGCTTCGGCAAGGCGATCATGGGCCGCGGCGCCGTCAATCAGAAAGGGCCGGAGGCGACCTTCCTCGCCGCGCTCCATGCGATGCGCGAGGCCGGCGTGAAGCCGCCCGTCAACATCGCGCTCATCTGCGAGGGTGAGGAGGAAATCGGCTCGCCGAATTTCCGTCAGGTCGCGCAGCATCCCTCGATCCTGCCTTATCTGCAGAAATGCCTCGGCATCATCATTCCCGCCGGCTGGCAGAACGCGAATGGCAGCGTGACGATCAATCTCGGCTCCAAAGGCATCATCGAGCTGGAGCTGATCGCGAGCGGCGAAAAATGGGGTCGCGGTCCCGAGAAGGACATTCATTCGAGCCTCAAGGCGCAGGTCGACAGCCCCGTCTGGCGGCTCGTCGAGGCGCTCTCGGTATTGACCAAGGACGGCGGCAACACGCCGGCGATCGACGGCTGGTTTGAGAAAGTCCGCCCCCTGACGAAGCGCGAGAAGGAGCTCATCGCGCTTTCGGCGAAAGCGACGAATGAGGCGGACCGCAAGAAGGCGCTCGGCGTCAAGCACTGGATCGACGATCTCTCCTGGGAAAAATCGCTCGAACGCCTCGCTTCGCAGCCGACCGTCAATATCGAGGGCCTCGTCGCCGGCTATACGGGGCCCGGCGGCAAGACGATCCTCCCCGGACGCGCGGTCGCGAAGATCGACCTGCGTCTCGTGCCGGACATGACCGTCGAAGACAGCCTCGCCAAGCTGAAGGCGTTCCTCGCGAAGAAGGGGTTTCCCGACGTCGAAGTGAACATGAGCGGCGGCTATGATCCGACCGAGACCGCCGAGGGAAGCGCCGTCATCCGGGCGCAGCAGGCGGTCTATTCGCGCGCGGGGATCGTCAACACGCTTTACCCGCGCAACGCCGGCTCATGGCCCGGCTGCGTCTTCACCGGCGAGCCGCTGAAACTTCCCGCCGGCCAGTTCGGCATGGGCCACGGCGCAGGCGCGCACGCGCCTGACGAATATTACGTCATCGACTCGACGAACCCGAAAGTCGCAGGGCTCGTCGACGCGACCATGGGATATGTGGATTTCCTGTTTGAGATGGCGACAACATCCGTATAAGGATTAAAGAGCCATCTCACTCCGCCGCGACGGCGCCGTCATGGGCGATGAACCCGCCCGACTGGCGCGCCCAAAGCTCGGCATAAAGCCCGCCATTTGCGACAAGGCCCGCATGCGGGCCCTGTTCGACGATGCGCCCCTTGTCGATGACGACGAGACGATCGAGCTGCGCGATCGTCGAAAGCCGGTGCGCTATGGCGATAACAGTCTTGCCGCGCATCAGCTGAAAGAGGTTCTCCTGAATGGCGGCCTCAACTTCGCTGTCGAGCGCCGAAGTCGCCTCGTCGAGCACGAGGATCGGCGCGTCCTTCAGGAACACGCGCGCGATCGCGATGCGCTGGCGCTGGCCGCCGGAGAGCTTGACGCCGCGC
>CAZHUI010000087.1:0-9086 GCA_964535605.1 uncultured Caulobacterales bacterium
GCCGCCTACATCCGACACTGCGGATATAATCCAATATGATCGCAACTCGCTCTAACCACGAACACTGGCGCTTGTTGGGAGGGTGTCCCCCTCAGTCTCGCTTCGGTCGATAGCTCCCCCGCTTCGCGGGTGGAGCGAGGTGCCTTCTTACGCCCGCGCCGCCTCGATCACCCGCTTGGCGCCCTTCTCAAACAGCTCCAGCCCCACCGCGCGCCCGAGTTCCCGCGGCCGGTCGATGGGCCCTTCGCGCATCGCTTCGATGATCATAGCGCCGTCATGACTGATGACCGCGCCGCGCAGGCGCAGGCGCGTCACGTCAACCTCCGCATAGCCCGCGATCGGCGCATTGCAGTGGCCGTTCAATATCCATAGCATTTCGCGCTCGGCCTCGGCGATGGCGCGCGTTTCCGCGTGGTCGATGCGGGCGAGCGCTTGGCGCGTCGCCCAGTCGGCAGCGGGACATTCAACCGCGACAATCGCCTGCCCGACCGCCGGCAGCATCAGGTGCGGCGACAGGATGCGGGAAATCCGCTCCGCGCGGCCGATGCGCTCTAACCCCGATGCGCCCATGATAAGCGCATCGGCCGGCCCGGCCTCGCCGCCGCCCGGGAGTTTCTGCGGGATGCGTTCGTCAAGCTTCCTGAGGCGCGTGTCCGCCGCGCCGCGGAAGTGGATGACCTCCGCCTCGGGAAAGAGCTTTCGCAGATACGCCGCGCGCCGCACCGCGTTGGTTCCGATCTTCATCCCCGCGAGCCGGCGCCGGTCGATCGCGTCGCCCGCGTCAACGCCGACCGGCAGGACAATCGCATCCTCCGCCGCGTCACGCTTCAGATAGGCGGCGATGACTAGTCCCGGCGTTTCCTGGTCGCCCGGCATGTCCTTCAGCGAATGCATCGCACAGTGGAGTTCGCCCGCGACCATCGCCGCGCGCAGCTCCCCTACAAAGGCGCCGCCCTTGCCGCCGTGCTTGTCGAGCTTGCTCGTCTGGTCGCGGTCCCCGCTCGGCGTGAAGGTCACGACCTCAGGCGCCGCGCCCGGAAAAGCGAGCGTCAACAACCGCGCGACCTCGCGCGTCTGGGCGAGCGCCATGGCGCTGCCGCGCGTGCCGATCCTTAGATTTCCCGTTATTGCCATGCGCGGGGTTCTAACGTGGATCGTTCAGGTTTGAACAGCCACGAAACCTTGCGAGGCGCCCCCGCTTCGCGGCAGCATGGCGGCGTTTCGGGAGGCGGCGATGGTCAGAAAGATGCTCGGCGGAACGGCGCTCGCCGTCATTGCGACAATCGGCGTCAGCCATGCGCAGGGCTATTCGGACAAGCTCCTGTGGGGTGACACGCATCTTCACACCAATCTTTCCGTTGACGCCTATTTCCTGCAGAACCGCACCGCCGACGCCGACACGTCCTATCGCTTCGCGAAGGGCGAGCCTGTCATCCACCCCTATTCCCGCGCGCGGATGCAACTCGGAACGCCGCTCGATTTCCTCGCGGTTTCCGATCATGCGGAGCTGCTCGGCACGCCCTACAGCCTCTTCACGGAGGGAGACAAAAGGCTTGCGACGACGCGTCTCGGCAAGCGCCTCATCGAGCTTTATAACGCCGGCAATCAGGAAGACGCGTTCGGCCTGTTTATCCTCGCGATCACGCTCGCCAATACGCCGGCCGATCAGCGCCCGCAGAAGGTCGGGCTCGGCACGGCGCTCCTTTGGCGCTGGCAGGACCTCACTTCCGCTCCCGATCACCGCGCGCGCGCGACCCGCTGGCTGCTTTCCGACCCGAGGCTGCTCGACGAGCTTGAAAACGAGGAGATGTTCCGCACTTTCTGGGCGAAAAATCTCGACGCGGCGGCGAAACACAACAAGCCTGGCAAGTTCACGACCTTCGCCGCATGGGAATATTCGCCGACGCCCGACGGTGCGAACCTGCACCGCATCGTCGTCACCGACGGAGACCCGGAAAAAGCAAAGGCGTACCTGCCCTATTCGGCCAATGACAGCGGCAATCCGGAAGATCTCTGGCGATGGCTTGCGAAGACCAACGCCGAGACTGGCGCCGATTTCGTCTCAATCCCGCATAATTCGAACATTTCGAAAGGCCGCATGTTCGCGGCGGTCGATTACGACGGCCGGCCGCTGACGGCCGACTATGCGCGCCTGCGCGCCGCGTGGGAGCCCGTCGCGGAGGTGACGCAAATCAAGGGCACGTCAGAGACGCACCCGATCCTGTCGCCGGACGATGAATTCGCCGCCTTTGAGTTCTTCGGGCGCCTGATCGAGGCGCGCGAGGACGCCGAACACGCGCCGACCGTGACGCCGGCCGACTATGTGCGCAGCGCGCTTAAAACCGGCCTCGAACTGGAAGCGCAGCTTGGCGTCAATCCCTTCAAACTCGGCATGATCGGCTCGACGGATTCGCATAGCGGGCTTGCGTCTGCGGAGGAAAACAACTTCACGGGCAAATTCGGCTTCGACGTTGTCCCCGAAAACAAGAAGCCCGGCGCGGTGGTGTCGGAGCTTTCCGGCTGGGAGATGTCAGCCTCGGGCCTTGCCGCTGTCTGGGCGAAGGAGAACACGCGCGAGGAAATCTTCGCCGCCTTCCGGCGCCGCGAGGTTTACGCAACGACCGGTCCGCGCATCGCCGTGCGGTTTTTCGGCGGGTTCGACTTCACCGACGCCGATCTTGCGGCGAGCGATCTGGCCGCGGTCGGCTACGCGAAGGGCGTGCCGATGGGCGCCGATCTTTCCGGCGCAGGCGCGGCGCCCGTCTTTCTCATTCACGCGGTGAAAGACCCCAAGAGCGCCAATCTCGACCGCGTACAGGTGGTGAAAGGCTGGCTCGGCCCCGACGGGAAGGCGCGCGAGAAAGTCTTCGACGCTGTGTGGAGTTCGGGGCGCGAGCGCGACGCGCAAGGAAGGCTTGAGCCCGTAGGAGACACGGTCGACGTTTCATCGGCGAGTTATCGAAACACGATCGGCGCGGCGGAACTCGCGACGATCTGGCGCGATCCGGAATTCGAACCCGCGCAAAAAGCGTTCTATTACGTTCGCGCGCTCGAAATTCCGACGCCGCGCAATTCGACCTATGACGCCGCCGCGCTCGGAGAAGCGCCGCCAGAGGGCTATCCGGCCGCCATCCAGGAGCGCGCCTACACCTCGCCCATCTGGTACGCGCCGGGGCGCTGAAGAGATGCGCTTGCCCGCGCTGATCAAAGATCCGTTGACCCATTTTCTGGCCGTCGGCGCAGGCCTATTCGTCATTGCGAGCGCGATCGCGCCTGCCGCCGAAAGCGATCAGACAATTCTCGTCGATCGCGCCGCCTTGTTGTCCCATATTCAATATCGTTCAAAAGCGTTCGAGCCAGGCGCAGCGGCGGCGCTGCTCAGCGGTCTCAGCGGCGAGGCCCGCGAGAGGCTTATCGCCGACTATGTGCAGGAAGAAGCGCTTGACCGCGAGGCGATCGCGCTTGGCCTTGACGTCGGTGACTATGTCATCCGCCAGCGGCGCGTGCAGAAGGCGGAATTCCTCGCCGAAGCCGCCGCCCAGACGAGCGCGCCCTCTGCGGAAGAGGTCGCCGCTTATTACGCTGTAAACGCCGCGCGCTATGAGTCCCCGCCCGCCGCCACCTTTACCCATGTGTTCGTGTCGGCGAAGGAGCGCGCGCGTGATGAGGCACGTGCGACAGCGGCGGCGTTGCTCGCCCGCCTGCGCGCCGACGGCGCCGGGTTCGACGACGCGACGCGCTATGGCGAACGCTTTTTGTTTCACAAAAATTATGTCGATCGCACGGACGACTATATCCGCAGCCAGTTCGGCGAAGCAGCGACCGCGGCCGTGTTCGACTCGGCCGTCGCGCTTGGCGCTTGGACGGGACCTTATTCATCGGATCACGGCGAGCACCTTCTCTTTGTGACGGCGCGTGCGCCGGCGCGGCTCGCGCCGCTAGGTGAAATCGAAGATCTCGTGCGCGCCGATCTCGCCGAGGAGCAACGCCAGCAGGCGATCGACGCGGAATTTGACACCGTCGTCCGCCGCTACCGTGTGATCGAAAGCGCCGATGTTCGGAACTGATCGTCGATCGCGAATTGCGGTGGCGCGCGCCGCAGCCGCAATGTTTGCGGCGGCGCTAGCATTTCTCTCCTCATCCAGCGCGCATGAATCGCGGCCGTTGTTCATCGAAATCGCCGAGCAAGGCGGCAGCGCCGTCGCGCTGCGCGGCGTCACGCCGGCCAGCGTTGAAAGCGCCAACACGCCAAGCGTGACGCTCGGCGCGCCGTGCACATTGAAATCTGAGCGTCGCAGCGCCTTGCGCACGCTCGAAGCGGATTATGCCTGCGACGCGTTGCCGGGCGCGGCCCTGACGATTGAATGGCCTGCCTTCAACCCGTCAGTGACGACGCTCGTGCGCGCGACGTTCGCCAGCGGCGAAACGCGCACCGCCATTTTGCCGCCGGACCAGTCGACTTGGATCCTGCCCGAGCCGCATTCTTTCGGCGGCGTCGCCAAAAGCTATTTCATCATCGGCGTCGAGCACATCGTCTTCGGGATCGACCACCTCCTGTTTCTGGCGGGTCTACTTTTCATCGCGGGGACATTCCGGCGCGCTATCGTCACCGCGACCGGCTTCACCCTCGCCCATTCGCTGACGCTCGGGCTTGTTGCGCTTGACGTTATTCGAGTTTCGGTTCCCGCCGTCGAAGCGGTGATCGCCCTGTCGATCGTCTTCCTCGCGGCGGAAATCGCGCGCGGAAAACGCGACACAATCGCGTGGCGCCGTCCGGCGCTCGTCGCCAGCGCTTTCGGCCTCGTGCACGGCGCCGGGTTCGCCGCCGCGCTTTCTGAAATCGGATTGCCGGCGACTGAAAAGGCTGCCGCGCTCTTGTTCTTCAATCTAGGTGTCGAGGCCGGTCAAATCGCGATAATCCTGGCGGTATTCGGCGTAGTTTTCGCCGCGCGCCGCACCTCGCTTTCCTTGCCGATGACGATGAGCGGCAGGATCGTGCGCGCTTCCACCTATGCCCTGGGCGCAATAGCAGCTTTCTGGTTCGTCGAGCGCACGGCCGCGATTTTCACCGCTTAAGTATCAGCGCCGCTTTAGCGTCGCGATAAAGAATCCGTCGGTCCGCGTGCGCGCCGGCGTCAGCCGCAAGGCGCCGGACGGCGTTTCGCAGGGCGACAGGACTTCAGCCGCGCCGTCGATCAAGAGGCCCGATTCCCGAATCGCAGCGAGCGCGCTCGTCTCAGTGAAATCAGGGTGCGCCGCGAGAAACGCCGACAGGCGGTCTTCGTTTTCTTCCAGCAAAAAAGAACAGGTGACGTAGACGAGCCGCCCGCCCGGTTTCACGAAGCGCGCAGCCTCGCGCAGGACTGTGTCCTGTTCCTCCATCCGCCGCTCAAGCTGCTCGGGCGTAAGGCGCCATTTGGTGTCCGGATGGCGCCGCCATGTGCCCGAGCCGGTGCAGGGCGCATCGACAAAGACGACATCCATCCGGCCCGCAAGCGCCTCAAGAGCGGCCTTGTCCGTCGCCGGATTGATGATTTGCAAATTCCTGACGCCGGCGCGCCGCGCGCGCTCATAAATCGGCTGCAAGCGGCGCGCGTCGTCATCATAGGCGTAGAGCTGCCCTGTTCCGCGCATCAGGCTGGCCAGCGCAAGCGTCTTGCCGCCGCCGCCCGCGCAATAATCGAGCGCCTGTGCACGTTGGATATCGCCTGCGGTCGCAGCAGCGATCTGCGAGCCGAGATCCTGCACTTCGACCCATCCCTTGTTGAAAGCGGGAATGACCGTCACCGAAGGCGCGCGGTCCCCGCTTGAAGGCGCGGCGATGCGTGCGGCGGTCTTGAGGATCGGCGCAGCTGTCGCGCCGACGGTTTCAAGCGCGGCAAGCGCCTTGTCCGTCGACGCCTTTAGCGTGTTGAGTCGCAAATCGATATCGGCTCTCGCTGCAAACGCCCCCATCTCTTCGCCAGCGCCGGCGCCAAACGCTCTTTGCACCGACGGTTCGAGCCATTCTGGATAGTCGCCTGGCGACGGCATGGGACGGATCGGCGGAGAAAGCCTTGAAAGCTCGGCTTCCGACAATGCTCCCGGCCCGTGCGGCGCTTCTGATGCGAGCTCTGCAATCGCTTCGACGCTCATCACCTGATCGAACCGCAAATGCGCTAGCAGCGCGGCGCGAACGCTGTTGTCTTCCACCGCCGCAGAGAGCGACCGGCGCCGGCGAAGAACATCAAGGCACAGCCCCGAAATCGCCGCACGGTCCTTCGCGCCCGCGTAGCGCGCCCCGCGCGCCCAGTCGGCGAGCGCGGTCTTCAGCGGCACGCGCCGCCGTTCAAAGTCCTCAAGGATCACAATTGCCGCGGTCAAGCGGCCGGCCATGCGCATTGGCGACGTTCTTTTGTTGCCGGACCGCTCTCGCCCGTCGTGAGGGCGCGGTTGTGCCTGAGAATTGTCATCGTTCGCAACCCTCCCTACCTTCTCCAGGCAGATACGAGCGCGTCCAATTGTCGAATTTTAACGCTTTGCTCCGCGACGCCGAGGCTTATCTCGCCCGACAGGAAATTTCGGCCGCGCGCGCCGCCGCGCGGCGCGCTGCATCGCTTGCCGGCCCAAACCCGTTTCTAGCGAACTTGCTTGGCAGAATCGAGGAGGCGGACAATCAATACGGCCCGGCGCGCGAGCAATTTGAAGCTGCGGTGCGCTTGGCACCAGCGGACGCCAATTTCAGAGTGAGTCTTGCCGGGTCATTCATTTATACCGGCGAGTTCGACCGCGCGCGGAAGGAAATCGGCGAGGCGCTTTCGAACAACCCGCATCATGCCGGCGCGTTTCAGCTTTACGCAATGATCACGCGGATTGGCCCCGATGACGACTTCGTCGGGCGGGTCCAGGAAGCTATTGATCGCGCGGGCGCTGAAACCCGAAAGGCGTCCAAGCTGCATTTTGTACTTGGCAAGGCGCTGGACGATCGCGGTGACTTTGACAACGCATTTGCCGCTTTTCGCCGGGCGAACGACCTTCGCCAGTCGGCCTATTCGCCAGACGAGCACGAACGGTTTGTCGAGCGCGTGATTGAGGCTTGGCCGCACAGTCTTATCGACAGGCTGAGACCTCTCGGGTTTCAAAGCTCCGATGCAGTGTTCATCGTCGGCATGCCCCGATCAGGCTCGACGCTGCTCCAGCAAAGGCTCGCAGCGGATACACGAGTCGCGGCGCTTGGCGAGGCGGGCGACATCGCCGCGATGTCGGCGGCGATGGAAAGAAACCATCCACGCCGTGCGGCCTATCCCGACTGGTGCGCCGACGCGCCTGACGCCGCGTGGCGCGGCTTCGGGGAAATCTATATGCGGAACGCGAAGACGCGCCGTCCGGGCGTTGCGCTATATGTCAACAAGAACCTCTTCAACTGGCTGTTTGGCGGCGTCATCATGGCCTCGCTTCCGGGAGCCCATTTCATCGAGATCAGGCGCAACCCGGTCGATACCTGCCTTTCCTGCTATTTCGCCGACCTACACGACGCGCATAATTACTCCGTACGCCTTGAAACGCTCGGGCACATGTATCGATTATGTGCGAGGCTGATGACCCACTGGCGGGACGGCCGCGCCGGGCCCACGCTTGTGCGGTATGAAGACCTTGTCACGGATCCCGCCGGAACTATCGCGGAAATTATGATGCGGGCAGGCCTCGACGCCTCAATAGCATCTGACGCGATCGACGGACCCGCGACTCAGACTTTCAGCACCTGGCAAGTGCGCCAGCCAGTCCACACAGGCTCCATCGGGCGGTGGCGAAACTATGAGAAGCATCTCGGCCCACTGATCGACTCGCTTGGCTATCTTGTCGCTTGAGGACGTCTAGAACCGAAAACGAAGGCCGATCTGCGCGCTGTAGGTGCGGTAGGCGGCTTCGACCGTCGGATTGTTGGCGAACGTCGAGACGTATTGATTGTCGCCGCTAGTGTAATAGGCGCCGGCGATATCGACTGTGAAGCGCTCGGTCGCGCGGATCGCCAGTCCGAGCTGGCCCTGCGCCGCGACCGAAACATGGCGCTGCGCGGGATAACCAAGGCCCGAGAATTGCGGCGCCGGGTCTGTCGAAATCGCCGAGAGCTTCGCCAAATTGTATCCGACGCCCGCGCCCAGATAAGGGCTGAAGCGGGCGTCCAAACCCCGCGGATGCCAATATGCGTTCGCCATATGCGTCCAGGTCGAGAACGATCCCTCGGCCGGCAGCGGCGGGATGCCCGTGATGTTTGTCGAGCGGCGCGAGAAGGCGAACTCGAAACGCCAGCGCTCGCCGATTTCGAGGCCCGCCGCGGCGACGCCGCCGAGGCCTTTTTCAAATTCGAACTGATTGGCGTCGGCAACCTCGATCGTTAGACGCGTCGCTGCATAGAGCCGGGCACCATGCCGCTCTCGCAAAGTCCCCTCATCCGCCGCCGCAACCGCCCCAAAAAGCGGCGCCGCCGCCGCAACGCCTGCCAGAATCTTCATTCCGCCCCGCCATGTTGTTCACAAACGGCGCAGTCCCAGGGGGATTGCGCCGATGGCGCCCAGCGTTGCGAGAAAGGGGCCGGTCGGAGCTATCCGCGAAAAACGAACCAAGCGCCAAGCGCGATAAACGCAAAGCCGATGGCGTGGTTAACGGTGAGCGGCTCCTTGAGATAAAGCGCGGAGAAGCCTGCAAAGACGATGAGCGTGATAACCTCCTGCATCGTCTTCAGCTGTGCGGCGGAATAGACGGCGTGACCGATGCGGTTTGCGGGCACGGCGAGGCAATATTCGATGAAGGCGATCCCCCAGCTTGCGACAACTACGATCAGCAAAGGCGTCGACTTAAATTTGAGGTGCCCGTACCAGGCTAACGTCATGAAGACGTTAGACGCCACCAGCAGGATGATCGGGGAAATATGCGCAGACATGACTGCCGCTAGGACTGCGTCGGATAATTTGGCGCCTCGCGCGTGATTTGCACGTCGTGGACGTGAGATTCGCGCAAGCCTGCATTGGTGATCTTCACGAAGCGCGCGCGCTTTTGCAGCTCTTCGATCGTCGGCGCGCCGACATAGCCCATGGAGGCGCGCCCGC
>CAZHUI010000087.1:9096-14183 GCA_964535605.1 uncultured Caulobacterales bacterium
TTATGTCCCCCCCGGGCGCGCGCTTTGGCCGCTCTCCGGGGGCGGGCGCCCCGAAAGCGCCCTGGGCGGCGCGCACGCCGCCGACAAGCTGGTGCAGAATGCCGCCGGCGGCCCCCTTATAGGCCGTCTGGCCCTCAATACCTTCGGGCACGAGCTTCATCTGCTCGGTGACGTCCGCCTGGAAATACCGGTCAGCGGAGCCGCGCGCCATGGCGCTGAGCGATCCCATGCCGCGATAGGATTTGTAGGGGCGGCCCTGATACATGAAAATCTCGCCCGGCGCCTCGTCCGTGCCGGCGAGGAGCGAGCCGATCATCACGCAGTCAGCGCCGGCCGCCAACGCTTTCGCAATGTCGCCCGAATATTTGACGCCGCCGTCGGCAATGATGGAGGCGCCCGTCTCGCGCGCAGCGCGCGCGGCGTCCATCACCGCGGTCAATTGCGGCACCCCGACGCCCGCGACGATGCGCGTCGTGCAGATCGAGCCGGGGCCGATGCCGACTTTCACCGCATCGGCGCCGGCGTCGATCAGCGCTTTTGCGCCGTCATAGGTCGCAACATTGCCGGCGATCACTTGCGCCGCGTTTGACGCTTTCTTGATGCGCGTCACCTGCGCCAGCACTTGCGCCGAATGGCCATGCGCCGTGTCGATGACGATGACATCGACGCCGGCGGCGAGCAACGCCTCGGCGCGCTCATAGCCGCTGTCGCCAACGGTCGAGGCGGCCGCGACGCGCAGGCGCCCTTCGGCGTCCTTCGCCGCGTTCGGATATTTTTGGGCTTTCTCAATGTCCTTGACGGTGATGAGGCCGATGCAGCGATAGGCGTCGTCAACGACGATCAGGCGTTCGATCTTGTGGCGATGCAGGAGCGCGGTGATCTCCTCCCGGCTCGCATGCGGACGCACGGTGACGAGGTTTTCCTTCGTCATCAGCTCCGAAACTTTTTGCTTCGGGTCGCTCGCGAACCGCATGTCGCGGTTCGTCAGGATGCCGGCGAGTTTTCCGTCCTTCTCGATCACCGGGAAACCGGAAATCTTGCGCTCGTCCATGATTTTCCACGCCTGCTCCAGCGTCGCGTCCGGCGGGAGCGTCAGCGGGTTGACGACCATGCCGCTTTCGAAGCGCTTTACGCGCCTGACCTGCTCGGCCTGCTCGTCGACCGAAAGGTTGCGGTGAAGGACGCCGATGCCCCCGTTCTGCGCCATCGCGATCGCCATCGAGGCTTCGGTGACGGTGTCCATCGCCGCCGAGAGAATTGGAATGTTGAGCGTGACGCCGCGGGTCAGGCGCGCCTTCGTCGATACCTGCGAGGGCATCACTTCAGACGCCCCAGGCTCCAGCAACACGTCGTCAAATGTCAGCGCTTCACGGATTTGCATCGGTCCTCGGCGTCTCCTTGAGCAGTCGGGCGGCGACGAAGGCCGATCCCATCCCGAAAATGAAAATATGAATCGCAAGGCCGATCGACGTCGCCTTGGCGTCGGCGACGCGCGGCCCAATGAGCGACAGCGGCAGCACAATCTGCTGCATGAAAAAATACATTGCGACGCCAAAGACGGCGCCGCTGACAGGCCATAGCCGGCGAAACAGCGCGGCGCGCGACATCGCGAAAACCAATGCGACGCCAGCGCAAAGCGCTATGAAAAAATGAAGGGCAGCGCCGGCCATCGCCGTCGTCCAACCGCCCTGATAAGCGGCCTTTCCGAGGACGCCTTCGGCGACCGACTGCCAAATACGCTGCACCTGAAGACCGGGATAGGCGACGGGATAGATGACCGACGCCGCCGCGAAATCGAGCAGCCCGCCGGCCAAACCAGTCATAAGTCCGGGCTTTAGCACCCCTACTCCACAGCAAAGATGTAAACGGAAAACGCCGCGCCGTCGCCGCGCCCCGGTTCGTCCCAGGCGCGGCCCTGTTCGAAGCGAAGCTCGCCCTCGCCCGGGGCTTTCACCGTGAAAGCGAACGCCTCCCAGTGATTGCCGCCGGCGAAGCCTTCTTCAAGCTGCGCGGATGAAGTCGGCCCGCCATATTCGCCTGCAGGTTCAAGAAAATCGGGTCTGTCTTCAATTTTCCAGATATAACCCGCGGTCGGCGTGCCGACGAGTTCGACGGCAATCTTGGTTCCGACTTTCACCGTCACGTTCTGGCCGTCGGAGGACGACGTAATCTTTGTTGCGACATCGGCTGGCGTCGGCGCCGACAGCGACTGGTATCGCCTGGAACCATCCGGCGCGCCGTTCGACGCGCATGCAGCAAGCGCCGCCGCAGCGGCAAATGACAGAAGCGTTCTAATCATAGGCTTTCTCTCCCCTTATACGCCAACGCCACCACATACATCTCCGCCGAATCGGCGCGGCTTGCGCGCGGCTTGGCGTGTTTGACGATCGCGAAATTTTTTCGAAGCCGCGCCAGTAAGTCGCCCTCGGCGCCGCCCTGAAAGACCTTGGCGACAAAGGCTCCGCCCGGCGCCAGAACGTCCTCGGCGAAATCAAGCGCGGCGTCGGCGAGCGCTATGATGCGCGTATGATCGGTCGACTTGTGACCTGTCGTCGGCGCCGCCATGTCGGAAAGGACAAGGTCCGCCTCGCCGCCGAGAAGCTTCTTGAGCTTTTCCGGCGCATCCTCGTCGAGGAAATCAAGCTCGAGATGCTCCGTCCCCGGAACATGAGGCATCGGCAGATAGTCGATGCCGGCGACGCGGCCGGCCCCCTTCTCCGCGGCAACTTGCAGCCAGCCGCCGGGGGCGCACCCCAGATCGACGACACGTGCGCCTTTTTTGATCAGGCCGAATTTCTCGTCGAGCTCCTTCAGCTTGTAGGCCGCGCGGCTGCGATAGCCTTCGGCTTTGGCGCGCGCGACATAAGGGTCGTTCAGTTGCCGGTCGAGCCAAAGGGTTGAGGAGACCTTGCGGCCCTTGGCGGTTTTGACATTGACGCGCATCTCGCGCTGACCGACGCCGCCCTCCGCGGCCGGTTTGGCAGGCGACCGTTTAAGGCCGCGTTTTTTGGCGACGGCGCCGAGCGCCGTCGTCGTCTGATCGGTCCCCGTCCGCTTTCGGGTTCCGGCCGGTCGCGATCCGCCAGGCAGATTGGCATTGCGCCTTTTCATGCCGCGCTATAGCAAACGCGGCGCGGCGCGCAAAGGGCGGGCGGGCCGCCCGAATTTCCCTGTTAAAGGGACGCCATATCGATCACGAACCGGTAGCGCACGTCGGATTTCATCACCCGGTCAAAGGCCTCGTTGACCGCGTCGATATCAATCCGTTCAATTTCCGAGACGATGCCGCGCTCGCCGCAGAAATCGAGCATCTCCTGCGTCTCCTTGATCGACCCGATCAGCGACCCGGCGAGGCTGCGGCGGCCAAAGATGAGCGGAAAGGCGCTGACTGGAACAGGGTTCGCCGGCACGCCGAGCAGGACCATCGCGCCATCGACCTTCAAGAGGCCGAGATAGGCGTTCCAGTCGATCGCGGCCGAGACCGTATTGATGATGAGGTCGAACGACCCGGCGAGCTTCTTGAAGGTTTCCGGGTCGCTCGTTGCGTAATAATGGTCTGCGCCGAGCCGAAGACCGTCGTCCTTTTTGGACAGCGACTGGCTGAGGACCGTCACCTCCGCGCCCATCGCATCGGCAAGCTTGACGCCCATGTGCCCAAGCCCGCCAAGGCCGACGATCGCGACCTTCTTGCCGGGCCCGGCGCCCCAATGCCTCAGCGGCGAATAAAGGGTAATTCCCGCACACAATAGCGGCGCCGCCGCATCGAGCGGCAGTCCGTCGGGAATGGACAGAACATACCCCTCCTTGACGACGATGTGGTCGCTGTAGCCGCCATGAGTCGGCGTCCCGTCGCGTTCGACGCTGTTATAGGTTTGCACCATATCCGGCAGGTATTGCTCGCGGTCGAGATCGCGCGCTGCGCACTTCGTGCAGGAATCGACAAAGCAGCCAACCCCGACGCGGTCGCCTTTGCGGAATTTCGTCACCTTGGCGCCGACCTCGCGCACGACGCCGGTGATTTCGTGCCCGGGGGTCATGGGAAACCTGCCATTGTTCCATTCGTCGCGCGCCTGATGAATGTCGGTATGACAGATACCGCAAAAATGGATGTCGATGACGACATCGTCGGCATTGGGGGCCCGGCGCTCGAACGAGAAGGGCGCGAGCGGCCGCCCGGCGGCCATGGCGGCGTAGCTGCGCGCTTGGGTCATGATTTTGTCACCTTTACTTTTAGCGGACAGCGCCGGATTGTCTGATTATTGTCGTCGTCGATGTCGCAGATTTTTCAGGAGAACGCCATGTCCTTGATCGAAACGCTCGCCAACGCCGCCTTCAGCCAAATGACGCGCAATGCGTCGGCGAAGACCGGTCTCAACGAAGGCGCGATCGCCGCGTTGATGCCGATGGCGACCGCGATGTTGATGAACGGGCTGAAGAAAAACGTGGCGCAGCCCGGCGGCGCCGAAGCGCTGGCCAAGGCGCTGTCGAAACACGACGGGAGCCTCCTCAACAATCTTTCGCGCACGACAGATGACGACGTGATGGCCGACGGCAGCGCGATCCTCGGGCATATTCTCGGCGGCAAGCGCGGACAGGCGGAGCAAACGCTGGCGAAGGCCGCCGGCGTCGATCAGGACCAGATCGCCAAACTTCTCGCCATGGCGGCCCCGGCGATCCTTGCCGGCCTCGGCAAAGCAAAGCGCGATCAGGGCCTTGACGCCGGCGCGCTCGCCCAGCTCGTCAAGACGGAGAGCCAGCGCGCCGAAACGGCGGCGCCCCAGGAATTGAACGGCTTCCTCAAATGGATCGACACCGACGGCGACGGCCGCATTGACGACAACATCGCCAAAATGGCGACAAAGGGTCTTGCAAGCTTCTTCGGCAAGCGGTGAGCTATTCATCAGGATACTGAATGCTCGTGCCGTGAGGCGCCTTTCTCCGCGGAAAGGCGGCGTTAAAAGGCTCGATGGCCGCAACGGCGTTGCCGGGTAAATCTGCCCGCCGGCGCGGATCGGAAGACGAAACGCCCGCTCCTAGAGCATCGGGCGTTTAATCTGCGACATAGTTTTGTGCTTTGAAGAAGTTCC
>CAZHUI010000088.1:0-13952 GCA_964535605.1 uncultured Caulobacterales bacterium
CGCCCGGCGATATAGGCCTCGCGCCCGGCGATCACCGCATGCTTCATCGCGGACGCCATCAGGATCGGGTCTTTCGCTTCGGCGATCGCCGTGTTCATGAGAACGCCGTCGCAACCGAGCTCCATCGCGACTGCGGCGTCCGACGCCGTGCCGACGCCGGCGTCGACAATGACGGGAACGGACGACTGCTCGACGATGAGGCGGATCGTCACCGGATTGAGAATGCCGAGGCCCGAGCCGATGAGCGAGCCCAAAGGCATGATCGCGCAGCAACCGGCGTCTTCGAGTTTGCGCGCATAAACGGGATCGTCCGAGCAATAGACCATCACCTGAAACCCGTCGGCGATGAGAAGTTTCGCCGCGCGCAGCGTCTCTTCCATGTCAGGGTAGAGGGTCTTCTGATCCGCCAGCACTTCGAGCTTGACGAGCGACCAGCCCCCCGCCTCGCGCGCAAGGCGCAGCGTGCGAATGGCGTCCTCGGCGGTGAAGCATCCCGCAGTGTTCGGCAGAAAAACATATTTCGAGGGATCGAGGTGGTCGGTCAGCATCGGCTTTGACCGGTCGGAAAGATTGACGCGGCGGACCGCGACCGTAACCATTTCGGCGCCGGCGGCTTCGGCCGCGCGCGCATTTTCCTCATAGGTCTTATACTTGCCGGTGCCGATGATGAGGCGCGATTCAAATGGACGTCCCGCAATGACCAGCGGCACCGCGGTCTGACGCGTTTCGCACTGGACGTCATTCAACGTTTTTTCGGCGTCGGGACCCTCGCGCATGACGGTCGCTCCCGAACTATGCCGGCCGGTCGCGCGAAAAGCGCCTGCAGAGATTTCCTGGACTGAATAGGTCCAGCCTGAACGCCCTGACATCAGCCGCCTCCGACGAAGTGGACGATTTCAATCCGGTCGCCGTCAGCGAGGCGGGTTTGCCCATAGGCCGATTTCGGAACGATCTCGAGATTGCGTTCAACGCCCAGCCGGCGCCCGTCGAGGTCAAGCGCGGCGAGGAGCGCCGTGATGGTGGCGCCGTCAGTGAGGTCGCGAGGCTCGCCGTTGACGATGAGACGCATGGCAGGCTGGTTTGCACATTCGAAACGAACGGTCTTGTATGTGTCGGCTCACCGCCGCCTTTGCAAGGCCGCCAATCGCGCCGACCGGACCCATGCTGATCTTCATTCTCAACGGCCCGAACCTCAATCTCCTCGGCAAGCGCGAGCCGCACATCTACGGCGCGGGAACGCTCGACGACCTCAAATCGTCGGCCGAGAGGAAAGCCGCGGCGCTCGGCCTCAAGATCGACTTCCGGCAGTCGAACCATGAGGGCGTTCTGGTCGACTGGATTCAGGAGGCGCGCGAGAAAGCCGCGGGCCTCATCATCAATCCGGGCGCTTACACCCACACGTCGGTGGCGATCCATGACGCGCTGAAGGCGCTCCCAATCCCGGCGATCGAAGTCCATCTTTCCAACATTCACGCCCGCGAGGCGTTCCGGCGGCATTCTTTCGTAAGTCCTGCGGCGACGGGCGTCATCTGCGGGCTCGGCGCGCCGGGCTATCTCGCCGCGCTTGACGCCCTCAAGGGGCTCCTCGACAAGGGGCCAAAGGGCTGAACAGGGATCGTCGTCCGACATGAGCTCACTGAAGCCGAACGCAGCGGAGGCCGCCTGGATCCGCGAGCTCGCCGCCATTCTCGACCATACCGGCCTCACCGAAATCGAGATCCAGAAGCCGGACATGCGCGTGCGCGTGTCGCGGGCGAGCGCCGGGCCGACGGTCGCTTACGCGCCTGCCGCCCCGGCGGGCGCGGCGCCGCCGGCAACCCGGCCGCAAGCCGCGGCGGAAGCCAAGCCGTCCGGTCCGCCGGCGGGGGCCGTCACCTCGCCCATGGTCGGCACGATCTATCTTTCGCCGTCGCCGGGCGCGGACGCCTTCGTCAAGGTCGGCGACAAGGTCGCGCAGGGCCAGACCCTGATGATCGTCGAGGCGATGAAAACGATGAACCCGATCGCGGCGCCGCGCGCGGGTTCGGTGAAGCAGGTTCTCGTCCGCGACGCCCAGCCGGTCGAATTCGGCGAAGCGCTGATCGTGATCGAGTAGCGCGATGTTCTCCAAGGTCCTGATCGCCAATCGCGGAGAGATCGCCCTTCGCGTGCACCGCGCGTGCAAGGAGCTCGGCATATTGACGGTCGCCGTGCATTCGACCGCCGACGCCGACGCGCTGCATGTGAAGCTCGCGGACGAAAGCGTCTGCATCGGACCGCCGCCGCCGAAGGACAGCTATCTCAACATCCCGGCGATCATCTCGGCCGCCGAGATCACCAACGCCGACGCCATCCATCCCGGCTACGGGTTCCTGTCGGAAAATGCGCGCTTCGCGGAAATCGTCACCGCGCACAACATCACCTTCATCGGTCCGCGGGCGGAGCATATCCGCATGATGGGCGACAAGATCGCGGCGAAGGAAGCCGCGGGCGGCGCCGGCATTCCCCTTGTGCCTGGCAGCAAGGGATCGATCGCGTCGGTCGATGACGCGCGCCGGTGGGCGGACGAGATCGGCTTTCCGGTGCTCGTCAAAGCCGCGGCCGGCGGCGGCGGGCGCGGCATGAAGGTCGCCAAGACGCCAGACGCCCTCGCCGAAGCGGTCTCCACCGCAAAGGCGGAAGCCAAGGCCGCGTTCGGCGACGACAGCGTCTATCTCGAAAAATATCTCGAACGCCCGCGCCATATCGAGATCCAGATCATCGCCGACAGTTTCGGCAATGTCGTCCAGCTCGGCGAGCGCGACTGCTCGCTGCAGCGGCGTCACCAGAAAGTGCTGGAAGAAGCGCTGTCGCCGGCCTTGACCCCGAAGGAGCGCAAGGAGATCGGCGACATCGCGCGGGGCGCCATCGCCAAGCTCGGCTATCTCGGCGTCGGCACGATCGAGTTTCTCTATGAAAACGGGCGCTTCTACTTCATCGAAATGAACACGCGCATTCAGGTCGAGCACCCCGTCACCGAATTGGTCACGCGCACCGATCTGATCCGCGAACAGATCCGCGTCGCCGCCGGAATGCCGCTCTCCTTCACGCAGGACGATATCGTCTTTGAAGGCCACGCGATCGAGTGCCGGATCAACGCGGAAAATCCGAAGACGTTTCGTCCCTCGCCTGGCGAGATCACTTATCTGCATGCTCCGGGCGGCCCCGGCGTCCGTTTCGACAGCGCCGTCTACACGGGCTATCGCATCCCGCCCTATTACGACTCGATGGTCGGCAAGCTGATCGTCTTCGGCGACGATCGCGACCATTGCATCCGCCGCCTCAAACGCTGCCTGACGGAAATGGCGCTGAACGGCGTCGAAACGACAGTCCCCTTGTTTCGCGAGCTGATCGAACAGCCCGAATTCCTCGCCGGGGACTATCACATCCACTGGCTCGAAGAGTGGCTGGCGAGAGACGCCGGGGACTGATGCCGCGCGACGCGTCCGCCAGTATCGATCCGGACGATCTTCTCAAAGCCTACACGCTCGGCTTTTTCCCGATGGCCAAGACGCGCTTCGACGACCATGTCGTGTGGGTTCGTCCGGAAGACCGCGGCGTTCTGCCCCTTGACGAAGCGCGCGCGCCGAAGCGGCTTTTGCGCACGCTCATGCGGGAGCCTTTCGAGGTTAGGATCGACACGGCGTTCGCAGACGTTGTCGCCGCCTGCGCGAAGACGACGAAAATGCGCGACGACACCTGGATCAATCACGCCGTCGAAGAAGTGTTCGTCACGCTCCACGCCGCCGGTTTCGCGCACAGCGTCGAGTGCTGGCGCGACGGCGAACTCGCCGGCGGCCTTTACGGTCTCGCCATCGGCGAGATCTTCTGCGGCGAGAGCATGTTCTCGATCGAGCGCGACGCCTCGAAAATTGCGATGCTGCATCTGATCGCCCGCTTGAAACATGCGGACTTCAAGCTGCTCGACACCCAGTTCCACACGCCGCACCTCGCCCAGTTCGGCGTGCGGGAATGTCCGGACACGGACTATCAGGCGATGCTTGCGACGATGCTCGCCCGCCGCGCCGACTTCAGGAAGGCGCCGCTTCAGCTGCCGGCCTTGACCGTCTTGCAGTCGATCACCCAGACGTCATAGACCGGGTGCTGCAACGCGCTGAGCGCCGGGCTCGACGCGAACATCCATCCTGAAAAAATCATGTTTTCGGGAAGCGTCGAGGCGGCCGCCGGCGCGACCGGCGAAACGGCGACGCCATGGTCGCCGGCGGCCGGCGCGGGCTCGCTTTTCACCTTGCCGGCGTCGCTCTTTTTCGGCGGGGCGATCTTGAGATTGGTCGCCGGGGCAGGCGTCGAATCGAGGATCTCGACGAAAGCGGTCGTCTCCGGAAATTCCTCGGGCGGGCGCTTGTCGCAGGTGCGCGGCGTGATCGTCAGCGTACCGAATGTCGCGGACTCGTTCATCGGAATGACGATGTCGGTGTATTTGGCGATGATCTTGTCGAGCGCGCGCAGGGTGACCGATACGGGATCGCGCTCCTCCACCGTGTCGATATCCGGGAAGTCGCCGTCGGGCGATCCTTGCGACAGCTCGTCAAGTTCGCTCGGCCCCGCCGGTTGCGCGGGTTCTTCGAGCGCCGGGGGATTCGGGTCTGGCGACAGAATGTCGTCGAGCGCGGGATCGGAAAGCTGCGCGGCGGCGCCCGTGGCGGCGAGCGCGGCGAGCGCGGGGAGAATTTTCTTCATAGTCCGTCTCCGGAGGGTTCCGCCGTTTCGGCGGGCGCGGGCGGCGTTTCGGCGGCGGGCTTGGCGGCGCCGGAGGAAAAAGCCTGCATGGCGAGGCCGAGAAGGTCGACAGAGCCTTGCGTGATGGAAATCGTGTCGCCTGGCGCGAGCATGACGTCGCTGCCGCCGGGCTCCAGCGCGACATGGGCGCCGCCAAGAACGCCGTCCGATACGATTTTCGCCGCGGTGTCTTCCGGCAGCTGCACGGACGAGGCGACGCTGAGCGTCACGCGCGCCTCATAGGTTTGCGGGTCGAGCGCGCTGACGGAAACGGCGCCGACCTTGACGCCGGCGATCCTGACTTCGGACCCGACCGTCACGCCGTCGATGCGGCCGAAAACGGCGTTGACGGGATAGGTGCGCGCGGTGTCGCCGCGTCCGCTGACGCCATAGGCGTAATAGAGAAACCCGGCCGCGACGCCGACGACGCCGACGCCGATAATCGATTCAAAGATGCTGCCCTTGGCCATTGCCGGTTCCTAATCTGCCTTCGTCAAACTTTTTCCGCCGCTTCCGGCGACCAGGCCTCATAGTCCGCAGGAACGCCGCTGACCGCGTTCGAAAGGCTGCCCGGCGGCCGGTAGGCGAGCGGCGTCCCGGTCATGTTGGGCACATGGTCTTTTTCAAAAGCGCGGCGTTTCAAAGGCGCCGTTGTCGGCGGTTCGTCGAAGGTGTGATGCATCCAGCCATGCCAGTCCGGCGTGACGCGGCTTCCCTCGGCGACACCATGATAAACGACGAAGCGCCGGCGCATGCCGTTCGGGCCGGTCTTCCCGGTTTCTTCGAAATAGCGATTGCCCTGTTCATCCGTTCCGACGAGCCGCGCCCCTTTCCGCCACAGCGAAAACGAGGTGCCGATCGTTGTTGAATCCCACCAGGCGAAAAGTTGCTTCAGCATGCTTGCCTTTTGACTTCCTCGATGAGCGCGGCGCGGCGCGCCGTGCGTTCCGGCCCCATCATCCGCTCGCGATCCGCGCCCGGGTAGAATTCTGCGTAAACCTCGGCGCCTGCGGGCAGGATCACCCAAGGCTGTTTGGTTGACGCGAATATATGAACATCCGGGGGCGCGCGCGACGGGTCATCGAGCGTTCCGGCCCGGACAAAGGCCAATTTGGTGTCGAGCGTGGCGTAATGGCTCCAGACCGCTATCCGGCAGGCCGGGCATCGGGCGATTTTCTGGCCCTTTCCGCTCGCCGAGGGCGTCAGGACGAGGTCCGGGACGGCGCCGTCGGCCGAAAGGCGGCTGGTCTCGATCATGGCGTTGACGGCGAAAGCGGACCCGGTCTCGCGCTGGCACCAGCTGCAATGACAGCAGTGAACGAGCAGCGGCCGCTCGGTCAGCGCGTAGCGCACCTTCCCGCACCCGCAGCCGCCCGAGGCAAATTTTTCAGCCATCCCGATTTGCCCTCCGATTGCGCCGCCTTCCGGATATGACGGTTTCGCCCTCGACGCCAAGCGATTGAGATGAAGCTGCAGAACGGGCGACTGGCGGAAAAGGCCGTCGCGCATTGAACCATCCCCAAACTGGATTATTGTGAAAGCATGATCGACTGGTCTTCCTGCCCAGCCGTAGAACGCGCGCCCGGCTTTATCAGCGGCGCATGGCGCTTTCGCGGTACGCGGGTCCCGGTGAGCGCCTTGTTTGAAAACCTCGAAGACGGCGTTGCGGCTGGGGATTTTGTCACGCTGTTTCCCGGCGTCACTCTCGATCAGGTCAAAAGCGTTCTCGAACACGCCGCCGCCTCGCTTGAGGCTGTGTGAGTGCGCGTCCTTTTCGACCAAGGCGTGCCAACTCCGCTGCGCGGACGGCTGGCCGGCTGGGACATAAAAACCGCGTTTGAACTCGGCTGGAGCGAACTCGAGAACGGCGCTTTGTTGTCGGAGGCGGAACGCGCCGGGTTCTCGATCTTTCTGACGACTGACAAAAACCTCAAATATCAGCAGCGTCTGACAGGTCGGCAAATCGCCATTGTCGTACTCTCGACGACAAGCTGGCCTCGGATCGAGCGGCAGGCGGACGAAATATTGAAGGCGCTCAATGCCGTTCGGCCAGGCGATTATGTCGAGGTTGCGATCGCTTGATTCGGCAATCGCGCCCGGCTGGAGCGGCGCTGGCGACCTGAGCCGCCCGCCGGCGGCCGTGAACGGCAATGACACCGGAAATCTTCTCAATTTCAATTGCTTGTCACATTGTTGCGAGACGCAGTGAACATTGAGATGAGGGCGCAGCGCCGATATTATATCGGACGGAGATGAGGATTTCCCCCGCCTATGCGCTTTGACCGTCATTTCACCACCGCGAAGGGCGGCCCATACGCCGGTATCCGCTTTCGCCGGACCGACAGCGAACTGAAAACGGCGTCGGGCGACGTGCTGCAGGCGGTGGCGGATGTCGAGGTTCCGGCCGACTGGAGCCAGACGGCGGCCGACATCCTTGCGCAGAAATATTTCCGCAAGGCGGGCGTTCCCGCTGCAACGCGGAGCGTGTCTGAGAAGGGGGTTCCCGATTTCCTGCAACGCTCGATCCCCGATGTCGCCGCGCTCGCCAAGCTTCCGGCCGAAAAGCGGTATGGTCCGGAGACGAGCGCCCGGCAGGTGTTTGACCGGCTCGCCGGGGCCTGGGGCTATTGGGGCTGGAAGGCCGGCCTTTTCGACGGCGCGGCCGCGGCCGAGATTTTCGTCGAAGAGATGAAGGCGATGCTCGCGCGTCAGGTCGGCGCGCCGAACAGCCCGCAATGGTTCAACACCGGACTTCATTGGGCGTACGGGATCGAAGGCGAAGGCCACGGGCATTTCTATGTCGATCCCGCGACCAATGCGGTGATCGCTTCGGACAACGCCTATGAGCGCCCGCAGCCGCACGCCTGTTTCATCCAGTCGGTCGAGGACAATCTCGTCGGCGACGGCGGCATCATGGATCTCTGGGCCCGTGAAGCGCGGCTTTTCAAATTCGGCTCCGGCGCCGGCGCCAATTTTTCGGCGATCCGAGGCGCGGGCGAGCCTTTGTCGGGCGGCGGCAAAAGTTCCGGCCTGATGAGCTTCCTGAAAGTCGGGGACGCGGCGGCGGGCGCCGTCAAATCCGGCGGCGTTACGCGGCGGGCGGCGAAAATGGTCGTCGTCGACGGCGATCACCCCGACATCGAAGACTTCGTCCGCTGGAAAGCGGTCGAGGAAGAAAAAGTCGCCGCGCTTGTCGCCGGCAGCCGCGCGCTCGCCTATCATGTGCCGAAAATCATCGCCGCCTGCTGGGCGATCGATGGCGAGGATCGGACCGACCCGCGCAAGAACGACGCGCTGAAAGCCGCCGTGAAAGCGGCGAAAAAAGACTTCCTCCCCGAAGCCTCGATCCGCCGCGCGATCGAGCTTGCCCGCGCCGGCGCGAAATCGGCGACGGTCGACCGCTACGATCTCGACTGGGACAGCGAGGCCTATCGCACCGTCAGCGGACAGAACTCCAACAATTCCGTGCGTTTGACCGACGCATTTTTTGAAACGCTCGAACGCGGCGGCGACTGGACGCTGACGCGGCGCACCGACGGCGCGCCGGCCAAGACCGTCAAGGCGAGAAAGCTCTGGGACCAGATCGCGGAGACGGCCTGGCGCTGCGCCGATCCGGGCCTTCAGTTTCACGACACGACGAACGCCTGGCACACCTGCCCGGCGGGCGGCGCGATCCGCGCCTCCAATCCGTGTTCGGAATATCTCTTTCTCGACGACACCGCCTGCAATCTCGCCTCGATCAACCTGCTGAAGTTCAAGACGGCGACGGGTTTTGACGCCGACGGCTTCGAGCACGCCTGCCGGCTCTGGACCGTCGCGCTCGAAATCTCGGTCGGCATGGCGCAGTTCCCCTCGCCCGCCATCGCGCGGAGATCCTACGACTACCGGACGCTCGGCCTCGGCTACGCCAATCTCGGCGCGCTCGTCATGGCTTCGGGGCTTTCCTATGACAGCGCGGAAGCGCGCGCGATCTGCGGGGCGGTTTCGGCGCTCCTGTCCGGCGCGGCCTATCGCGCGTCGGCGGAAATGGCGGGCGCCGTCGGCGCCTTTCCGATGTGGCGCGAGAACCGCGAGGCGATGCTCCGCGTGCTCCGTAACCACCGGCGCGCCGCGCTCGGCGTGCGCGCGGCCGGCGAGTTCGAAGGGCTGGCGCGCGCGCCCCAATCGCTCGATCACGGCGCGGCGCCATGGAAGAACCTTTCGAAACGCGCGCAGACGATCTGGAACGAGGCCTATGAGCTCGGCAGTCTCAACGGCTTCCGCAATGCGCAGGTCTCCGCGATCGCACCGACGGGGACGATCGGCCTCGTCATGGACTGCGACACGACGGGGATCGAACCCGATTACGCGCTCGTCAAATTCAAGAAGCTCGCGGGCGGCGGCCAGTTCAAGCTCATCAACCAGCAGATCCCGGCGGCGCTCGGCGCGCTCGGCTATTCGGAAGCGGAGATCGCCGACATCGTCGATTATGTCGTCGGGCGCGGCACGCTCGCCGGCGCGCCCGGCGTCAGCCCCGAAGCCTTGCGCGAGGAAGGCTTCACCGACCGGCATCTGAAAGCCCTCGAAGAGCGCCTGAAACTCGCCTTCGACCTCACTTTCGCCTTCACGCCGCAGGCGCTCGGCGAGGATTTCTGCCGGCATATTCTCGGCTTCGCCGACAGCCAGATGACCGCGTCCGGCTATCAGGTGCTGCGCGATCTCGGCTTTTCGGACGAGGATATCCACGCCTCGAACCTTTACGTCTGCGGCGCGATGACGACGGAAGGCGCGCCGCATCTGAAACTTGAGCATTACGCGGTCTTCGACTGCGCGAGCCCTTGCGGGCGCATCGGCGAGCGCGCGCTGTCGGTCGACGCGCATCTCACCATGATGGCGGCGGCGCAGCCTTTCATATCGGGCGGCATATCGAAGACCGTGAACCTCCCCAACCGGTCGAGCGTCGCCGACTGCGCGAAAACCTATCTGCGTGCGCACCAGCTCGGCCTCAAGTCGATCGCGCTTTATCGCGACGGCTCGAAACTGTCGCAGCCGCTCGCCGCGACGCTGCTCGCCGCCGAGGACGAGGACGACGCCGACGACATTGCGGCGGCGATCCTGGCCGCGCCCGCCGCCGAGCGCTCGCGCATCGTCGCCGAACGCATTGTCGAGCGCATTATCGAGCGGACGCCCGGTCGCCGGCGCCTGCCCGATCGTCGCAAGGGTTATATCCAGAAAGCGATCGTCGGCGGGCACAAGGTCTATCTCCACACCGGCGAGTTCGACGAGGGCGAGCTCGGCGAGATCTTCGTCGACATGCACAAGGAAGGCGCGGCGTTCCGCAGCCTGATGAACAATTTTGCGATCGCGGTGTCGCTCGGTCTTCAATATGGCGTGCCTCTGGAGGAGTTCGTCGACGCCTATGTCTTCACGCGTTTCGATCCTTCGGGCCCGGTCGAGGGGAACGATTCGATCAAGCACGCGACGTCGATCCTCGATTACATCTTCCGGGAGCTCGCGATCTCCTATCTCGGCCGCAATGACCTCGCCCATGTCGATCCGCAGGAATCGGCGGTCGACGCGATCGGGCGCGGCGTCAGCCGCGAGAAGGCGCAGGAAGACGCTTCGCGCCTCATCTCCAAGGGCTTCTCGCGCTCGACCGTGACGGACAACCTCGTCGTCCTGCGCGGCGGCGAGTTCGACCGGCTGCGGAAACCCGCCGAGGACGCCGTCGCCTCGACGACGCCGCCCGAAATCGAAGCGCAGGTCGCGCGCCTCGCCGAAGCCGTCAACCGCAAGGCGCCGCCGGGGAGCCTCGCCGCCCCCGCCTCGCGCGGGGCGAGCGCCCGCGCCAAAGGCTATGAGGGCGACGCCTGCTCCGAATGCGGACAATTCACGCTCGTGCGCGCCGGCGCCTGCCTTCGCTGCGACAGCTGCGGCGCGAACACAGGGTGTTCGTAGCCTCCCCCCTCGCCCGCCCTTCGCGGGAGAGGGGCAGGGGGTGAGGGCGCGTAGTCCTGAGCGCACTGGCGGTTGACGGCCCCTCACCCGGCGCTTCGCGCCACCCTCTCCCGCCAAGGGCGGGCGAGGGTAAAGGCCCTCACCTTTAATAAAATCAAAACCAAGTCTTAAGCGTTCATTGGCGCTTTCCGCCCCATTATGGCGCAGGCGGATCAATCCGCCGGGGAACGCCCGTACCGGGCGGGGACGACGACGATGATCCGCATCATCCTTCTGATCATCCTTTTCATGATCATGACCTTTTCGCTCGTCATCAACGTCGTCGGAGAGCGATCCGGCGGACGCAAGGTGAACGTCCTTGAGGAATTCGGGCGCGGCGTGACAAACACGCTCAACAGCGCCGACCGCATCGCGCCCGATCTTTCCGGCGCCATCGGCAAGGTTGACGAAGGCATCGGCAAGCTCGCCAAGCTTGGCGGCGCGGAGGGCGCGGCGGGCTTCGTCGCCGCGAGCATCAACATTTCGAACGCCAATTTCACCGGCGTTGCGGCCGCCAAAAGCGTCTTCGCCGGCGTCGAAATCAACAAGACGCAATTTGTCGGCGCGCTGCTCGACGAGGCTTCGTTCGAAGGCGCGTCGGGCGCGGCCCCCAATTTCTCGAAGGCACGCCTCGCCGGCGCCAACTTCACCGCCGCGCAGGTGCCGGGCGCCGATTTCTCCGGCGCCAATCTCGGCAAGGCGGCGATGCGCGCGGGCGATTTTTCCGGCGCGAATTTCGCCGGCGCCGACCTCACTGGCGCCAGCCTCTCCGGATCGACCCTGTCGGCGGCCGCCCTGACCAAGGCGTTCGCGCCCAGCGGGCTTTTCGTCGACGCGGTCGCAGACGGCGCCGACTTTTCGGGAACCGACCTTCGCGGCGCGAAGTTCACCAACGCCTCGCTGCGCGACGTCACATTCGCCGCCGCCGATCTTGCCGGCGCGGACTTTACAGGCGCGAAACTTCAAGGCGCCGACCTGACGGCGGCGAACGGCCTGACGGCCGGGCAGTTGCAGGGCGCCTGCGGCGACGCCAGCACAAAACTTCCGCATGGATACGGCCTGACAGCGTGCAATTAGGCTAGTCGCGCAGCCCGGGCCGGCCGTCCGCGCGTTCCGGCCCGCGCCAGTCGAGCGCCTGCAGCACCGCAAGGACGAGCGGCGACAGGCTCTTCGTTTCAAAGCCGGGGAGCGGACGCGACGGGGAGAACGCCGCCGTTTCGCGGACAATGTCGCCCACGAAAGAACGGATCCCCTGTTCGATCGCCGCGCCGGCCGCGGATTTCAATTCATCGATCGCCGCCTTCGCGCCGCCGATGGTCTTGCGGAAACTGTCGATCACTTCGCCGACCGAGCGCTCGCGAGCGCCGTCATAGAACACATGCCGGTTCGCCGCAGCCGCCGACGGCAGAAGCGCCGCCGCGCTCGCCGCGCTGTCCGCCGCAAGAAGCGCGCGCGCGCCTCTCGGCCCCAGGAAATGCGCGGCGTAAAGCTCCGCCGCATCGACTGCGCGGCCGAGCGCGCCCTCAAGCGCGGCCTTGTTCTCGCGCGCCAATTCCGCCGCCAGCGACGAGGCCTTTTCGACGTCGAAGCGCAGATCGAGGATCGCCTGCCGGCGCGCCGGATCCGCGACAGTGAAGCGCCCATTCGCGCCCTTGACGATATCGGCCGCTTCCGCGCCGAGGCCGTGCCGCGTGCCGTGAGCCTTCACCGCGCCGAGCCAGGTCTGCTCGATGAACTGGAACAGTCCGGCTGCGGAGGATGTCGCCGCCTTGGCCGACGGATTGAGCGAGCTTTCGCGCAGGGCGACGCGGTAGAGATAATCGAAGCCGACGCCGGTCGAGGCCGACGCCTTTTTCAAGGCGCCGGAAACGCTTGTAGCCGCGCTCGCAGCGCCGATGGCGTCAGTCATGGCGGAACGTCCGTATTTTGAGAAAACGCTCGCAGGTCATGGTCAACAAACTCCTAACTGGACGAGGATGGCGGGAAGCGCGCGGGGCTGAAGGCGGCGAGATCGAGTTCTTCACCTCCCCCTTGCGGGGAGGTCGAAATTTGCGAAGCAAATTTCGGGTGGGGGTCGCGCTGCGGGACGCTGTGCGCAGCGCTCGTCGGCGCGGCAGCCCCCCACCCGAAACCGCTGCGCGGTTTCGGCCTCCCCGCAAGGGGGAGGCGAAAGGCGCCCTCGCGGGAGATCAGCGCAAATATCGCCGCCGCCGTCGCCGGGGCCAGCAGCACGCCGTTCCTGTAATGGCCGAGCGCATAGAAGAGCCCCGCCGGCCCTTCGGGCGCGGCGCCGATGACGGGAAGCGCGTCGGAAGTCGCGGGCCGCAATCCCGCCCAGCGTTCGATCTCGCGGGCGATGGCGAGCGTGGGCGCGGCGCGCATAGCGCCGGATTTCAGCGCGTCAACGCGCGCAGCGTCAGCCGTCAGCGACCGGTCTTGCGCGATTTCCGTGGCGCCGACGATCAGGCGCCCGTCAGCCTTGGGGCAGAGATAGGCGCTCCTTGTACGGATGACGCGCGAGGGCCCGCCGGCGCCGCGCGCCAGCGACAGCGCTTCGCCCTTGACGGGAAATACGGCGCCGGGCGGCAGGGCGCTGAGGCCCTCAATCCGGGCGCCGGTCGCCAGGACAACGTTGCCCGCTGACAGTCTTTCGCCGCTATCGAGCCTGAGGCCCGAAACAGCGCCTTTCGCCGTTTCAAGCGCGATGACGCGCTTGCCGCGAATGATTGCGCCGCCGCGGCGCGCAATTGCGATGGGAAGCGCCGCGAGGAGCGCGCGCGGATCGATCTGGCCGTCGCCTTCCGCGAACCACGCGGCGGCGACGCCGGGGCCGAGCGCGGGCTCAAGCGCGCGCGCCTCGCCCGCTGTCAACGCCGCGCCGCCCTTCATGTCTTCCGGAAAGGCGCCGTCATCATCGTCGAATGCGACGGAGAGGACGCCGGTCATCTGCAGGTCGACGGATTGGCCGGCCTCCTCTTCGAGCAGCGGCGCCAGCGCGATCCAGCGGGCGAGGCTTTCTTTCGCGAAGGCCTCGAGCGCGGCGCCCGCATGCAGCGCGCGCTCAAAAGACGGCGCCAGCATGCCCGCCGCCGCCGCCGTCGCCGACGGGGCGCCGGAATCGATGACGGTGACGGACAGGCCCTCGCCCGCCAGACGCCACGCCGTCATCAGGCCGATGACCCCGCCGCCGGCGATGAGGATGTCGGTTTGGGTCATGC
>CAZHUI010000089.1:0-13822 GCA_964535605.1 uncultured Caulobacterales bacterium
GGTCGGGCGGCTACGTCTGGGCGTGCAAGAACTATGACGGCGACGTGCAGTCGGACACGGTGGCGCAGGGCTTCGGTTCGCTGGGCCTGATGACCTCCGTGCTGCTGACGCCGGACGGCAAGACGATGGAAGCCGAAGCGGCGCACGGCACCGTCACGCGCCATTATCGCCAGCATCAGAAGGGCGAGGAAACCTCGACGAACCCGATCGCGTCGATTTTCGCCTGGACGCGGGGCCTCAATCATCGCGCCAAGCTTGACGGCACGCCGGAACTCGCACGTTTCGCCGACACGCTTGAAAAGACCGTCATCCGCACCGTCGAAAAAGGCTTCATGACGAAGGATCTTTCCGTCCTGATCGGCGCTGAGCAAAAATGGATGACGACGGAAAAGTTCCTCGGCAAGATCGACGAGAACTTCAAGGCGGCGATGGCGGCGTAGAACGGTTCCGAGCGTTGCAAATATCACTATACCACAAACTATTTTTTGTGGTATAATAGGGCCTTATGGTCCCGATTCCGCTCACTTTGCAGACGCTCTATCAGGATCTCCTGCAAGCGCACCTCGACCGCGCGCCCGATAAAATGGGGGGCGCTCCGCATCTCCGCGAGATCAGCGGAAAGGCATTCTGGTACGCAACGATAAGATCTGGCGGGGAGCACCGGCAGATGTTCATCGGTCCCGATGACCAGCGAACGCGCGCGCGAATAAAACGCTGGAAAGAAGCCAAAATCGACGACGCCGCGTTCCGAGCGCTCGCCTCTGAAAAGGCGGCGGCGCTCCGGGCCGCGCGCCTTCCTGCGCTCGACATGACGACTGGAAAGGTGTTGCGCGCCTTAAGCGGAGCCGGCGCATTTCGATTGGGCGCTGTCCTGGTCGGCACACATGCGTTTCGACTCTACGATCTTGAACTGGGCGTCAGGACCTCGTCTCAGGCAACCGCCATCACGGCCGATATCGATCTTGCGTCTTTCGAGAAGCTGTCATTGTCGATTGAAGATCGCGCCGAACCGGAATTGCCAGCTGTTCTCGCGTCCTTAGGCCTTACGCCGATTGACTCGCTCAATCGCGGCAAGCCGACGCGCTGGCGCTTGCCAAAGAGTGACTTCGTCGTCGATTTTCTAGCGCCGTCGTTCGATGAGAAGGAAGGACCGCAACGGTTGGAAGCGCTGGGGCTGTGGGCGCAAGGCCTCCACTTCCTTAACTTTCTGATTCGCGATCCGATTCCCGCCGTCGCGCTTTATCGCGAGGGCGTTCTTGTTCAAATTCCAGCGCCAGAGCGCTTCGCAATCCATAAATTGATCGTCGCGGCGCGGAGAACCGGGCCTGGACGCGCGAAATCCGAAAAGGACATTGCGCAGGCGCGCGCGCTGATAGCGGTATTGGCAGAGACTCAACCGAATTTGCTCTCCGAAGCGTTCGAAGACGCCAAGGCCGAAGGGCCGAAATGGGCGGCGTCGATCGCCACTTCGCTCAAACGCGCACCGGACCTCAAAATCATCCTCGACGCCATTTGATGGCTAACACCGATTTCGAAGCGCAAGATTGATTGATGACCCCTTCCGCCGCCCTCAAATCGATCTTCGGCTTCGATGCGTTTCGTCCGGGTCAGGAGGAAATCGTCGGCGCGCTGATTGGCGGCGCGGATGCGCTCGCCATCATGCCGACAGGGGCGGGCAAGAGCCTTTGCTATCAGTTGCCCGCGCTGACCGGCGGCGGGCTGACGATCGTCGTCTCGCCGCTGATCGCGCTGATGGACAACCAGATCGCGCAGATGAAGGCGCTCGGCGCAGCCGTCGGCGTCATCCATTCAGGGCGCGAACGCAACGAGGCGGTCGCCGACTGGCGCGCGGCGGCGGCGGGAACGCTGAAGCTTTTGTACATGGCGCCGGAGCGCCTGATGACGCCGCGGATGCTGGAGGCGCTCGCCGCGCTCAATGTCACGCGCTTCGTCGTTGATGAAGCCCATTGCGTCAGCCAGTGGGGGCACGACTTCCGGCCAGATTATCTGGCGCTCGCGGGCCTCAAGGAGCGATTTCCGAAGGCCGCAATTGCAGCGTTCACCGCGACAGCGGACGCGCGAACGCGCGACGAAATTATCGAGCGGCTGTTGCGCGCGGGCGCGAAAGTCTTCGTCCACGATCTTGACCGGCCGAACCTCGACATCGCGATCGAGCGGAAGTCGAACGCGCGCGAGCGCATCGTCGCCCTCGTCAAGGAGCACGCCGGCGAACAGGGCATCGTCTACACGCTGTCGCGCAAGGATTCGGAAGAGGTGGCCGACCACCTTGTCGCCAATGGGCGGCGCGCCGTCGCCTATCATGCGGGGCTCGACCCCGCCTTGCGCACCGAGCGGCTCAACGCCTTCCTCACCGAGCCCGATCTCATCGTCGTCGCGACAGTCGCCTTCGGCATGGGCATCGACAAGCCGGACATCCGTTTCGTCATCCATGCCGACATCCCCTCCTCTGTCGAAGCCTATTATCAGGAGATCGGCCGGGCGGGCCGCGACGGTCTGCCGGCGCGCGCCGTCCTTCTCTACGGACCGGGCGACATGATGCGCCGTATAAGGATGATCGACCGCGACGGCGGGGAATCGGCGCGCGTCGCGCAGAAGCGGCGCCTTGAAGAACTCGGTGCGCTCTGCGAGATGACGGATTGTCGGCGCCAGGCGCTGCTCGCCCATTTCGGTCAGGCGATCGGTCCTTGCGGGAACTGCGATAATTGCCGCACGCCCGCCGGGCTTATCGACGCGACCGAGGAAGCGCGCCTCCTTCTCGCCGCCGTCCAGGCGACCGGCGAGATGTTCGGCGCGACGCACATCGTCGATATTCTGCGCGGATCGAAGTCGCAGAAAATCACGGAGCGGCGCCACGATGCGCTGCAGGTTTATGGGCGCGGCGCGAAATGGCGCCAGCACGAATGGCGCGCCGTGATCCGGCAGATGAGCGCGGCCGCGCTCCTGCGCATCGACCCCGAATTCGGCGGCCTCTCGCTGGGCCCTCGCGCGCCGGGCCTGTTGCGGGGTGAGACGAATTTCACGATGCGCCCCGAACCGCGTCAGGCGCGCCGTCAGGCGGACGCGGCGACGCTCGGCGCAAAGGGCGCCGATCAGGCCCTGTTCGCCGCGCTGAAGGCGAAGCGCCGCGAGCTTGCAACCGAGCGCGGCGTCGCCGCTTATGTCATTTTCTCCGACCGCACGCTCCTCGACATGGCGGTGAAACGGCCGAAATCCCTGACGAAATTCAACGAGGTGTTCGGCGTGGGCCGGGCGAAGTCCGAGGCGTTCGGGTCGATCTTCATGCGGGTCATTGCCGAATATGAGGACGCAGCCGCTTGATTCCCGGCGTCCTGGCGCTGGCCGGGAACGTCCTGTCGCCCGCGGCTTGCCCCCGGCCCGCCGCGCAGCGCATTCTCCGCCCGCCAAAACGCAAACCGCCATCAGAGGGGTTCCCATGAACAAGTCAGTGCTTCTTTCGTCCGCCGTTCTCGCCGGCGTCGTCTTCGCAGCGCCCGCATTCGCCGCAACCAAGACCTACGCGCTTGCCGATTTCACCCGCGTGTCGGCAGCCGCGGGCGTCGATGTCGACGTGACCGCAGGCGCAGATTACTCCGTCGTCGCGACGAGCTCGGACGAAGGTCTTGAGCGTCTTGAGATCAAGGTTGTCGCGGGCGAATTGCAGATCAAACGCGTGTCGAAAGGCTGGCGCTGGAAGCGGGGCGACGAAGTGAACGTCAAAGTCTCGCTGCCCGCGCTCGAAGCGGTTGACGTGTCGTCCGGCGCGTCGGTCGATGCTGCCGGCGTCGACGCCGGCGCCTTCGCGATCGACGTTTCGTCGGGCGGCAGCCTCGACATTGCCGGAAAGTGCGATGCGCTGACTGTCGATGTCTCGTCGGGCGGGAGCGTCGATGCGGAAACGTTTCTGTGCCGGACGGCGAACGCTTCGGCGTCCTCGGGCGGATCAGCCGACATCTTCGCGTCGGAAAGCGTCAATGGCGACGCGTCCTCCGGCGGCTCGGTCGACGTGTCGGGATCGCCCAAGACGGTCAACAAGGACACGTCTTCCGGCGGCAGCGTCGATGTCGATTAGATAGTTCGGTTGCGGATGAAGAGGGCACCCGTGACGGGCGCCCTTTTTCTTTGACCTGCGTCAGCTCGCGATCGCGCCCTCAATCGCGCGCAGCGCTTCTCCGGCCTTGGCGCCGTCCGGGCCGCCGGCTTGCGCCATGTCGGGCCGACCGCCGCCGCCCTTGCCGCCGACCGCTTCGGCGCCCGCGCGCACAAGATCGACGGCGGAAAGTTTCGTTTTGAGATCGTCGGTAACGCCGACCGCGAGCGACGCCTTGCCATCGGAGACGCCGATAAACGCAGCGACGCCGGATCCCATCTTCTGCTTCGCCTGATCGACAAGGCCGCGAAGGTCCTTCGCCTCGACGCCGTCGAGAACGCGCCCCATGAACTTGACGCCCTTGATCTCGATGATCTCGTCCGCGGGCGCGGCCGCGCCCCCGCCGAGCGCGAGTTTCTTCTTCGCTTCGGCGAGATCGCGTTCGAGGCGCTTCTTGTCGGCGACGAGCGCTTCGATTCGCGCGGGCAGCTCGATGAGGGGCGCCTTCGCCGCCTCCGCCGCGGCGCGCGCAAGGCCCGCCTGCTCTTCGAGATAAAGCCGCGCGGCCTCGCCGGTCAGCGCCTCAATGCGCCGAACGCCGGCGGCGACGGCGCTCTCCGACGTGATCTTGAACAGGGCGATATCGCCGACCCGGCGCACATGCGTGCCCCCGCAAAGCTCGACCGAATAGGAACGCTCGCCTTCTTCTCCCATGCTCAGCACACGGACGTCATCGTCGTATTTCTCGCCGAAGAGCGCGACGGCGCCGGACGCGACGGCGTCGTCATAGGGCATGATGCGCGTCGTCACCTCGTTGTTCTGGCGGACGACCGCGTTGACGCGCTTTTCAATGTCGGCGATTTCATCGGCCGACACCGCCTTCATGTGCGAGAAGTCGAAGCGCAAGCGGTCCGGCGCGACGAGCGAGCCCTTCTGCGCGACATGAGGGCCGAGGACGTCACGCAGCGCCTTGTGGAGGAGGTGCGTCGCGGAATGGTTCGCGCGCGTCGCGTTCCGGCGCGCGGTGTCGATCGCAAGCTTGACGGCGTCACCTTTCTTGACAGCGCCGCTGACGATGCGGCCGGCATGGGCGTGGAGCGCGCCCGCGCGCTTTTTGACGTCGGTCACCTCCATTTTGAGGCCAGCGTCGCTGACGATCGTGCCGGCGTCGCCGACCTGGCCGCCGGATTCGGCGTAGAACGGCGATTGGTTGACGACGATCTCAACCTCGTCGCCGGCATTTGCTTCCGCGACTTCGACGCCGCCGTTGACGATCGCAAGGACGACGCCCTCCGCCGCCTCGAGCCCATAACCAAGAAAGTCGGTCGCGCCCCCGCGCTCGCGCAGATCAAACCAGACCGCTTCGCTCGCCGCATCGCCCGACCCCGCCCAGGCGGCGCGCGCGGCTGCCTTTTGCGCGGCCATCGCCTTGTCGAAACCGGCAGCGTCAACCGCGATGCCGCGCCGGCGCAGCGCGTCCTGCGTCAGATCAAGCGGGAAGCCGTAAGTGTCATAGAGGCGGAAAGCCGCTTCGCCAGGCAAGGTTTTGCCGCCCGACAATTTGCCGACCTCGTCTTCAAGGAGGCGCAAACCGCGATCGAGAAGCGACCGGAACTTTTCTTCCTCGGCGCGCAGCGTCTCGCGGATGAGCGCCGAGGCGCGATGAAGCTCGGGATAGGCTGCGCCCATTTCGGCCTCGAGAACCGGCGCAAGGCGCGCCAGCAACGGCTCCTTCGCGCCGAGCCCGTGGGCGTAGCGCATCGCGCGGCGCATGATCCGGCGCAGGACGTAACCGCGCCCTTCGTTTGACGGCGAGACGCCGTCGGCGATGAGGAAGGAGGAGGCGCGCAGATGATCGGCGATCACGCGGTGCGCCGGCGCGTCCTCGCCCGTCGCCGGTCGCCCCGTGAGATCGACCGAGGCGGCGATGATTTTGCGAAAGAGATCCGTTTCGTAATTATCGTGCTTGCCCTGGAGGACCGCCGCGATGCGCTCAAGCCCCATGCCCGTATCGATCGACGGCTTCGGAAGCGGAACCATCGTCCCGTCGCCATGCCGCTCGAACTGCATGAAGACGAGGTTCCAGATCTCGATGAAGCGATCGCCGTCGGCGTCCGCCGAGCCCGGCGGGCCGCCCGCTACTTTCGGGCCATGATCGAAGAAGATTTCAGAGCACGGCCCGCAGGGGCCGGTGTCGCCCATCGCCCAGAAATTATCATTCGTCGGGATACGAATGATGCGCGCATTGGGAAGGCCGGCGATCTTGCTCCACAGCGCGGCGGCTTCATCGTCGGTATGATAGACCGTGACGGTGAGGCGGTCTTTCGCCAGCCCGAAATTTTTCGTGACCAGCGTCCAGGCGGCGTCGATCGCCTCTTCCTTGAAATAGTCGCCGAACGAGAAATTGCCGAGCATTTCGAAGAAGGTATGGTGGCGCGCGGTATAACCGACATTGTCGAGGTCGTTATGCTTGCCGCCGGCGCGCACGCATTTCTGCGACGAGGCCGCCCGCAGATAGGGACGCTTCTCCGCGCCTGTGAAAACATTCTTGAACGGCACCATGCCGGCGTTGACGAAGAGGAGCGTCGGATCGTTCTGCGGCACCAGCGGCGCCGAGGGCGTCACGGTATGCCCGCGGCCGCGATAGAATTCGAGAAAGCCGGTGCGGATATCGTTGAGGGACGTCGTCATGGGCGAAGGGTCCTAATTGCCGGCGGCGCGCGCAAAGGCCGGGCGCGGGGTCCGGCGCCATGCGCGACCGCGCCGCGAGATCGCTCCCGCAGCGCGGCAAGACCGTCATAAAAGGAATGGCGGGGCCGGTAAAGGAGAGGCTCAGCCCGCCCTCCGGCGCTCAGCCCATGTGAAAGAAATTCAGTTTATTGCCGTCGGGATCGCGAAAATAGCCGGCGTAAAAATTGTCGCCCCGCGGTCCGGCCGCCCCTTCGTCAATCGCCCCGAGGGCGATCGCCTTCTTGTAGAGGCGATCCACCTTGTCTTTGGAATCCATCACCAGGGCGACCATCGTGCCGTTGCCCCAGGTCGCGGGATTGCCATTGTGAGGTTTGATGACGCCAAGGCTAGGACGGTCCATTGAATGGCCCCAGGCGATGAAAGTGTCGCCTTCCATGATCCGCTTGGCGCCGATTTCGCCGAGAAGCTCGTCATAGAACTTCGCGGCGCGCTTGATGTCGTTGGTCCCCAACGTCACATATCCGATCATCTTCACTCTCCTTGTCATTCGCCCTCTGAAAGGCGGTAGAAACTCACCAGCCCGCCAGCGCGTCATCCCCGCCGAAGGCTTTCGGCATTCTGAGATAATGCGGCAGGTTGTCCATTACCGGCGAGATAGCGCTCTCGCAGTTGATGTGCATGCTCGCGCGAAAATCGGGCAGCAGCACGCCGTTGACGCCGCGCAAGCCCGCGGCGGGAAGGTCTGCCGTCAACCGCGCGCCGCACCCTACGCAAAAGACGCGCGGCGTCGTCTTGAGCGTGAAAACGCGCGTCTCGCCGTCGATGGCGACGGCGTCGGCCGGAAACATCGCTTCGAGCGTATAGGCCGCGCCGTGCACAAGGCGGCAGTCCCGGCAGTGGCAATAGAACGACGCCACCGGCGGTGCTGACGCCGTCAATCTGACGGCGCCGCAAGGACACGTCGCGACAACGGGATCAGGCATAGGCGCTTACCTCGGCGAAGAATCCAGCGGTTCAACGCGATCAGGCTTCCGCCGCCAAATCCTCGTCATCGCCCTCGCCGGCCAGCATCTCGGTCGCGACAAGGCCGGCGTTCGCCCTCACTTCAGCGGCGATCGACTGCGCGACATCGGGATGGGCTTTGAGAAATTCTTTCGCGTTCTCGCGGCCCTGACCGATGCGTTCGCCCTTGTAAGAGAGCCAGGCGCCGGACTTCTCGACAACGTTCGCCTTGACGCCGAGATCGACAAGCTCGCCGACATAGGAAATTCCTTCGCCATACATGATATCGAATTCGACCTGCTTGAAGGGCGGAGCGACCTTGTTCTTGACGACCTTGACGCGCGTCTGGTTGCCGACGACGTCCTCGCCCTTCTTGATCGCGCCGATGCGGCGAATGTCGAGGCGGACGGAAGCGTAAAACTTCAGCGCGTTGCCGCCTGTCGTCGTTTCCGGCGAGCCGAACATCACGCCGATCTTCATACGGATCTGGTTGATGAAAATGACGAGCGTATTCGACTTCGAGATCGAGCCGGTCAGTTTCCGGAGCGCCTGGCTCATCAACCGCGCCTGCAGGCCAGGCAGCGAGTCGCCCATTTCGCCTTCAAGCTCGGCGCGCGGGGTGAGCGCCGCGACCGAGTCGACAATCAGCACATCGACCGCGCCGGACCGCACCAACGTATCGACAATCTCCAGCGCCTGCTCGCCGGTGTCGGGCTGGGAAATCAGCAGGTCGTTGAGATTGACGCCGAGCTTTTGCGCATAGACAGGGTCAAGCGCGTGTTCGGCGTCGACAAAGGCGGCGACGCCGCCGTTTTTCTGGGCTTCAGCCGCGACCTGCAAAGCGAGCGTCGTCTTGCCCGAGCTTTCCGGCCCGTAAATTTCAATGACCCGGCCGCGCGGGAGACCGCCGATGCCGAGCGCGATGTCGAGACCGAGCGATCCGGTGGAGATCGATTCAATATCGATCACCTCCCGGTCGCCGAGGCGCATCAGCGATCCTTTTCCGAAGGCCTTGTCGATCTGCGAGATCGCCGCCTCGAGCGCCTTTTTCTTGTCCACGCCTTCCGCCTCCACCAGCCGCAATCCGGGTTTGCTCATCGTCAAAACCTCCGTGCCCTAAGGGACTCTGTCCCGTCAATCAGCAGGGATGTACTCTTTTTGTTCTTGTTTTGCAACTCCCATAGAGCCTTGTTTATAAACGCCTTTAGAATTTTGTTCTCGCGACGTTCGATATCGGTAATACCCGACTATATCCCCTTGAAACATGGTGCCGTCTGTCGGCGCGCTCGCCAAGCCGGCAACCCGGGATTACTGAGCGCCGCAAGAGGCAGATAGCGGGCGACCCCCTCGCCGCGCATCAAAAGGAACAGAGATGGCCGAAGCGCTCGAACTTATCCCCGGCGACGTCACTCTCAAGGAAATCCGCGACATCTGGAACGGCGCCGGCGTTACGCTGTCGGCGGGCGGATACCGCGCCGTCGAGAGCGCCGCCGCGAGCGTCGCGCGGATCGTCGCTTCCGGAGAGACCGTATACGGATTAAATACCGGCTTCGGCCTCCTTGCGCATACCCGCATTCCGGACGCGCGGCTTGTCGAGTTGCAGAAAAAAATCGTGCTGTCGCACGCCTGCGGTCTCGGCGCGCCGCTTGATGCGCGCATCACCCGGTTGATCCTCGCGCTGAAGGTCGTCGGCCTCGCGCGCGGCGCATCGGGCGTTCGCCGCCTCGTCGTTGACCGGCTGCTCGATTTTTTGCGGCTTGGCCTCCTGCCGGTCATTCCGGAGCAGGGATCGGTCGGCGCGTCGGGCGATCTTGCCCCGCTGGCGCATATGACGGCGGCGATGATGGGCGTCGGCGCCATCGCGGTGAAAGGCGAGGCCACGCCGGCTGCGAAAGCCTTGCAGGCGGCTGGCCTCGAACCGCTGGAACTCGGTCCGAAAGAAGGCCTCGCGCTCCTCAACGGGACGCAGGTGTCAACGGCGATCGCGCTCGACGCGCTCTTCAAGGCCGAACATGTTTTCGGGGCGGCCCTGTGCGCCGGCGCGCTGTCCGTCGATGCGCTCAAAGGCTCGCTTGCCCCGTTCGATCCGCGCCTCCACGCTCTGCGCGGGCAGCCCGGCCAGATCGACGTTGCGCGCGCGATCCGCGCGCTGCTGCAGGGCAGCGCCATCAATCTGAGCCACATCGACTGCGACCGTGTGCAGGACCCCTACTCCTTCCGCTGCCAGCCGCAGGTGATGGGCGCCGCCCTCGACATTCTGCGACACGCAGCGAAGACGCTGACCATCGAGGCGAACGCCGTCACTGACAATCCGATCATTTTTCCCGATACGGACGAAGCGATTTCGGGCGGCAACTTCCACGCTGAACCTGTCGCCTTTGCGAGCGACATGATCGCGATGGCGCTTTGCGAAATCGGCTCGCTGTCGGAGCGGCGGACCGCGATCCTCGTCGATCCGAAAATGAGCGGCCTCCCCGCGTTCCTTGTCGAAGACGGGGGCGTCAATTCCGGCTTCATGATCGCGCAGGTGACCGCGGCCGCGCTTGTCTCCGAAAACAAGTCGATGGCGTTTCCGGGCAGCGTCGATTCCATCCCGACGTCGGCCAATCAGGAAGATCATGTGTCGATGGCGACCGGCGCGGCGCGCAAGGCCGGCAAGATCGCCGTCAACGCCGCCGGCGTCATCGGCATCGAGCTTCTGGCCGCCGCGCAGGGCCTTGAATTTCACGCTCCGCTTCGGACTTCGGCGCCCTTGCAGCGCGTTCAGGCCGCTATTCGCGCCAAGGCGGCGCCCTGGACGCAGGATCGTTATTTCGCCGACGAGCTGTCGGCCCTGCAGCAGGAAACGCTTGGAAACCCGCTGTTCGTGGAGCTTGCATCCATTTCATACGCGCCTTGACCGGTTGAGCGCATATGACGCCCGACTGGCGGCTGCGCCGCCAATATGCCGCCCCACGATTGCGCCGCGTGGCTCCGTTGTCCGCCGCCACATCAATCATTAGATTCGAATCTTGCAATGGTTTTGAGACTGGGTGTTCCGCATGAATCCAAAGGACGAAAAATTCGCCGATGTAATCAAAGCCGAAGGCGCGATAGCCGCCGCGCACTTCGCGCGCAATGGCGTTTCACGTCCTTCAATTACGGAACTTGTCGAACACTACTGGGATATTTTCAATGCGATGGGAGACGTCTACCTTCCGACGCCAAACGGTCCAGTTAAGGCGGCATGCGCAAAAGGATGCGCGATGTGCTGTCGTACGATCATAGTGCTGACGGAACCTGAGGCCTTGCTGCTCGCAGATTTCATTGAGCGCACGAATTCGAAAGAGGACTTGGACAAAATTATCGCGCGCGTGCGCGCCGCCGATGCGGTCACTCGTGGACGAAACGGCGACGAGCGATGGGGATTTGGTCCGCCTTGTCCGTTGCTTGACGTCGAAAACGGCGCGTGCTCGGTTTATGGCGGGAGACCGTTTGCATGCCGGGGCGCTTACAGTTCTTCGCTGCAGTCTTGCAAAAAGGCGTTCGCGGAACGCGCGACAAACCCGCGCGCGCTCGGATCAGAGCCATTCATCTATCAAAATGCAAACATCCTCATTCTTGCGATGGCGATTGGTCTGAAATCGGCCGGCGTGACTTTGCATAGACTCGAGCTCAATGCGGCCCTAACAGCCATATGGTCGACGCAAAATGCGTTTGGACTTTGGCTGGCGGGCGAGGACATTTTCAAGAACGCGCACGCTTCGGGTCATGCCGGACCCCTAGCATGACGCACTCAGCTCAATCGCGAAAAAAAGAGGAGACTTTACTTTGAGAAAACACCATGCAGCGTCCGCGCTTGCGATCATTTTGTCCTTATGGGGATCAAATTTAATGGCTCAGGAACGATCAATTGACGGCTCATCGGAATCAAGTATCGCGGGATTGTCGCCCGACAGCCCGATGATCGCGGCATGGTCCGGCCCCTATGGCGGCGTGCCGCCGTGGGACAAGGTGAAAGTCAGCGACTTCGCTCCCGCCTTCGATCACGCAATCGAAGCGGCGCGCGCCGAGATTGCGGCCATCGTCTCCAACGAAAAGAAGCCAGCCTTTGAAAACACCCTCGTCGCGATGGAGAAAGCGGGCGCCGAACTGACCCGGCTGCAAAACCTCTTTGGCGTTTATTCCGGCAATCTGAATGTCGGCGAAGTGCCCGACATCGAGCTTGTCGTTTATCCCAAGCTCGCCGCATTCGGCGACGAGGTGAACCAGAACGAAGCGCTCTTCAAACGCGTCGCGGCGGTTTATAACGGTAAGGAGATGAAGAAGCTCAGCCCCTCCGAGCGCAGGCTCGTCGAGGACAGCTATAAGGGCTTCGTCAGGAACGGCGCCAATCTCGATGAGGCGGGAAAGAAGCGCGTCGCCGAGATCAATCAGCGCCTTGCAACGCTCGGGACGACCTTCACGCAGAACCAGCTCAGCGATGAAGACACATTCACGCTGATCGAGAAAAAGGCCGATCTCAAAGGCCTGCCGGATTCGCTGGTCGACGCCTATGCGGCGACGGCGAGCGCGAAGGGCAAGCCCGGCAAATGGGCTGTCGCCAATACGCGCTCGGCGGTCGATCCGTTCCTCACCTATTCCGAGAACCGCGCGGCGCGCGAGAAGGTCTGGCGCGCGTTCGTCAATCGCGGCGACAATGGCGGCGCGACCGACAACAACGCGATCATCGCCGAAACGCTGAAACTCCGCGCCGAGCGGTCGAAGCTGCTCGGCTATCCGACTTACGCGCATTGGGCGATCGAACGTCAGATGGCGAAAACGCCGGATGCGGCGATGGACCTGATGATGAAGGTCTGGCCCAAGGCGGTCGCCCGCGTGAAGGAAGAAGTCGCCGACATGCAGGCGGTCGCCGACGCCGAAGGCGCGAAGATCAAGATCGAGCCCTGGGACTATCGTTTCTACGCGGAGAAAGTCCGCAAGGAGAAATACGACCTCGATTTCAATGAAGTGAAACCCTACATGCAGCTCGAGAAGCTGCGCGAGGGGATGTTCTGGGTCTCCGGCGAACTCTTCGGCCTCAAATTTGAGGAAGTGACCGACGCGCCTGTATTCCATCCGGACGTGCGCGTCTGGAAAGTGACGGACGGGGCGGGCGCTTTCGCCGGCCTCTGGTATTTCGACCCCTATGCGCGAGCCGGCAAGAACTCCGGCGCGTGGATGACGGAATATCGCGGCCAGCAAAAACTCGGCGGCGACATTCAGCCGATCGTTTCCAACAACTGCAATTACATTCCCGGAAAATCCGGAGAGCCGGTGCTGATTTCCTGGGACGACGCCGAGACGCTGTTCCACGAGTTTGGCCACGCGCTGCATGGGCTGCTTTCAAACGTCAAATATCCCTCGCAGGCGGGGACGAACGTGCCGCGCGACTATGTCGAGTTCCCCTCGCAGGTGCTGGAACGCTGGCTGTCGACTCCGGAAGTGATGGGCCGGTTTCTCGTCCATTATGAGACAGGAGAACCTTTGCCGCAGGAACTTGCCGACAAGATCGAACGCGCGGCGACGTTCAATCAGGGCTTTTCGACGGTCGAGTTCCTCGGCAGCGCGCTGGTCGACATGAAATTGCACCTTGCGGGCGACGCCGATATCGATCCCGACAAGTTCGAGCGCGAGACGCTCGCCGAGATCGGCATGCCGTCCGAAATCGTCATGCGTCACCGGACGCCGCAGTTCGGGCACATATTCTCGGGCGAAGGCTACGCAGCCGGCTATTACAGCTATCTGTGGGCGGATGCGATTACGGCCGACGCCGCCGAAGCGTTCGTCGAGGCCGGAAGCTTTTATGACAAGGACACGGCGAAGCGCTTCCATGACTATGTGATGTCCGTCGGCGATTCGATCGATCCGGCGGAAGGCTTCGCCAAGTTCCGCGGGCGCGCCGTCGATACGGCTGCGCTGATGCGAGACCGCGGCTTCCCGGTCGACTAGAGCATCGGGCGTTTAATCTGCGACATAGTTTTGTGCTTTGAAGAAGTTCCA
>CAZHUI010000090.1:0-13363 GCA_964535605.1 uncultured Caulobacterales bacterium
GTCATCACCGGCACCATCAAGGCGAACTTCCCGACGCGCATCTCGTTTCAGGTGACGTCGAAAATCGACAGCCGGACGATCCTCGGCGAGCAGGGCGCCGAGCAGCTTCTCGGCATGGGCGACATGCTGCACATGGCGGGCGGCGGACGCATCCGCCGCGTGCACGGCGCCTTCATCTCCGACGACGAAGTCGTCAAAGTCGTCGAGTTCCTCAAAAAGCAGGGCAAGCCCGATTACGTGCAGGAAGTCACCGAACTGCGCGACGACGAGGACGGCGGCGCCTTTGACGGGCTCGATATCGGCGGCAACACCTCGTCGGGCGATGCGCTCTATGACAAGGCCGTCGCCATCGTCATGCGCGACCGCAAGGCTTCGACCTCCTATATCCAGCGCCGCCTGCAGATCGGCTACAATCGCGCCGCGACCCTCATTGAGCGGATGGAACAGGAAGGCGTCGTCGGCACGCCCAATCATTCCGGCAAGCGCGACATCCTCGTCGGCGAAGACGCGGCCTGAACCCTGCACGCTGCGGGACCTTCAAAGAAGGCGAGTTGCGAACCGGCGCCTTGCAGGCGCGGGCCGTCCCTTTATGAGACGGAGTTTCGCGAGCGGGGGTCGGACGGATGCACGGCGACGGGGCGCAGGATGGGAGAGCGGCGCGCCGCTTCGCCGGCGCGGTCAGCGCCGACATCATCGCTGCGGCCGATCTCGAAGCGATCGCCGGAGACTGGCGCGATCTCGCGGCGAACGCCGCCGAACCGAACGCCTTTTACGCGCCGGCGATGCTGCTGCCGGCCTTGTCAGCGTTCGCTGAGGACGGCCCCGAGGTCGTGATCGTGCGCGACGAAAGCGGGCGGCTGATCGGCCTTGCCCCTGTCGCGCCCATGCGCGGTTACTCGCGTCTTCCAGTCCCTTACGTCGCGACATGGATGCACAAGCATTGCTTCTTCGCCGCGCCGCTCGTCAGGCAGGGTTACGAGCGCGCCTTCTTCAGGGCTTTCTTCGATTGCGCCGAGCCTCGCGGCGCATTTCTTCGCCTTCGCCATCTCGATGCGGAAGGGCCGCTTTTCGCCGCCGCTTGCGACGTCGCGGCTGAGACCGGGCGCCGCGCCGCGCCATCGGCGCGCTATACGCGCGCGATGCTGAAAGCGCCGTGGACGACGGACGATTATCTGAAGCTCTCGCTCAACGGGAAACGCCGCAAGGAACTGCGCCGCCGCCGATCGCGGCTGCAGGAACTGGGCGACCTGCGCTTCGAATCCTCGCGCGGCGATGACGATTTTACGGCGTGGGCGGAGGAATTCCTGACGCTGGAGGCCTCGGGCTGGAAGGGCCGGGCCGGCACGGCCATGCGGCAGGACCCCGCCTCGACAAGCTTTTTCAAGGAGGCTGTGCGCCGGGCGTCAGACGCGGGCGAGGTCTTCTTTTTCAGGCTCGCCCTCGGCGATCGCGCGCTCGCGGCCGCCGTCAACTTCCAGAGCGGACCCGTCTCCTACGCTTTCAAGATCGCCTATGATGAAGAGTTTGAGCGATATTCGCCCGGCGTGATGATGGAAGTCGACGTCATGAGTGCGCTCGAAAGCGCGCCGGGCCTTTCCTTTGTCGATTCCTGCGCGAAAACCCATCACCCGATGATCGACCGTCTGTGGCGCGGGCGGCGAACGATTTCGGCGCTCAACATCAGCCGCCGGGACGCGCCGTCAAAGGCGCTCTTCCGCCTGCTGACGATGCTGGAGGCGGCGAGCGAGAAGGCGCGCGCCAAAAAAGCCAAACCTCCGGAGCCGGACGGCGATGACGATCTTTGAGGCGCCCGTCAATGCGTTATCGGGGCGCTATCCGCACGCGCCGGCGCGGCTGACGCACCGCCTCTCCGGCGATCCGCGCTTCAAGCTCGAAGCGCTGGTCGCGCTCGCTGGGCGGCTGCCGCCCGCGTCGATCGAATATAACGCCGGCGATCTCCCCGTCGGGCAGGACCCGGCGCTTACGCCGGCGAACGGGCTTTCGCCGGAAGAAACGATCCGCCGCATCGAGACCTGCCGCTCCTGGATGGTGCTCAAGAATGTCGAAGCCGACCCCGCTTATGCGCGCGCGATGGAAGCGTGCCTTGCGGAGATCGCGCCCGCCGCCGCCGGCGAGACGGGGCCGATGGCGAAAAAGGTCGCCTTCATCTTCATCTCGTCGCCGGGCGCGGTGACGCCCTTTCACATGGATCCCGAGCACAACATCCTGATGCAGCTGCGCGGGACGAAGACGATGCGGGTCTATCCGGCGAAAGGCGCCATCGTCAGCGACGAACAGCATGAGGCCTATCATGCTGGAGAGGCGCACCGGAACCTCGTCCACCAGCCCGAATTCGACATCCTCGCCGAAGCCCATGACCTCGCCCCCGGCGACGCGCTCTATGTGCCTCTCAAGGCGCCGCATTGGGTGCAGAACGGGCCGGGGCCCTCGATCTCCTTCTCGATTACCTGGCGGAGCCGCCTGTCCCTCGATGAGGCCTCGCTGCGGCTCGCCAATCGCTGGATCCGCGCGCGCGGGTTAACGCCGCCGACCCCGGGGGAAAGGCCCCTGCGCGACCGGCTTGCGATTATCGCCCATCGCGCTGCGGCGAAGCTGGGGGCCCCGACGCTATAGGCATCTGGCGCGGGCGAAAAACCGCGCTATGGTCCCCGGTCACCATGACAGACAGCCAGAACAACGCCCCGCATGCGGGCGTTCCCGCAGACGACATCAAGCCCTGTTCCAGCCCCGAAGCCGCCGTCGAGCGTCTGACGGCGCTGTTCGACGACGCCATCGGCGCGGTCGAGAAGCGCTTCGGTCAATATGCGTCGGGCAAACTTAAGATGGGCCCGTTCCCGGCGCCGACTTACCCCTATCTTCTCGCCGAGGTGCCGGCCGAGCGCGCCATCCAGACGGGCAGCCTCGCGCTCGGACAGATCACCGCGTCAAGCCTTCACGGCGCGACCATCACGCAGCCGAAGCTCTTCGCGAACTATCTCCTCGAACAGCTGCGCCGCGTGACGGAACGGTTCGAGGCGCGGCTGTTCGTCGGCCGGTCGAGGACGCCGATCCCGCTCACCTTCGCGCTTGAACAGGCGACCGCTTCGCTCGACCTGCAGCAGCGCGAGGAATTGCAGCACTACTTCCACATGCCGAACCTCGTCGCGACGAATGACGTCATCGTCGACGGCGGCATGATCCTGGAGCGCGGCGGCGCGCAGCCCTTGTCGCTCTTCACGGCGGAGCGGACCGACTATTCGCTCCACCGCATCCAGCATTATACGGCGACGCGGCCCGAGCACTTCCAGAATTTCATTCTGTTCACGAACTATCAGCGCTATGTCGACGAGTTCATCGAGCTCGGCCGCCAGAAGGTCGAAGCGGGCGAGATCGACGCGCTGATCGAACCCGGCGACCGCATCACCCGAAAAGGCGCGGAGCCGACGAAACCCCCGCTCGCCAAACAGCCGCAAATGCCGGCCTACCACTATGTGCGCCCGCGCCATGCAGGCGTGACGCTCGTCAATATCGGCGTCGGACCGTCGAACGCCAAGACGATCACCGATCACCTCGCGGTGTTGCGCCCCCATGTCTGGCTGATGATCGGCCATTGCGGGGGCCTCCGCCGCACGCAGCGTCTCGGCGATTATGTGCTCGCGCACGCCTATCTCCGCGAAGACAACGTCCTCGATGAGGCGCTCCCGCCCTCGATCCCCTTGCCGACGATCGCCGAAGTGCAGCTCGCGATGACCGCCGCGGTCGAACAGGTCGCCGATATTCCGAAAGGTCAGCTTAAAGAACATTTGCGCACCGGCACGGTCGTCACGACCGGCGACCGCAACTGGGAGCTCAATTTCGAAAAGATCGCGGTCAGGCTGAACCAGTCGCGCGCCATCGCCATCGACATGGAATCGGCGACCATCGCCGCCAACGGCTTCCGCTACCGCGTCCCTTACGGCACGCTTCTTTGCGTCTCGGACCGCCCGCTCCACGGCGAGATCAAGCTCCCCGGCATGGCGGACGCGTTCTATCAGGCGCGGGTCTCCCAGCACCTCGCCATCGGCCTGCGCGCCATTGAGCTGTTGCGCGCGGAGGCGGAAGCCGGGACGCTCCACTCGCGGAAGCTCAGGAGTTTCGACGAGCCCTTTTTGCGGTGAGCGACCTGACGCCTATGGCGAAATCGCCAGCGGATGCCGGACCAAATTCCGGTCAACCGTCAGCAGCCGCAACCCTTCCGCCTGCGCCTGCGCAAGCAACATTTCATCGAATGGGTCACGGTGCGCAACAGGTACTTCCAGCTCGGCCGCCGCGTGCGCGACGGTGATGGGAAGAAACGTCACGTACTGCTCTTCCAGCAATGCGATGACGACTTTCGGATCGAACGCGCTCTTGCGCACGCCTGACGGATGGCGCGCCGCAAATTTGATCCTCATCTCCCATATCGAAACGGCGCTAACGAATATTGTCACGTCCGGATTCGACAGGATCAGTCGCTCGGTCTCGGAGAGGCGCCCTGCCGCATCCATCAGATTGTAGAGATAGGACGTATCAAGAAGAATGCGCATTCGGCCTTGCGTCAATCGACGCCGAGAACGTGTCGCGAAAACGCCGGATCATCGAACTCCGCCGGCCAGCCTGCGCCGTCGCTCTTGACGCCAAGGCGCGCTCGCGCAGCCTCGAGCCTTTTGAAGTCGATGCCGCCCCGGCGGCGCACTTGCACGATCTCGACGGCTGGCAGCCCGTTCTTTGTGATGATAACGCGCTCGCCCGCCTGCGCGGCGGCGATCAGCTCCGACAGACGGGCCTTTGCGTCTCTTACGGCGACTTCCACGGGGCCGATGTAGTTTACAATGTGACTACAGTCAAGACCACGCCGTGACTACGTCGCGATCCCCCGCTCATAAATCCTGTACGTCTTGTAAATCTCGCCGCCCATGTCGGTGAGCATGCTTAGCATATCGGTGTTGTTCTCGAGGATCCAGGAGAGCTCCGACGAGATGACGCCGTTGTCCATATTTGCGGAGTTCACCATGTCGATGATCTTGTAGGCGAAGGCGGCCCCTAACGGCTTGCCGTGCAGCTTCTTCCTGACGCCCATCAGCGGCATGCGCGCTTCGGGGAGCTTTTTCACTTTGAGGCGCCACAGGAACTTCGCCCAATTGAACGGGAGGAGCTTGCCGTCGAAATCGCGGATCGCGACATTGATGTTGGGGAGGACGAGGCCGAAGGCGACGGGCTCGCCGTCCAGCTCGCAGAAGATGATGTTGTAGCGCTCAATGATCGGGCGCAGCTCTTTCGCCATATGGGCGATCTGCGCTTCAGTCATGGGAACGAAGCCCCAATTGTCGCTCCACGCGTCCTTGTAGATGTCGACGAGCGTCGCGATCTCTTCGTCGAAGCGCTTGAAGTCGATGTTCCGGATACTGACTTTCGGCGAGGCGAGCGCGCGCTCGATGAACTTCATGCGCCGCTCGGGGATGAACTGGCGGCGCGGGATGTACCGCAGCGCGTGCATGTCCATCGCCTTGGCGTAGCCCGCGGCCTCGACATGGGCCGCGTACCAGGGCCGGCCGTGCGGCATCATCACATAGGGCGGGGCGTCGAAGCCGGAGACGAGGAGACCGCACTCCTCATTGACGGAGAAGGAGAAGGGCCCCGCCGCCTTCTTCAGCCCGCGCGCGCGGAAGAAGTCCTCCGCAGCTGTCAGAAGAGCGGCGAAAACCTCAGCGTCGTCGATGGCGTCGAGAAAACCGAAATGCCCGGTCGCGTCATTGTAGCGCTCAAGGTGCAGCGGATTGACGAAAGCGGAAATGCGCCCGGCGATCGCGCCGTCTTTCTTCGCGATGAAAAGTTGAACGTCAGCGCCCTTCAGCGCCGGATTGGCGGCGGGGTCGAGCCGCGCCCCGACCTCGAATTCGAGCGGCGCGACATAATGGGGATCGCCTTGATAGGCGACTTTGGCGGCGCGCATGAACGCGCGCCGGCCTTGCGCCCCGCTCACCGGTTCAATCGTGATCGCCGCCATTCGTCCGCCTGCCGCCCGTTCGGGCGCGGCGACGCCGGCCCCTAATTGCGGAGCATGATTTCGACCGAAGCGCCCGATTCCGCAACCTCGAACAGCGTCTTTTCGATCGGCGGCGGCGCAAGACGGATCTTCGGATTCTGCGAAACGCCGAAAGGTTCGACGGGCAAACCGAGCGCGCCCTTGTCGAATTTCTGATTGGCGTTCTCGTCGTGATAGGCGACCATCGACCACAGTCCCGCAACGGGCGCGTGAATGCAGAAATCGGTCGCTGGCGCCTTCGCCGCGAATCTCATGCGGAGTTCCCGGCCGCGTTTGTTAAGGAAGCCGTCCTGGTCGTTGCGATAGAGCTCAACCGTCATCAGGCCGATGCTTTCTTTCACATTGACGACGCGAACCGCGATCTCGCGCGGCTCGCCTTTGCAGCTGGCATGGCTGTGGGCGGGATCTTGCGCCGCCGCGCCGCCCGCCGCGCCAGCCATGATCGCCGCCGCCGCCGCAAAAGTCTGGTACATTGATCGACCCTTCGTCCCATGCCGGCGCGACAGCGCGACCGACCCCATGTCTCTGCGAGTTCTGCGCCATCCCCGCGCCGGAATTGCGGCGACAGACGGGCGTCGCCTCAATCCTTGGTGATCGCGAGCTATGCCGCGCTCGCGTGACGCCCTTATGACGCCATCGCGACGCGTGCGGACGGAAAAGCCTCCGCCATCGCGGCGTAAGCGGCGACAAGCCGGTCGATATCGTCCTTGGTGTGGGCGGAAGAAACCGCCAGCCGCAAGAGCGAGTCCTTGCCCGGCGTGCCCGGCGGGATCGCCATATTCACATAGACGCCCTGATCGAGAAGGAAATTCCAGGCGGCGAAGGCGTCCTCTTTGGTGGGCAGAAGGACGGAAATGACAGGCGCGGGCGGGGCGGCGAGCCGGAGGCCGAACTGCGTCAGCGCGGCGTGAAGGCGCTCCGCGTTCTCCCACAGCTTTTCGCGCAAGGCCGGCGTCGCGGCGATATTGTCGAGCGCGGCGTGGGCCGAAGCGATCGTCGACGGGCTCGGCGAGGCGGTGAATTTATAAGGGCGCGAGGAAAAGCGCAGATACTCAGCCTGCGGATGGTTCGAGGCGACGAAGCCGCCGATCGAGGCGAGCGCCTTTGAAAACGTGCCGGAATAAAAGTCGATCTTGTCCATCACGCCTTCGGCCTCGGCGACGCCGCGGCCTTTTTCGCCGTAGACGCCGAAGGAATGGGCCTCATCGACGAGGAGATAGGCGCCGTGCCTGTGCGCGACCTCGACGAATTCTTTCACCGGCGCAATGTCGCCATACATCGAATACATGCCTTCGATGCAGACCAGCTTTCCCTTGTATTTCGGGTCGAGGCGGCCGAGCCGCTTGTCGAGACTTTCGGGGTCGTTGTGGCGAAAGCGGATCGTCTCCGCGCCGGAAAGCTGGCAGCCGTCATAAATGCAGGCGTGACAGTCCGCGTCGATGAGGACGACGTCTTCGGCGGGATCGAGAAGGCCGGCGATGGCGCCGAGATTGGCGACGAACCCCGTCGAGAAAACGACGCAATGCTTCATGCCGAGATAGCCGGCGAGCGCGCGCTCCAGCGCCGTGTGCCCGGCGAAGGTGCCGTTGGCGAAGCGCGATCCCGTCGTGCCGGTGCCCTCCTCGTCGAGCGCGCGCTTGGCGGCCGCGATGGCGGTCGGCTCAAAGGTTTGTCCGAGATAATTATGCGTGCCGGCGAGCACCGTCTCGCGGCCCTTGATGCGCGCCCGGGTCGGCCCCAGCACCTCCTCCATCACGACGGCGAAGGGGTTCTTTCCGAGCGCGGACAGGCCGTTATAAAGCGCCGCGGTTTTCTCGAATTTGTCGAACAGGCTCATCGTTCAGCCTTGGCTCTTCTTGATGGCGTGGATGGCGTCGACAAGCTCGCCGAGCGTGCGCGTTTCGGAAATCGTATTCACCGGGATCGAGATGTCATAGGCGTCTTCAACGTCCATCACGACGTCGAGAACCGAGACGCTGTCGATCTCGAGGTCGGCGACGAGATCGATGTCGCGCGTCAGCTTGACGCCCTTGTGGTTCAGCGGCTCTAGCAGCGCGCAGACTCGCCGGAAGACGAGATCGTCGTCCCCATGGATGCCCTGGTCCGCCATGCTGAGGATCCTCGCGCTTCGGGTCACAATAGCCCCTGTTCTTGATACCAGCGGACGGTTTTTGCAAACCCTTCCTTGAGCGGGGTTTTGGGCGCCCAATCCGCTTCGGCGTTGAAAAGATTGTCGCGCGCCACCCAGTCAGGATGGAAGAGCTCATTGACCTGACCCTGACGGACGGTCGGCGATTTGCCGAAGATGCTTTCCGCCGCGCGCACGCCCTCATGCAGTAGCGCGACGGCCGGCTTGGGAATCTTCAGGGCCATCGGATTGTTGCCGATTATTTCAGCAAGCGTCTGGCCGATCTCGGACCAGGCGCGCCCGTCCTTGCTGTCGTCGCCGATGTCGTAGACTTGTCCCGTTGCGCCCCGGAACGCGGCGGCGACAAGCGCGCCCGCTGCGTCCTCGACATAGAGGATCGAGGCGCGCGCCGGCGCATCCGTCGCCGGCTCGAACGCGAAGCCCGACTTCAAGAGCTTGAAATAGGGAAGGGTGACGAGATCGCCCGGCCCGTAGATCGCCGGCAGGCGGAGCGCGATGAAGGCGTTGCCGGCGGACGCTTCGGCGACGGCGCGCTCGCTGTCATGCTTGCTGCGCGCATAGGGCGAGGTCTCGGGCTGGCGCGCCGACAGGGAAGATGCGTGTACGAACCGCGCGCCCGCTTTCGCCGCCGCCGCTGCCGCGCGCCGCGCGCCCTCGACATTGATGCGCGTGTAATCCTGCTCGGTCTTGGCGTGCGTTTCGCCGGCGAGATGGAGAAAAGCGTCGGCGCCATGCGCCAGTGCGGCGAGCGCGGCCTCGTCCTCGAGGCTTCCTTTCACGGGTTCAACAAGGTCGACGCGCTTCAGCCTGCGCGGATCGCGCGCCAGCGCACGCACCCGCATGCCTTGCTGCAAAAGCTGATCGATGAGCGCGGCGCCGATGAACCCGGTGCCGCCAGTGACGGCGATCAGGGTCACACGCGCGCTTCGGCGAGCGCTTTCGGCGCGAGGGCGTCGGCGGCGTCGAGGTCAAACTCGCCGGCGAGATATTTCTGCTTGACCCGTGCCCGGCTCAGCTTGCCGGAGGAGGTGAGCACCATCGAATGCGGCTTGGCGAGAATGACGGTCGCCGGCGCGCCGGCCGCCGTCTGGATGGTTTTCGTCACTTCGCGATGAAGATCGCTGAGCGCTTCGGCGGAGAGGCCGCGCCGCTCGGCGACGACGACGATCTTCTCGCCCGTTCCGTCATCGACAGAGAACGCCGCGACGCCGCCCTGGCGCACGCCGTCGACTTTCTCGACCGCCCATTCGATATCCTGCGGCCAGATATTGCGGCCGTTGATGATGATGAGGTCCTTTGCGCGGCCGGTGATGACGATTTCGCCGCTGAGGAAATAACCCATGTCGCCGGTGTCGAGCCATTCGCCCTGATAGAGGCGCGCGGTCGCTTCGGCGTCGCTGAAATAGCCGGGGGTGAGGCTCGGGCCCTTGATAAAGATGCGCCCGACTTCGCGGTCCTTCAGCGTCGCGCCGTCCTCGCCGCGCACATCGACCGCGTGCCCGGGCAGCGGCTTGCCGCACAGGACGAAGCCGCGGCGATGATCGGGCGAGGTGACGGCGGAGGCCGGCTGCGCGATTCCCGACCGGTTATAATGGCGCATGTCGACATGATCGATGTCGATCGGGTCGCCGATCTCGGTGAAGGTGATCGCGAGCGTCGCTTCCGCCATGCCGTAGCTCGGCAGGAACGCCGTCGCGCGGAAGCCGACCGGACCGAACGCCTCGGCGAATAGTTTGAGCGCCTCGGGGCGCACCATGTCGCCGCCAATGCCGGCGACGCGCAGGCAGGACAGATCGATCGCGCCTTCTTCGGCCTTGGCCGCGCGCCGCGCCGACAGCTCATAACCGAACGACGGACTGTAGGTGATCGTCGCCCTGTTGTCCGACATCAGACGCAGCCACAACAGGGGACGGCGAACGAAATCCGACGTTGCAATAAGATCGACCGAACGCTGTCCGTACATCGGGGCGAGGCCGAACCCAATGAGGCCCATATCGTGATAAAGCGGCAGCCAGCTCGCCGCGCGATCTTCAGGCTTCAACTTGAGCCCGTGGCGGGTGATGCCGTGGAGATTGGCGTTGACGGAGGCCTGCGTGCCGATCACGCCCTTGGGCGCGCTCGTCGATCCGGACGAGTACTGAATATAACAGGTCTCGTCCGGCCCGGACGGAACCGCGTCGCGCTCATCGGCAAGAGCGTTCAGCTCTTCAAAGCTCATCACTTCGACGCCGGTCGCGCCGGCGAGCGCGTCGATGAGGAAATCCTTGATCGACAACGGGCCGATGGCGGCGCTCGCCTGCGCGCCGGCGACCATCAGGCGAACTTGCGTCAGATAGCCTTCCTTGCCGCCGAGATTGACCGGCAGGGGCATCGGCGCTGGGACAAGGCCCGCATATTGGCAGGCGAAGAACGCGACAAGAAATTCGGGGCTCGTCTCCGCAACGAGCGCGAGGCGCGAACCGCGGACGAACCGCGCGGCCAGCTTGCGCGCCAGCGCGCGGGCGCGCGTGCGAAGATCGGCGTAAGAGAGAACTTCCGACAGGCCGCCGCGCAGATTGTAAAAATTAAAACCCGCATCGCCTGCGGCGGCGTAATCCAGCGCATCGGCGAGCGTCGGAAACAGGTCGAGCTTTAACAACAGGCGGCCCGAATCCGTCGGCGTCGGCGTCAGCGTCAGCGACCGGTCGGCCAGGTCGGCGCCGTCCTTCGCGGAAACGCCGGCATCAGCGTTAAAGGTCATCTACGTCCCGCGCCCTGTTGACGGCCTGTGCTACGCCGGCCTCGATCACCTTCGCAGACAAGAGGACTTTCCCCAAGTCCGGCGAACCTCGGGCGAATAGCGGCTGGGGCTGAAACCGGCAAGACGGCGCCTCCCGCGCCGGTTTCAACAATTGCTCGCCGATGTTTCATCGGGCCCGACAGGCGCCAGAAAAACCGAATGAATTGAATGCGCTCTCAATTTGCCGCTGCGGCGGCTTGCGGCGCCCGGCCGGTCTTCCCACCTGCCGCGCCGGCGTGTAGTCGGATCGTTCGGCCGGAGTGAAAGATGCGCGTATTCGTCGGATACAAGGCGTGGAAAGAGGAGGGCTACCTTCTCAACCGGATGACCTTTGACGACCTCGTGCGCGCTTACATTACTTATCCGGCGATCCAGATCTATTTCGCGATCATAGCGATCGCCTTGATCGTTTCGGTTCTGACACTTGAATCGCCATGGCGGACCGGCGCCGCGCTCATAGTCGGCGGCCTTATCTTTCCGATCGCGTGGTACGTCACCCACCGGTTCATCCTGCACGGAAGCTGGATGTACAAGACGCCGCTGCTCGCGCGTTTCTGGAAGCGCACGCATTATGACCACCACCGGTTCCCGAACGACCTGTCGGTCCTTTTCGGCGGTCTGCACACGACCTTGCCGCCAATCGTCCTGATTGCAGGGCCGGCCGGGTTCGCGCTCGGCGGCGTCTCGGGCGCGGCCGCGTCAATCGCCGGCATGGTCGTCATGACCTGCTACACGGAATTCCTGCACGCCGGGCAGCATCTCGCTTTCGAGCCCAAAACGGCATTCTGGAAGACGATCAAAGAGCGCCACCTCGCGCATCATTTCCATAATGAGCATGGCAATTTCGGCATCGCCGAGTTTTTCTGGGACAGGGTCTTCCGCACTTTCTACGCCGACAAGACAGCGCGCCCGCGCAGCGCGACCGCCCGCAATCTTGGTTACACGGACGAAATGGCCCAGAAATATCCTTGGGTTAAAGAGGTCACGGACCAGGAGCCGGAAAGCCAGCGGAAATTTCGCTCGACCGCCTGAGATCGTTTCCACACGGTCTTTTTCCAGTTGATTTTCAGGGCCGGTTTTGTCAGTAGTCCCGCCGATCCGATCGGGGGCTGATTGAAGCGCTGACGCATCTGGCGTCGCGGCCATATCGGCGTTCTCCCCCCGATACTCCAAATCAGGTGGCCCTTCGGGGGCCAAGGGAAGGGTGCAATGAGCCTTGAATTATGGCTGGTCATCGGGGCCGGCATTCTGGCGATTCTTTACGGCGTCGTCACGATCCAGCAGGTGATGTCGATGTCAGCGGGCAACGCCCGCATGAAGGAAATCGCCGCGGCGATCCAGGAAGGCGCCTCGGCCTACCTCAAACGTCAGTACACGACGATCACCATCGCCGGCGTCGTCGTATTCGCCATTCTGCTCTTCGCGCTCGGCCTCACCGCTGCGCTCGGCTTCGCCGCGGGCGCGATCCTTTCGGGCGCGGCCGGCTATATCGGCATGCTGGTGTCGGTCAGGGCGAATGTCCGCACGACGCAGGCTTCTTCCGAAAGCCTCGCCAAGGGCCTTTCCGTCGCGTTCCGGTCGGGCGCGGTCACGGGGATGCTCGTCGCCGGTCTCGCGCTGTTGGGCATCGCCGGCTATTACGCGATCCTCACCGGGCCGATGGGCCTTGCGCCGGAAAGCCGCGACGTCGTCAACGCGCTCGTCTCGCTCTCGCTCGGCGCCTCGCTGATTTCGGTGTTCGCGCGTCTCGGCGGCGGCATCTTCACCAAGGGCGCCGATGTCGGCGGCGACATGGTCGGCAAGGTTGAAGCCGGCATTCCCGAGGACGACCCCCGCAACCCGGCGACGATCGCCGACAATGTCGGCGACAATGTCGGCGACTGCGCCGGCATGGCGGCGGACCTTTTCGAAACCTATGTCGTCACGGTCGCGGCGACGATGGTGCTGGGCTCGATCCTCTTCACCGCGAACGCCACGGCCTTCATGCTCTATCCGCTGGCGATCGGCGCGGCGTGCATCGTCACGTCGATCATCGGCACGTTCTTCGTCCGCCTCGGCGCGGGCTCGAAGAACATCATGGGCGCCCTTTATCAGGGTCTCGTCGCCACCGGCGTGCTGTCGCTCGTCGCCATCGCGGCGGTGACGAACGCGATCTTCGGATTTTCAACGCCGATCGACGGCGCGACCTTCATGGGCATGAGCCTTTTCCTGTGCGGGATCGTCGGCCTCGCCGTCACGGGCCTGATCGTCTGGATCACCGAATACTACACCGGCACGGGCTTCCGGCCGGTGAAGGCGATCGCCGCCGCCTCGGTTTCGGGCCACGGCACCAACGTCATCCAGGGCCTTGCGGTGTCGATGGACGCGACCG
>CAZHUI010000091.1:0-12815 GCA_964535605.1 uncultured Caulobacterales bacterium
GCGCCGCGTGAAGTCTATCGACCAACCCCGCTAAAAACGGGGGGATTACCGCCCCTCCCCGCCGTCACCCCGGACGGCGAAGCCGATCCGGGGACCATCTCCTGAAAGTCGCCATCGCCCGCGGCCATCCTTCGTGCCGCGGCCAAAGAGGGCCGCTCCTCAGGATGAAGAACCCTCTTCATCCTGAGGAGCCGCGAAGCGGCGTCACGAAGGATGACGACAGGCGCGCCGCCATCCATCCGTACACAAATCTTCAACGCTCTACCCGCATCAGCTGCCGACGAAGGCGACTGAGGAGGAATCTCTTCACATAAGCGCCGGCACCGGTAGCAAAAGCTCAACACCTATTTTTTAACGAAAATCGCGATCAGCTCAACAACCGGAGCGAGCCATCCACGCAATTCCTCGGATAATGCCTTTATTTTCTTTAAGATTGAACTTGGTTTCCCCACCTCCAAAGTCTCCTTCAAATTCTCCATTTGATCCGACTCGCTCGCAGAAATACCCTTTGCAATCGCAGCGGCAATCGACGCATTCAACGCGTCCTTCAACCCTTCAATCTGCCAAGGCTTGAGATCTAGATCATTTTCAGTCTGTGTCGATAAGATTGCTTCTATCTTATTTTTATCACCAACAGTGATTATCGAACCCTCTCCACCAACTACATAAATTTTCTGTGTCATTGCCTTTTTCTCCAAGCATTCCTCTTCCATAAATTCAAGCGCTTCGAGGCGATCTAAGATAATTCCACAAACGCCTCCATGATAATCGGACCTCCTAAGGCAAATGAGCCGTGAACGTGAGCCAATTACGTTGCACAATGTTGATGGGAGTTCAGAAACTGAAACCTCTCCTACATCAATCTCTTCCAGCGCGATTTCCGCAACCGACCCATGTGTCAACAACGAATATAATCGTGATATTAAATCACTACTTGGTGCCACTTTTGTGAGGAGCCCGAGAAACTTTCCGCCCCTATCTATAGCGAGCCGGCATTTGGATGAGCCAAGAAAATAATGGAAAATATGATAAAGGGTATTGATATGATTATCAGATTTATCTTCAATAAACTTTGGACACAAAACATAGATGCACATAATTATTTCGACAATTGACGTTGAATTAGAGTCTCTTGATTGAAATGGTGGCGCTCGATAAATGCCGAGGGCCAATCAACTGCGCCCTTCCTGTCAATGTCTGCCGAACTAATTCGGTTACTTCCATCGTCATCGGTCTCAAAGAACAATATGCTTATGTCGCGAGAATCAACCAACCCTTTTGCGACATTCGCACGTACTTCAGTTAGTAAATATTCACTATGAGTCTCAATAATAAAACATCGTTGGCTATCGCTCTTTTCTTTATCAATAAGCCGCGAGAACAAGTCGCCGCAAGCTGCCTGCATATCCGGGTGCAGGTGAACCTCTGGCTGTTCGATAAGTATCACCGCGTTCTTCGGCGATGACAGGATAGCTGCCAACATAGGAATGATTTGAGAGAATCCAAATCCAACATCAGCAATTTCCAAAGACAAGTCCTGAAGACGCGTCGGCCGAATGACGATCTTCTTGATAACCTCTTCGATATCCCCAATCGTTATCGAAACGCCAAAATTAGCAAGCCAATCATTTATAGATTTTCTCGTAGACTTATTTTCTAGATGTTGAAAAACCTGCTCGTCGACAGTTGAGGAGATAAGATCAATCAAGTAATGCCGCCTTGGATGGGCGCGCAACGGGGGGACATGCTGCATTGTACCAAGACAAAAACGGTCGAACGCCGCATTGTGAGCTGCAGACAAAAGCAAGTTGACAAATTCAGGAAACCCGGAAAAACTCGTCAATCGAAATGAATCGAAATGCTGGCGGCTCAATGTATTAGAAAATCCTTCAAACGAATCAACACGGACTGCGCTTGCATATCTGCCGATATTGACATCGGAGAAATCTGTGTGGAGATTCGTTATTGGGGATTTTACGGATTCTGATTTCCAATCAAGCTTGGCTGATAGGATTCTTTTGGATCCACATCTAAGCTCCATCTCATCGACGAATACCTGATCTCCGTACCCAACTGCCAATTTGTATCGCAGAGTTAGGCCGTTGCTTTCAGATATTGATGAAATTCCGGTTAGAAAATTTAAAGTATCTTCTAGCTCTTGCGCGCTCTGCTCATGCAATGACGCAAAATGAAAAATCGGCGAATTTGCCAATGATTTTGTCAATCGCCCTCGCGAAGCAGTCTTTGTAATAACCCTAACTTGATCTTCGATGGCCGCGATTGGATCAAAAATGTTCTCTCGAAGAGTAGAGTCAATGTTTTTATCTCGCTGATCTCGAAATTTCTGGGCGGATTCATCCAATATTTCTTTTAGCTTCTTTATTGATGTGTCTTTTGAATCTTTATCGAAATATCTATCAAAGCTTGAGTTGTAATAACTAAGTCGGTGAAAACTTTCTGTCACGAATTTTCGTTTGCTATCCTTCAATAACGTTATCAAATCTTTGTTATTCGATATATCGAAGGAAAGTACGAGATCTTTAGTCTTGTCTTTTAGGCGCCACAAGTTCTCGGATTTACCAAATGTAACAAATTTCCCATTATTTATGAATTGGGTTGGGTGTTTTTTTCGGCTAATCTGAGTCTGAAACAACGCGAGAATTAGTTGAACGATTGAAGACTTGCCCGAGCTGTTTTTTCCAAGCAGAAACGTTAAGGGCCTAATGGGCAAGATCGCTGATTCAAAGCCTTTATAGTTATGTAAAGTCAGTGACGAAAACACTGATGACCTCTCTCTTGATTCGCCGAACTCAAACATGCACCACCCGCCCATAAGCGTCCAGCACCGCCTCATGCATCATCTCGCTGAGCGTCGGGTGCGGGAAGATGGTGTGCATCAGGTCCTCCTCCGTGCCCTCCATCGTCCTTGCGATGGCGTAGCCCTGGATGAGTTCGGTGACTTCCGCGCCGATCATGTGGGCGCCTAACAGCTCGCCGGTCGCCTCATCAAAGACCGTTTTCACCATCCCCTCGGGTTCGCCGAGCGCGATCGCCTTGCCGTTGCCGTTGAAGGGGAAGCGGCCGACTTTGACCTTCTTGCCTGCCGCCTTCGCTTTCGCCTCCGTCAACCCGACGCTCGCCACCTGCGGGTTCGAATAGGTGCAGCCCGGAATTTTCGTGATGTCGAGCGGGTGAACGCCCGCGACGCCGGCGATCTTCTCGACGCAGATGACGCCTTCATGGCTCGCCTTATGCGCGAGCCAGGGCGGCCCCGTGATGTCGCCGATGGCGTAGAGGCCGGGAACGCCCGTGCGCATCCATTCGTCGATGACGACATGGCCTTTCTCGACCTTCGCGCCGAGCGCTTCTAACCCGAGGTTTTCGACATTGCCCGTAATGCCGATCGCGAGGACGACGCGGTCGGCCTCCATCGTTTCGACCTTGCCGTCCGCCGTCTTGATATGCGCGGTGACGCTCGCCTTGCCTTTCTCGAGCTTCGCGACGCTGGCGCCGGTGAGAATCTTCATGCCGGCCTTGCGGAACTGCTTGAAGGCGAAGGCGGAGATTTCCTCGTCCTCGGCGGGGAGGATGCGGTCGACCATTTCGACGACCGTCACCTCGGCCCCGAGCGCCCGATAAAAGCTCGCGAATTCGATGCCGATCGCGCCCGAGCCGATAACCAGGAGATTTTTCGGCATGACGTCGGGGATCATCGCCTCCTTCGCGGTCCAGATGAACTTGCCGTCGGGTTCAAGGCCGGCGGCGGGCATGGTGCGGGCGCGCGCGCCGGTCGCGAGGATGACGTGCTTGGCCGTGACCCTATCCTCACCGTCTTTCGTCTTCACACGGACGATCGGGGCCGCGGCGCCTTTCTCCAGCCGCGCGGTTCCCATCACCACTTCGATCTTGTTCTTCTTCATCAGAAAGCCGATGCCGCCCGAGAGTTTTCCGGCGACATCGCGCGAGCGCTTGACGACCGCGTCAAGGTCGAAGCCGACATTGTCGGCCCGGAGGCCGAAGGATTTCGCGTGCTTCATGTTGGTGTAGACTTCGGCCGTGCGGAGCAGCGCCTTCGTCGGAATGCAGCCCCAGTTGAGGCACACCCCGCCCAGCGCGTCGCGCTCGACAATGATCGTCTTCATCCCCAGTTGCGCCGCGCGGATCGCCGCGACATACCCCCCCGGCCCCGAGCCGATCACCACGAGATCGCAGGTTTTTTCGGCCATGGGCCCCGCCTCCTCAACGCTCGCGAAAACGGCTAGGATGCCGTCGCTGGTTGAGGGGGCTTACCATGAAATTTCGGGCCATCGCCACTCCCGTGGCGGCCGCTATCGCTGTGATCGCGCCGGCCGCGGCGCAGTCGATTGACGATGCGGTGTTGAAGCGCTGGAACGGCGTCACCGCCATCCGCTATGAGGTGACAGGCACGGTCACCGACAAGCATGTGCAGATCCCGCCGACCGACGCCGATCTCTATGCCGACGTCGCGGAAAAGGTGACGCTCTACTTCCTCTGGGACGCCAAGAAGAAGACCTTCATCGGCGAGCCGAAATTCAAGAACCATCCCGCGACGACCTCGAACCTTGAGGGCCTTGAGAAAGGGTGTCCGACCGGCTCGATCAACGGCGCCTACGAGCATTTCGATATTGTCTCGATGAAGCCGAACGGTCAGGGCGCTATCGAGCTGATCGGCGAGCGGCGCCACCCTGAAACGCTCGTCGCGGAATCCTGCGGCGCGGGCACGCGGAAATATGCGGGCGCCGTCAAACCGGTCAGCCAGTCGATCGCGCCGCCCGAACCTTTCATGCTCGCCTATCGCAGCCTGATGCCGAAAGACGGGCCGATCAAGTTCTCCGCCGACGGTCTTTCCATCATCATGACGGCGCAGAACAATAACTGGATATGGACCTACACGCCGACGCCGGCGGGAGAAGGCGACGACCTCAGCGATCTTGAGGTCGAGCGCTAGGCGCGGGGCAGTGATGGCGCGCGGGGGCGCATCAGCCGGGTCGGGTCTTGCCGCGCTTTGCCTTGCGGCGCTTGCGAGCATGCAGGCCTCCGCCGGGGAGCGGCTCACCGTCGTTCTCCTCGGCGACACCGGGCTCAACATGACGCGCGCGCCCGTCGCGGCCGAAGGCGGCTTCAAGTTCGACCGGCAAATTTCGGCCGATGAAGCGATGGCGAATGTGCAACCGCTCCTCGCCGGCGACATCGTCTTCGCAAATCTCGAAACCGCCGTGACAGACCGCAACGATCTTGTCCCGCGCGACAAGCCCTTCGTCTTCCGCACGCACCCCGCGGCGGTGAAGGCGTTCGTAACGGCGGGCGTCAACGCGGTCTCGCTCGCCAACAATCACACGCTCGATTACGGATTGAAGGGCGGCGGCGAAACGCTGCGCCATGTGTCGGCGCTCGCGGGCGAGGGTCTCCTCGCCTGGCCGGGATTGGGCCGCACGAAGGCGGAAGCGCTGGCGCCGCATCTCTTCGAGCGTGCGGGCGCCCGCGTCGCGGTCTCGGCGATCGGCATTGGCGGCAAGGGCTATGCGCTGCCGGCGCCTGAGGGTTCGGCCGGCATGGCGATCCTCGACGAGGATTTCGGCGAAGCCGTCCGCAGGCTGCACGATGCTCCGGCGGATGTTCGCCTGCTCTCGGTGCACTATGGGCGCGAGCTCGCGTCGTTTCCTGAAGCGGAAGAAATTTTGCGATTTCGCGACGAGGCAAAGGCGCCAGACGGCGTTTCGGTCTTGGCCGGCCATCATGCGCATGTCGCCAAAGGCGTCGCGTTGTCGGGGCGACACCTCGTGGCTTACGGCCTCGGCAATTTCCTCCATTTCGGAATGCGCGACATGGCGGGACTTGGAATCTGTCGCGATTTCGGTCTCGCGCTGCGCGTGACCCTCGCGCGCGAAGGCGATGGGCCCTTCGAGATTGACGCGGTCGAAGCGATCCCGCTTTCCGACATGCAGGTGCAACCTCGCATGATGACCGGCGCCGAAGCGGCGCTGCGAATCGACGCCGTCAGCTTTCTCGGCGCCGCGCTCGACGATGCGCGCTCCGGCGCGCGCGGATTGCGCTTCGCGACACAAGCCGACGGAACCGGCCTCTGGTGCCGCGCGGGGAGCGCGGACGCTCGCTGCGCGGGCTGGACCGAACCTCTCCTCGTAACGGGCGCGCGCGGCGCCGACATCGCCCGCGCCTGCGGGCGCACGCTGATCGCAGAATCAGGAGAGGACCCGCGAGGCTGGGCCCACCTTCCGGTGACGCTCGCCGACATGCTTCTTGCGCATGAGGCCGCGCGCCAGGAATTGCCGGCCGGACTTGGACGCACCGTCAACATGATGACGATCGACGCCGAAGCGCCGCACGCCCCGCGCTGATCACAAAGTCAACCATCGCTGCTCGCAACCGTGGACGCTCGCCATCGGGCGCGGCATTCTGCGCGCGCATTTTCCGGAGAGGTCCATGACCATCGACGCCCTCAGAACGCCCGGCGACCGTTTCGCCAATCTTTCCGGCTGGCCCTATGCGCCGCGCTTCATCGAAGACCTCAAGGGCTATGAGGGCCTTCGCATGCATTATGTCGACGAGGGCCCGCGCGAGGCGAAGGCCACCTTTCTCTGCATCCATGGCGAGCCGACCTGGGCCTATCTCTTCCGCAAGATGATCCCGGTCTTCATGCGCGCCGGTCATCGCGCCGTCGCCGTCGACATGTTCGGCTTCGGGCGGTCGGACAAGCCGGTCGATGATGATGTGTACACCTATCATTTCCATCGCAACGCGCTCCTCTCTTTTGTCGAGCGGATGGATCTGCGGAATGTCTGCCTCGTCGTGCAGGACTGGGGCGGTCTTCTCGGCCTCACGCTGCCGATGGAGGCGCCGCACCGCTATACGCGTCTCCTCGTCATGAACACGGGGCTCCCTGTCGGCGAGGAAGCGCCGGCGGGCTTCGCCATGTGGCGCGCTTTCAACCGCTCGCAGCCGGACCTGAAAGTCGGTGAGCTGATGAAACGCGCGACGCCGATTTTGACCGACGCGGAAATGGCGGCCTATGACGCGCCCTTCCCCGACCAGCGTTACAAGGGCGGCGTCCGGCGCTTCCCCGAGCTTGTAATGCTGAAGGAACAGGGCGCCGCCGACCTGACGCCGCTCTCCAAAGACGGCGTCGAGACCGCGCGCCGCGCACGCAAATACTGGTCGGAAGATTGGAAGGGCGAGAGCTTCATGGCGATCGGCATGCAGGACCCGGTGCTGGGGCCCGCGTCGATGCATTTCCTGCGCGGGTTCATCAAAGGATGCCCGGCGCCCATGGAAGTCGCGGAGGCCGGGCACTTCGTACAGGAATGGGGCGAACCGATCGCGGCGGCGGCGCTGAAGCGGTTCGGGCTCGCTCCCTGAGCCTCACATCTGCGGTGCAAAGGTCGGCGCATCAACAACGATCTTCTCAATCTCAATCCCCTCGCCGCGCATGAAGCGCTGGATGGTTTCGATGATCTCAGGCGACAGCATGAAGAGATTGTGGCCGGCGTTTTCAACCGTCACCGTTGTCACGTTGCGCAGACCTGAGACGGCTGCGCGTTGCTCGGCGGGATAGGTGCGCCCGTCGAGCGTGCCGGTGAGCACGAGCGTCGGGATCGCGCTTTTCGGCGCTGTCCGGAAATCATCGCCGAGGTCGAGGCCGAGCGCGCCGTTGAGCTGCGGCATCGGGTAATTCAGCGCATCGCCGAGGAGCGCTGTCGTAGCTTCGCGTTCGATGCGGGCGAGCCTTTCCGCGCCGACGCCGGAAGCGATGTCCATCGCGAGCGGCATCAGGCGAAACTGCTCCGGCGCGCCGGGCGTGACGACGCGGCCGATGAGTTGCGCGACAGGCTCGGTAATCCCGGCGTCAACCGCGAGATAGAGCATGAGGAGGCGCGCAGCGCCCTGCGGATCGGCGATGAGAGCGCTCGCGGCCAACTGCATGACTTCTTTCGTCAGCAGGAGGGAGACCGGGCCATCTTTCGCGGGCACGCTGAGCATGACGGGCGCTGCGTCCAGTCTGCCGTGCACACGCGTCATCAGCGCCTTGATGTCTGGATAGGCGGCTTTTGCCGCGGGCTCCTTTTCGATAGCCGCCTGGAGACGGCCGAAATAGGCGTCCGTCTCTGAGGGGAGTTTTACCGTCTGATCGAGGCCTTCAACGCCGGTCATCACAAGACGATCAAGTCGCGGCCCCATCTCCTTCACGGCGGCGAGCGCGAGATGCGTGCCGTAGGAAATGCTGAGCAGTGAAAGCTTCCGGGCGCCCAAATGCGTGCGCAGCGCGTCAAGGTCGCGCGCGTTCTCGGCCGTCGTATAGCCGGCGACGTCGTGTCCCTTCGATCGCCAGAACGCCGCGCATTCTTCTGCCGCCTGCCGCAGCAAGGCGTTGCGCTCCGCCGCCGCGATCCTTCGATCGACGGGGAGGACGACATCTGACACGCATTCCGGCGCGGCTTCCGACCAGCCGGTCCCGCGCTGGTCGAGCGCGATGACGTCGCCAAATTCGCGCATCGCCATGAACAGGGGAAAGCGCTCGCCGCGCGCCGTATCGACGCCCGATCCGCCGGGCCCGCCGGCGAGATAGACGACCGGCGACCCCGGTTTCGGACCCGTCGCCGGGAAGCGGACATAGTGAATGTCGATCCGGCGGCCGTCTTTGACGGACCTGTTTTCGGGAACGCTGAAGACGCCGCGCAGAGCGTCAACTTTCTGGCCGCCGCGTGTCTCGAAGACATAAGGCGTCTCGCCGGGCGGCGCGGCCGGCGCGGTGGCGCATCCGGCAAGAGCGAGGACGAGAGCAACGGCGCAGCGGATCATCGGCGATTCCCGAGGTTTCGACCGGCCCGATGTGGCCGCAGAGCGCCCCGAACTCACGCCTCATTCTGCGAACGGCGCCGGAATTCCGTCCGGCGGCGGTGAGCGGCGTCGCGAAATCGGCTAGCGGTCGGGCCATGCGCTTCCTTTTGGTCCTCATCGCTTGCTTGTTCGGCCATGCTCTCGCGCCCGCAGCGGCCGGGCTTGCAACGCTCCACGCCCAAGGCGCCATTGTCTGCGCGTCCGCGAGCGAAACGCCGCCCGACTTTAACGGCCCCGACTGCGAGAGTGTCGCCGCCGGCGCCATCGATCCGCAAGGCCGGCATATCTGGGTCCGCACGGTTGTCACGGCGCCAGCGGGCTACGCGCGCAACTACCCGCTCGGCCTTTTCATCTCCGCGAAAGCCTCGACCGAGGCCTATCTCAACGGCGTGCGCCTTGGCGCCAACGGCGCGCCGTCACCGTCGCCGGAAACGGAATTTCCCGGACGCATGGACGCGGTCCTGGCGATTCCCGGCGGCCTGTTGCGGGACGGAGAAAACGACATCGTTCTGCGCATGTCAGCGCAGCAAAGCCGGATCAATTTTCTGCGCCCCGTCCACATGATCGCCGTCGGGCCCTATCGGGAGCCGACCGCCTGGTTGCTCGGGCAATATTGGCCCTCGCTCGTCACCTTCGGCGCACTCTTGGCGGGCGCGCTCTATTTCGCCGCCGCATCGGTTACCGGATCGCGGCGCGCCGAGACCGCCCTCCTTGCATCCCTTTCTTTTTTCGCCGCCGGGCAGCTCCTTCTCGAGGCCTATCGCGGGATTACCGCCTATCCCTATCCTTTCCACGAAATTCGCGTGACGCTGATCGTCGCGACATCGCTCGGGTTCGGCGCCAGTCTCGCCGCCCTTGTCCTCGTCAAATTCGCGGAAAGCCGCGGCCGTCATCTGTTCGCTGTCATTTCAGCGATGATGATCGCCGCAATTTTTCTCGCGCGCGGCTTCGACGCCAAGGCGGCCTTTGTCGTGCTGACGGCGACGATCGCCAGCGGCGCCGTCGCGGCCTCGGCGGCGCTGAAGCGCAAGCCGCAAGCAAGGCTCTACACGGCGACGCTTGCGGCGTTCGCGGCGATTATCCTGCTCTTCCCGACCCTCTTCCTCGATTCGCTGTTCTTCTTTCAGGTCGCCGCGCTCATTCTCTCCTTCTTCATCGCCGAGGCGTTCGCGTTCGAACGCGAACGGCGGGAGCGGGAGAGCGAGCGCGGTCGCGCGCGCGAACTCGAAGCGGCGCGCGAACGCGCCGGGTCCGCCCCAGCGCCCCCGGGCGTGCGCGGTAACGCCGCCGGCTCGCTGACCATCGTCAACGCCGGCGACATCACCCATTGCAAGGGCGCGGGCGATTATGTCGAACTGGTGCTGAAGGACGGGCGCGTTCTTCTCCACAATGGCGCGCTCGCCGATCTGGAAGAAACGCTGCCGGCGACCTTCCTGCGGGTCCACCGGTCGTTCATCGTCAACACGGCGTTCGTGAAAACGCTAACGCGCGAAAGCGCCGGCACCGGCAATCTCGCCTTGACGACGGGCGCAGAAGTCCCCGTCAGCCGCCGGATCATGCCGAAGGTGCGGAGCGCGCTTGCGTGACCGGCTTCAGGTCAATTCAGGTCCGGGAAGCACTCCGCGCCGGCTTCTTTCATCGCGTCGGTCGCTTCGCTTTCCCAGTCGCCGATCTCGGCATAGGCTTCGGCGTCTTCGTCCGAGAGCGCATCGACGAAGCACTGGCACTGCGCTTTGGGATCCTTGGCGCCAAGCGCCGTCGTATCGGCGACGCATTTGTCCATCGCCGGGCTCGCATAAGCGGGGGTCACCAGCAGCACCAGCGACGCCGCGACCGAAAGCACTTTTCTCATGATAATCCCCTGAGGTTGAAAGGCCCGCGCGGAGCGAACGCGACAGTCTCCGCGCACCGGCCAGAATTTCGGATAGCGAAGAAACGTTCGCTGGTTGAAAAAGTCCGGGATTTGCCCGACCATGTCAACACCCGCGCGACAGAAGAGACGCCCGCATGAGCGACGCAAAAAAATTCAGGACGACCCATGTCGGCAGCCTGCCGCGCCCGCAAGATCTCATCGACATCATGTTCGCGCGCGAGGACGGCCTGCCGCTCGATCCGCGCGCCGTCGACGCCAAGATCGATGAAGCGGTGCGGGACATCGTCGCAAAACAGGTCGCGGCCGGCCTCGACATCGTCAATGACGGCGAAATGTCGAAGCCGAGCTATGCGACCTATATCAAGGACCGCCTGACCGGCTTCGGCGGCGCCGCGGCGAGTTATGCGTTTCAGGACATCGAGGATTTTCCGGGGATCAAGGCGCGCATCTTCGCCGATCCCGGACGAAAGCACCGGCGCGCGCCCGCCTGCAACGGCCCGATCGCCGTCAAGGACATGGACGCGCCGCGCATCGATGCTGCGCGCCTGACCGGCGAAATTTCAAGACACGATGGCGCGGCGGCGTTCATGAGCGCGGCCTCGCCGGGCGTGACGACGCTCTTCTTCGGCAATGAGCATTATCCGAGCCACGAGGACTATCTGTTCGCGGTCGCCGAAGGCCTGCGCCACGAATATGAAACGATCGCCGCGGCCGGCATCACGCTCCAGATCGACTGTCCCGATCTCGCCATGGGACGTCACACCCAATATGCGAGCCTAAGCCTCAAGGAATTCAGGGACCGCATCGCGCTGCATGTCGAGGCGCTCAATCAGGCGGTGCGCAACATCCCGGCCGAGCAGCTCCGGATGCATCTTTGCTGGGGCAATTATCCGGGGCCGCATCATTGCGACGTGCCGCTCGCCGACATTGTCGATATCGTCTGGCGCGCCAAGCCGCAGACAATCCTGTTCGAAGCCGCCAATCCGCGGCATGCGCATGAATACGCCCTGTTCGAGAGCCTCAAATTGCCGGAGGGCAAAGTGCTCGCCCCCGGCGTCATCGAATGCCAGTCGAACTATATCGAGCATCCCGAGCTCGTCGCGCAGCGGATCGCGCGCTACGCCAATCTCGTCGGCCGCGACAATGTCATCGCCGCGGTCGATTGCGGATTTTCGATCCATGTCGGGTCGGGCGGCGTCGATCCGGCAGTCGCCTTCGCCAAGCTCGAAGCGCTCGCCGAAGGGGCTCAGATCGCGTCTAGGAAATTCTGGCCGTAGCCGTCGCGCCTATCTTGTCGAGAAACTGCACCAGCGTCCGGTTATAAGCCTCAGGCGCGCAGAGATTGCAGAGATGCCCCGCGTCGCCAATTTCGGCGCGTTCCGCGCCTGCGATAAGCCCAGACAGATGATCGGCGATCCGGCGCCGCAGCGGGGTGTCGGCGACGCCGGTCAAGAACAACGCGGGAACCGCGATTGACGCAAGCGCGGCGTCATCAAAATCAGGAGGCGCTGAAGCGCCAGCCATCAGGTCCGCGCCGGCATAATCGCCGAGCATAAGATCGACCAGCGGCTGCTGCGCCGGATCGGCAAGACGCATCAGCAGATGGCCGCGCCACGCCGCTTTCATGTCGCTGAGCCGGCCGGCGCGAACGAACGCCGCGTAGTCCGTCACCGGAATGTCCGCGGGCGCCGCCTTTGCGGTTGAGCCAAGCCGCGCGCCCTGCAACACGAGGCCCGCAGCTCTGTCCGGATAGCGCAACGCGAACTCGGCGGCGACGCGCCCGGCCTGCGACATACCGACGATGACCGCCTTTTTGGCGCCGGTCCTGTCGAGGACGGCGGCGACATCGTCTGCCTCACGCGAGAGATCGGGCGGCGCCGAGGACGCGCCATTGCCGCGGCGATCGACGGCGATGACGCGCCTGTCCTTCGAAAGCGGGCCGATCTGCGGCCCCCACATGCGGCGGTCGAGCGCCCAGCCATGCAGAAGGACAACCACCGGCGCCGACGCGCGCGCCGGACCTGCCACGTCGAACTCGATTTCGCCGCCGCTGACGGAGACCCGCAGC
>CAZHUI010000092.1:0-12651 GCA_964535605.1 uncultured Caulobacterales bacterium
GCTTGCACTTCGACCACTTTTTCGGGCGGCACGCCGAATTTCTCGATCACCTCGGCGCGCGCGATGCGCCTGTTCTTCATCGTGTCAAAGAGCGTGATGCGGTCGTTCACAAGCTGCATCAGGTCCTTGTCGGACGAAATGATGACGCATTCGCCCCCGGCCTTTTCCGCCGCGCGCGCATAGGAAGCGATGAGGTCGTCGGCTTCGAATCCCTCTAACTCAATGCAGGGCACGTTGAAGGCGCGGGTCGCGTCGCGCACCAGGGCGAATTGCGGACGCAGATCCTCCGGCGGCTCGGGCCGGTTCGCTTTGTAGTCAGGGTAGATATCGTTGCGGAAGCTTTCGCCGGAATAGTCGAAGATGACCGCGAGATGGGTCGGCTCATGCTCGTCGGTCATGTCGCCGAGAAGCTTGTAGAGCATGTTGCAATAGCCGGAGACAGCGCCGACCGGCATGCCGTCGGACTTGCGCGTCAGGGGCGGCAATGCGTGATAGGCGCGGAAAATATAGCCCGAGCCGTCGACAAGATAGAGGAGGAGGGGAGCGGTCATCGAGGGTCCGGCGGCGCTGCTGTTGCGCGCTCCCTATCCTCTCCATCGCCCAAAAAGTCGAATCGCGACGGCGCCGCAATTTTCAACAGCCGCTAGCGATTGGACGCCGCGGCGAGTTCCTTGGCGAGCGCCTGTTCTTCGCTGGCGCGCGGCTTTGATAGGCGCGCGAGCATGAGGAAAGTCACCGGCGTCAGGAACAGCGTGAAGATCGTCGCAAAGCCGAGGCCGCCGAAGATGACCCAGCCGAGCGCCGCGCGCGATTCGGCGCCGGCCCCGGAGCCGAGGATCAGCGGCAGGCCGCCCAGCAGCGTCGAAATCGCCGTCATGAGAACGGGACGCAGCCGCGTCATCGACGCGTCGAGAATGGCGTCACGCACCGAAAGGCCCTCGTCGCGGCGCTTGTTGGCGAATTCGACGATCAGGATGCCGTTCTTCGCCATGATGCCGATAAGAAGGACAAGACCGATCTGGCTGTAATAATTGAGCGACCCGCCGGAGAGCTGAATGGCGAACACGGCCGCGGCGAGACCGAACGGCACCGTCAGCATGATGATGAAGGCGCTGACGAAGCTTTCAAACTGAGCGGCGAGCACGAGGAGGACGATGATCGCGGCGAAAGCGAAAACGAGGCCCGTCGAGCCGGTCGACTCCGACAGGAGTTTGGCTTCGCCAAGGAGCGTCGTCGACATCGTCTGGTCGAGTGCGGCAGGCGCAGCTGCGCGCAACGCCTCGATCGCGTCGCCAAGGCGCGCGCCTTCAACAAGGGTCGCTGTCACCGGCACGGCACGGCGCCGGTCTTCGCGCGACAGCGTCGCGGCGATCGGCGATTCGACGACGCGCGCGACGGAGGAGAGCGGCACGAAGGCGCCGTCTGACGTGCGCAGGAAGAGGTTGGCGATATCGGTCGGATCGTCGACCGCCTCGCCGCCCGCCGATACGAACACCTCAATGACATCGTCGCCGATGAAGAGCTCCGCGGCGCGGAATTCGTCCGACATCGCCGCGAGCGTCGTCGTGATCGCGGAGAGCGGAATGCCGAGCTGGGCCGCCGATTCGCGATCGACTTCGATCGACAATTGCGGGCGCGAGAGACGGAAATTGGGGCGCACGTCGGAGAACATCGGGTTTTCAGCGAGCGTCGCCGCCAGTTTTTCGGCGGCATCCGCGGCTTGCGTATAATCGTCGCCGAGCACCGCGAATTGGAGGCCCTGTCCGCCGCCCCTGATGCCGAGACTGTTGCCGCCGCGCACCTGGGCGTTGACGCCCGGCACTGTCGCGACAAGCGGGCGGATTTTCGCTTCAACATCCTGCTGGCTGAAATCGCGCTCGGCCCAGTCCGGCAGCGTGACAATGACGAAGGCAGAGTTGCCCCCGCCGCGGCCCGACAGCGAGATGATGTCCTCCGCCTCGCCCGATTCCTTCAGGGGGCGGATCAAATTCTCGACCTGACCGATCTTGTCGTCGAGATAGGCGAAGGTCGAGCCTTCCTGTCCCTGCACGATCATGAACAGGCGGCCGCGGTCCTCGGTCGGCGTGATTTCGCGCGGCAGCGTCTGATAGGCGAGCCAGCCGAAGACAGCGAAAGCGACCGACAGGGCCGCCGGGATGATCGGCTTTGAGACGACAAATTCGAGAATGCCGCGATAGGCGCGCTCGGCTTTCGCCATCAGTCCGTTCGGTTGCGATGCGGCTTTCGGCGCCGTGTCGCGGCCGAAGCGGATGGACAGCATGGGACAAAGCGACAGCGCGACAAAGGACGACGTCAGCACCGCGAAGGCGAGCACGAAACCGAATTCGGAAAAGAGCGCGCCCGCCTGCCCCGGCAGGAAGGAGATCGGCACGAAGACGGCGGCGAGCGTCACGGTCGTGGCGATGACGGCGAAAACGATCTCGCGCGTGCCGAGGACGGCGGCCGCGCGTTTCCCGGCGCCGTTCGCCTTCCACCGCTCGATGTTTTCCATGACGACGATGGCGTCGTCGACGACGAGGCCGGTCGCCATGACGAGAGCGAGCAGCGTCAGAATGTTCACCGAAAATCCGGCGAGGTAAATTGCGGCAACCGTGCCCAAGAGCGAAATCGGGATCGTCACCGCCGGAATGAGCGTCGCGCGCCAGGACCTGAGGAACAGGAATATGACGCCGATGACAATCAGCGTCGCCAACAAGAGCGAGATCTGCACTTCCTCGATCGACCGTTCGATGAAGATGGAATCGTCGCTGGAGACCTGCACCTCGACGCTTTCGGGAAGCGTCGCATTGAGCTGCTCCATGGCGGCGCGCACGCCCTCGGACACGGCGACAGTGTTCGATTGCGCCTGCCGCACAATGCCGATGCCGACGCCGGGTTCGCTATTGACGCGCGCGGTCGTCGTCTCATCGGCGAACGACCATTCGACAAGAGCGACGTCGCCGATGCGCGTTTCCCCGTTAAGGCGCAATTTGGCGATGTCCTCCGGCGTCGTCGCCGGCGTTTCGGCGCGGATGAGGATTTCCTGCGTCGCGCTTCTGAGGCGACCCGCCGGCGCGGAGGCCGAAGCGCTGGATACGAGCTGTGCGACGTCGGCGACCGTGAGGCCGCGGGCGGCGAGCGAGTCCTGCATGATCCGGACACGGATGACGCGGCGGCGGTCGCCGTAAACTTCGACCTGCGCAACCCCTTCGACCGATTGCAGGCGGGGCGCGATCACGTCTTCGACAAGGTCCGCGAGATCGCCCGGGTCCATCGCAGCGGACGAGACCGCAAGGCGCATGATCGGCGAGGAATCATTGTCAGCCTTGACGACTTGCGGTTCTTCGACGTCTTCGGGGAGATCGCCGGTGACGCCCGAAACGGCGTTTTTCACGTCCGTCGCCGCGATATTGATGTCGACGCTTTGCGAGAATTCGGCGACGACGCGGCTTCTTTCACGCGAGGACGAGGATGAGATCGACGTCACGCCGTCGACGAGCGAGACGGCGCCTTCGATGATCGAGGTCACTTCGGCGTCAACCGCTTCCGGCGTCGCGCCCGGATAGCGCGTGTCGACGGTGACAACGGGATTGTCGACATCGGGAAGCTCGCGCACTTCGACGCCATTGAAGGCGGCAAGACCTGCGAGCACGATCAGGAGATTGACGACGATCGCAAGGATCGGCCGTTTCACGAGCGAGGCGACAAAGCCGCCGGTTGCAGTTGGTTCGTTCGGGCCGGCGTCGGGTTCAGATCCTGGCGTCATGATCAGTTCGCCGCCGCTGACGCAGGCGAACCGCCCGCGCGCCCCTTGTTCTCAAATCCCTGGCGCTCGCCGGCGCCCGACGGGAACATCATGCCCGGGCGCACGCGATCGGCGCCCTCGACAATCACCCGGTCGCCCTGCGCGACGTCCCCGGAAATCAGCGCAACATCGTCATTGCGCTGCAGGATGGAAACGCCCGCCCGCGTCGCCGCGCCATCCGCGGCGAGTTTCCAGACATAGGCGCCGGTGCGATCCCACTGCACTGCAAGGCCCGGCACGCTGAGCGCCGGGGCGCCCTCGTTCGTCGTCTTGACCGCGTAAGTCGCGCCGGGAAGTATCTGTGCGCCGCCCGAGAAAGTCGCTTCTATTCGCAGCGTACGGCTGATCGGATCAACGCGGCTGTCGATCGCGGAAACCGCCCCGCGCAGCGTTTCGCCGGCGCCGCCCGCCAGCGTCGCTTCGACCGGCTGCCCGATCTCGACGGCGGCGGCAGCCTCTTGCGGCGCCGTGAATTCGACGATCAGCGAGCGCGGATCGTCGATGGTCGTCACGACATTGCCGACCGTCAGGTAGTCGCCGCGCTGAATGTCGGTGAGGCCGATGACGCCGTCGAAGGGCGCGCGAATGGTGCGCTGGCTGAGCGCGAATTCGGCGGCGCGCAAATCGGCCTCCGCCGCCTTGAACTCGTTAAAAGCGGTGTCGGCTTCGAGCTTCGAGGCCGCGTCCTCTTCGGCGAGCGCGGCGAAGCGATCGGCGTTCGCCTTGGCGGCCGGGTATTGCGCGCGCGCGCGGGCGAGCGCGATGCGCTGAGCCTCGTCGTCGAGGCGCAGAAGTACATCGCCCGCCTTTACCTGCTTGCCGGCGGCGATTTCGACGCTGGTCACGAGGCCCGCCGTTTCTGAGACAAGGGTCGCCGCCTTCGACGAGCGCGCTGAACCGATCGCCTCCAGCGTGCGGCCGATGGTTGCCGGCGCAACCGTCGCGACCGTCACCGCCGGCGCGACGCCGCCGCGTGAGAAGGCGCCCGGCCCGCCGGGTGCGCCGCCGCGCGGGCCGCCCGGGGCCCCTGCGCTATCGCCGCCAGACGGTTTCGCTGACAAAACGACCCCTACCGCCAAAGCGCCAAAGGCGACACCCGCCAGCGCGCCAGCAAGGAAAGTTCGGGAAATCGGCATGCGGCGGGTTCCTGTTGGGCGGACGGGCTGGCGGACTTTCGGCTGGGGCGGCTCTAGCATCGATAGTACCGTCAATGATCTAATATTCTCAAACGGGCGAACCGATACGAAACCGTCGTTTTCGAAGGATCACCGGCGCGAAAAACTTGGTCCCCTCCGCCGGACGGGTGGAAAGGGCGCTCTTGGGTCTCCGCAGCGCTGCCCGGCTTGCAATTCGTTAGGGCTCGCTCGCGCAAGATGGGGACCGCAGGGTGAGCCGGATAGGCGTTCGCCCTTCCGCCGCCAGAAGGGCTTGCCATGATGGATCCATTTCAAAAACGACCCTTTAGGGGCTTAGCGCTCAGCACTCTAGCGGTCATGCTTGCGGCCTGCGCCAGCGATCCGCCTGTCAAACCCCAGCAGGACGTTCGGTCCTCGCCATCCTCCAAGGCTCCGGTCGCCAAGGCGCCGGCGCCGCGACCGGCTACCGCCGGAGAAATCGGACGCGCGGTCTTGCTGTGCAAGACAGCCATCTCAAACCCGCCGCAGCCGGCGCCGGATGGAGAAGTCGCCCGCGCAAGCGATCGCGTCCGGGTGAACGGCGTCTCCCTGTTGCTGGCGCCTGTCACCGACGGATGCCTGTCGTCGGGCTACGGCCCTCGCAATGGGCGCGCGCATAAGGGAATCGATTATTTCACCAGGGGAGGCGATGCGATCGCCGCCGGGGGCGGGACGATCCTTGAGAAATTAACACGCGCCGATTTCGGCAACATGATCCTCATTGATCATGGCGACGGGGTCTACACCCGCTATGCGCATCTGGCTTCCTTTGCGCCGGGCCTTGCCGAAGGCGCCGCGATCAAGGCCGGCGCAAGGCTAGGCCCCGTCGGCGCGACGGGTGCGGCGGGGGCCGTGCATCTTCATTTTGAGATCCTGACCGGCGCCTATCAGCCCGGCGTCGGATCGTTCGGTCTTAAAGCGACCGATCCGTTCGCTTTGCGGTGACGGCGCGCCGGCGCGCGGCGCCAAGAATGGCGATGCCGAGCGGGAAGAGCGCCAAGGCTGGCGGAACCGGAATGACGTTCGCCGGCGCAAAGCTGAGCGCCACCAGCGAGAACGGCGTCTGATCCGGCGGCGAGCTGTAGGTGATAACGCCGCCGCTACCGCCGCGCGGATCGCCGAAGCCGGCTTGCGCGATGGCGCAAGTGAGCGACGTGCATGAGTCGGAATCGACACCGCGGGTGGTGCCGGCGAGGATCGAAACATTGAATTCAAGAAGCTTGGTCTCGCCGACCGCGAAGACGCCGAGATCGACATCGTCGAGGAGCGTGTCAGTCCAGTTGAAGAACTGCGAATTGCCGCTCGCCAATCCAAAATTGTTAAGCGTGACTCCGTCAAATGTCGCGACCGCGCCGTTCACGGAATCGACGGAAATTCTGCCCGAAAAGAGCTGCGCGCCGTCGAGCGTCGCCTGAAAGAAAAGGCTCGCGACCTGCCCGGTGTCGGTCGCTGGCGCGCCGAGGAACGATCCGCATTCGGCGACGCGCGCAAAAATGCAATCGGCGGCGGCGAAATTCGCCAGCGCAACGCCGACACCGCCGCCATAAATGAGCGAGTTGAGACTTCCTTGCGCGGCAGCGCCCGTGTCGTTCGTCAATTCGATGCGCACATTGTTCGTCACCGATACCAGCGCATTGCCAGCCGCCGACGCACCGCTGGCGAAGTCGAGCGGATTGGAAAGCCCGAAGCCGGTCGCGGCGGCGTAGGAATTCTGCGCCTCGGGCGATCCGCCATTGTCGATCTGCAAAATACCGCCCGCCGGAAAATCGGGCGAGACGGTCAGGGTCTGCGTTCCCGCGCGCAAAGCCGCTTCATAGTCGAACCCGACGGCGATGACGCCCGCCTGCGCCGTTGCGAACAAAGGCGCGATCAAGGCGGCGGCGACGAGTGTTGAACGCATGGTTACCCCCAAAAACTTTCGAGACAGGCCGCTCTCGTACCGGCGATCTGGCGCGAAGGCGAGACCATTCCCGCCGCCGCGCCGACAATTCCAATCTCCGCTAAAGCAAGGAGGGCGCCGCCCGTTTTAACCGGCGCCGGCGATGATCGGCGCGCACTGCGCGGCGATCTCCTGCAACCAGGAGTCATCTGCGGGCAGGGATTTCGCCATCTGGGCGACGCCGCGGCGGCAGGCGCTCGCCGCTTCCGCCGGGCGGCCTGCGATCGCCAGCACAAATCCCTCATGGGCGGCAAGATCGCCGTGATTGGGGTCTTCCGGCGGAAAGTCCTTCCGGTAAATCGCCGCCGCCGCCCGAAGATCGGCGAGCGCTTCCTCGACGCGCTCCGCCTTCGCGAAGGCGAGGGCGCGATAGATTGAAACGATCGCCACCTGATTGTGGTCGGCGCCGAACGCGCTTTCGAACACCGCGCGCGATTTTGTCAGAGCATCGATCGCCTCAGCGTCGGCGCCGGTCGCGTGATAGAGCCGCCCGAGCAACAGATTTCCTGTCGCGCGCAAAGGGTGGTTTTCCTCGAGCAGCTTTTCATAGACAGCGATCACGCCCGGCATGGACTGGAGCGCCGACTGCACGTCTCCATTCTGGAAATCCGTAAAGGCGATGTTCTGGTTGGTCGTCGCGGTCTTCAGGTGATCAGGACCGAATTCCTTCAGATAGATGTCGCGAACGATCAGCAGTTCGGCGCGCGCTTCCGACTGGCGGCCGGTTTCGCTGAAAGCAAGGCTGAGATTGTTCGACACCGACGCCAGCGTGTCCGGCGGACAGGCCGGCGTCGCCGCGCAATGCGCCTTGGCGGACTGGTACTTCGCAATCGCCAACTGGTAGTCCTGCTTATAATGCGCTTCTGTCGCCTCGCGACGCTCGATCTCCATGCGCAGAAAATCGAGCGTCGATTGCGGAAGCTTGCCAGCGTTAGCGTCGATGAGCGCGGTCGCAAGCGCCGTTTGTTCGGTCGATTGTTCATAATTCCCGAGCCGGGCGAGCGCCGCCGCATAATGCATACGCGCCGTCACTTCATCCGCGACCGTCGCGAACGGACCGCGCGCCGCATCCGCCAAAATCGGCTCCGCGCCCTTGATATCACCGAGGTTCTGATAGACCGATCCGATCGCGCTTAAGAGGCGCGCGCGCACCATCGGCTTGTCGCCAAGCTCGGCGTCGATTTTGGTTCGCCCGCGCTCCAAAATCGTCAGCGCGGTAATCGTTTTAGGGTTTTCTGTCGCCGGATTGGCGATTTCAAACAGCGAGACGAGATAGTCGAGCGCGGCGTTGACGTTCTCCGTCTGCTGTTCGGCGAGACGGCGCTGGGCTTGCGCTTCGTTTCGCTGGCTGATCGCGTACCAGGTGTTGCCCGTCATCCAGACCGAAAAGACGGCGAGCGCCGTCGTGACAAGGCGGCGGCGGACGGCGCGGCGGCGTTCTTCGCGGCGGACGAGATCGTCGAGGCCAAGCCCCAGCATCGCCGCCGCGAGCTTCAGTTTCGCGCCGCGCTTATGGTCGCCGACAGGGCGCGCATCGGCGGCGAGCGGCACGTCCTCTTTTTCATCCGTCGGCTGAAGATCGTCGCCGACCTCGTAGAGGAGCGTCTTTGGAAAACACTCCTCGGCCTCTCGCCCCGGGACGAAGGAGGCGCCGGGCTCGCCGCCGACGACCAGCGCCAGAACGCGCGTCTTGTCGCGGTGCTTTTTGTACCAGGCGACTTCGTGATTGACCCATTTCGACTGCGCAGAGGTCGGCGAGCAGATGACGATCATGAAGTCGGACGCCAGCATCGCCGCTTCGATCGACGCCGTAATGCCGGCGCCCGCCGCCTCCTCCTCGCGATCCTTGAAAATTGGCGTGAGGCGCGCGGGGACGGGCCCTAGCGCGCCCGGCTTTCCAATCAGCGCTTTCGGCGTCTTGTAGGTCTCGAGCGCCTTGTGCGCCCATTCCCCCCAAACGCGATCGGCCCAGCTGTAACTGATGAACGCCCTGTAGCGCTTTTGAGGCGGCGCGCCGGCGGCCGGAAGATCGTCGGACCCCTCGCTCGCTGCCGCCATCGAAACCGCGCCTCCCAAGCGCCGCCATTCCCACCTAGGAGCGGCGGGAAGCTTTCGCAACTGACCGGCGCGCGAATGAGCCGATGCGAGCGCGAAAATCGATGAGGCAAATGGTGCCGCTTAGGTGACTCGAACACCTGACCCCATCATTACGAATGATGTGCTCTACCAGCTGAGCTAAAGCGGCGATCCCGGCGGGCGGGACGGCGCTTCCTAGCGAACCGGGCCCGCCTTCGCAAGCGAGGGCGGCGCAGTCGATCGCCGGGAAGAAGGCGGGCGGCTGCGGTGTCAGGCCCGAAGCGTTGCGCCGGCGGCTTTCCCGGCGGCGGCGACGATCGCTTTGGCGACGGCGTCGATCTCGGCGTCGGTCAGCGTTCGGTCGCGCGGCTGGAGCGTCACTTCGACGGCGAGCGATTTCTTGCCGTCCGGCACGCCTTTGCCTTCATAGACGTCGAACAGCGTGACGTCGGCGATGAGCTTTTTCTCGGCGCCCTTCACAGCTTTCAAAAGTTGATCCGCGGGCAGCGCGCGGTCGACGACGAAAGCGAAGTCGCGGAGCACGGGCAGGAGTTCCAACGTTTCGAGCGCGGGTTTCGTTTTTGTCGCGCGCGGTTTTGCCGGCGGGATCTGGTCGATGAACGCTTCGAAAGCGAGCACGGGGCTTTCGACATCCATTGCTTTCAGAACGCGCGGATGCAGTTCGCCGAAATGGGCGAGCGCGAGCTTGGGCCCGAGACGCAGCACGCCGGAGCGGCCCGGGTGATACCAGGCTGGCGCATCCGCTGTTGTTTGCAGCTGCTCGACTTTGGCGCCGGCGGCTTCGAGCGCGGCGATCGCGTCGGCCTTTGCGGTAAAGACGTCCGCAGGGCGCACGGCGCCTGACCAATGGCGCGGGGGGTTCGAGAGGCGCGCGCCGGCGGCGGCCGTCTCTTGCCCTTCCGGGCGGTCGGAGGCGTAGACGGGCGCAACCTCGAAGAGCGCGAGATCGCTGCGTCCACGGTCGGCGTTACGTTGAAGCGCGGCCACGAGATTCGGGAGGATCGACGGACGCATCGATCCGAGGTCTGACGAAATTGGATTGGCGAGGAGGAGGCCCTGCGCGGCGAGCCAGTTCGGCCCGTCGGAGAAAAGCGCGGCATAACGCTCATCCGTGAAGGACCAAGTCACCGCTTCGAGCATGCCCCGGCCTGCCAGCGCGCGCTTCACAAGGCGGCGGCGGTCCTGCGCCAATGTCAGCTTCGGCGGCTCGACGGGTCCGCGCGCCGGGAGCGTGACGGCGGGGAGCGCGTCAAAGCCGGTGATGCGGGCGATTTCCTCGGCGAGGTCGGCCTTGCCGTCGATGTCGGGGCGCCAGCTTGGAACATCGACCAGCCACGGATCGGCGCGTGAAACTTTAAAGCCGAGCACGGTCAGAATTTCTTCCGCGCGCTGCTGCGGCACGTCGATGCCGGTGAGGCGCTTCGTCTCAGACGGCGGGAAGGCGACAGTTTTCTTCGCCACGGGCGGGGCGCCGGCGACGAGCACGTCGCTCGGCTCGCCGCCGCACATGTCGAGAATGAGGCGCGTTGCGAGTTCGATGCCCGGAACCATGAACGCCGGATCGACGCCGCGCTCAAAGCGGTAGCGCGCGTCGGAATGGATGCCGGTCTTGCGGCCCGTTTTCGCCGTGCGCAGCGGATCGAAATAGGCGGACTCGACAAAGACGTTTCGCGTATCGTCCGAACAGCCGGTTGTTTCGCCGCCGATGACGCCGCCGAGGCCGAGAACGCCGCCGTCATCGGCGATCACCGTCATCGTCTCATCAAGCGCATAGGTTTTGCCGTCGAGCGCGAGAAAGCTTTCGCCAACCCGGCCGAGGCGCGCATGGAGTTCGCCCTTGATCTTATCCGCATCATAGACATGCAAGGGACGCGCGCGGTCATAGGCCAAAAGATTGGTCACATCGACGAGCGCGGAAATCGGGCGAAGGCCGATCGCGCGCAGGCGATCAGCAAGCCATTTCGGCGACGGCCCGTTTTTGACGCCGCGAATGAGGCGCCCGGCGAAGGCCGGACAGGCGTTTTCCGCGCCCGCCGGGAAATGGAGTCCGATTTTTTGCGGGCAGGGATAACCGCCCTTGATCGCCTCAGGCGCCCTCGTGACGAGGCGCCCAAGCCCCGCCGCGGCGAGATCGCGCGCGACGCCGGCGACGCCGTTCGTGTCCGGACGATTGGGCGTCACTTCAAATTCGATGACGGCGTCGGTCGCGCCGAGCGCGGCGCTGACCGGATCGCCGACCTTTGCCGACAACGGCGCCTCAATGATGCCGTCATGATCCTCGCCGAGTTCCAGCTCGCGCGACGAACACATCATGCCGTGCGATTCAACGCCGCGAATTTTCGCTTTCGTCAGCGTGACGTCGATGCCCGGCACATAGGCGCCGACGGGCGCATAGGCGACCTTGATGCCCGCGCGCGCGTTCGGCGCGCCGCAGACGATCTGGAGGACGCCGTCTTTCGTCGCGACCCTGCAGACGCGGAGCTTGTCCGCCTCAGGATGCTTTTCCGCCGACAAGACTTCGCCGATGGTGAACGCCTTGAGGCGCTCCGCCGGATCGTCGACATGCTCGACCTCCAGCCCAACCTTCACCATCGCCGCGACAATGTCGGCGAGGGAGGCGTCGGTCTCGAGGTGTTCTTTCAGCCAGGAGAGCGTGAATTTCATGCGGTCCTAAAGCTCGCTCTCGACGCAAGGATAAAGCCCCGTCGTGCGGGCCTCGTTCGCTTCATTGACGATCGTCAGCGAGCCGTCCGCTTCACGGATGAAGTGGAAATGGTCAGCGACCGCGTCATTGTCGCCTTCGACCGCGCATTGGGAAATGGCGCGCACGCCGACGGCGAGCGGCTCGATGCGCTCGATCTCGCAGCGCATCTCAAAGCGCTGAAACGCCTGCGGCTCGATTTCCCACCGCGCCTGATAGTCCGGGCACTGACCGGTTTCGGCCCAGGACCCTTCAAGACGGGCGTAGGTTTCCGCAGCGGCGGCGGCCGGGTCGGCGGGCGCTTCCTCGGCGGCAGCCTCTTCCGTCGCCGGCTCGGAAATGACGGCCTCGGCGACCGGCTTCTTTTCACAGGCCGCGACAACCGCGAGGCAGGCGATCAACAAGGTCTTGCGCATGGTTCCCTCCCCTAGTGAGAAAGCGCCGTCGACAGGTTCGGCTGGTCGAGCGGATCGAAACCGTAATGCTCGAGCCAGCGCGCGTCCGCCGCGAAGAAATCGCGGAGGTCCGGAATACCGTATTTCAGCATGGCGAGGCGGTCGATGCCCATGCCGAAGGCGAAGCCCTGATATTCGTCCGGGTCGAGCCCGCAATTCCGGAGGACGTTCGGATGCACCATGCCGGAGCCGAGGATTTCCATCCATTTCTCGCCCTGGCCGATGCGGATTTCATTCCCCACCCGCTCATAGCCGATGTCCATTTCGGCCGAAGGCTCCGTGAACGGAAAGAAGTGCGGGCGAAAGCGGGTCTTCACGCTGTCGACTTCAAAGAACGCCTTGCAGAAGGCTTCGAGCGTTCCTTTGAGGTGGCCCATATGCGTTTGCCGGTCGATGACGAGGCCCTCGACCTGATGGAACATCGGCGTGTGCGTCTGGTCGCTGTCGCAGCGGAAGGTCCGCCCCGGAATGATAATGCG
>CAZHUI010000093.1:0-12544 GCA_964535605.1 uncultured Caulobacterales bacterium
CCGGGATCGCCTCGCGGCACATGTACTCGATCGCGTCCTGGTCGCCGAGCCAGTCGGAGCCCTTGACGGTGTCGTACATGTGCCAGCGCCAGTCGTCGGCGCCCATATTGCCGAGCGCGGCGGAAATCCCGCCTTGCGCGGCAACCGTGTGCGAACGCGTCGGGAAGACCTTCGTGACGCAGGCGGTCTTCAGTCCCGCTTGCGCCGCGCCGAGCGTTGCGCGCAGGCCCGACCCCCCGGCGCCGACGACGACGACGTCATATTCGTGATCGACGATCTCATAGGCCTTGGACATGGGGGCGTTGGCCATGGGAACTTTCTCAGGCGGCGATGGTGATGAGCGAATATACGGCGAGCGCGGCGGCGCCGACCGCGACAAAGAGGTTCAGGAGCTTCCACATGCCGCGCGCGCCGGCCGGCGAATAATCGTCGATGATCTCATTGACGCCGATGCGCATGTGAAAGGCGCCGGTCAGAATGAGCGCGCCCATCAGGACGGCGTTGAGCGGCGTCGCCAGCCACGCCCGCATTTCCTCATAGGTCGATCCCGCATGGGCGACCGCGCCGGCGAGGAACCAGACGGCGAGGGGGAGAAGAATGACCGCGCTCGTGCGCTGCGCGATGAACGTCGCCGTGCCTTTATGCGTCATGGGTGAGACCCTCAGCCCGCGCGGTTGATGAGGCCGGCCGCGACCAGCACGCCGGCAAGGCCGATCGCGGCGGCGAAAGCGGCGATCGCCGTCGCGCGCGCGGATTTGACGTCGAGCCCGCGGCCCTGATCCCAGTAGAGATGGCGCATGCCGTTGAAGGCGTGAAAGAGGAGCGCGAAAGCGTAGCCGGCGAGAACCGCGATCCCGAGCGGGGAGGCGAGGATCGCCCCCACCGGACGGAAGGCGTCGGCCCCGAGCGCAAGCGCCGCCGTCCACACGCTGAGAAGGATTGTCCCGGCGTACAGCGCCGCGCCCGTCGCGCGATGGGTGATCGAGGCCGCCATGGTCGGCGTCCAGCGCCAGATCTGGAGATGCGGGGAGAGCGGCTTTTGCGGCGTCGAACTGGCCATGAAGTCCCTTCGGGCGGCGGCGGCGCCCCTCAGAATCGCGGCGGACAATAGGCGCGGCGGGCCCTCTGTCAACGCGGCCAAAACGCCAGCCCGGGGCGAAAATCGCGCCCCGCACAAGCCTTTGCAGTTGCCAGCCCGTCGCCCGCCGCGTCAGTATCGCCGCCGGGGATGGGACGGGGATTTCTCATGAAGCGTCTGGCGATCGCGGCAGCGATGCTCCTTGTAGCGACGGCGGCGCCCGCGTCGGCGCAGATGAAAACGGCGCTGACGGGGGAAGAACTCGCCGCCGTTCTCGCCGCGGCGGGAATAAGGGCCGACATCATCGATGACGCCCGGACCGGCGCGCCGGTTGCGACGGCGCAAGCGGGGACCATTCAGTTCTGGGTCAGGGCGCTCGACTGCACGGGCGCGCCGAAGGCCTGTTCGACGCTGATGTTCTTCGCCAATTTCGACCTCGGGCGCGACGCGGCGCCGGCGGACTATCAGACGGTCAACGCCTTCAACGACCGCCAGGTGTTCGGCCGCGCCTATCTCATCCCGGCGAAGAAACTTGTCGGCGTCGATTATGTGATGGAATTGCAGGGCGGCGTCGCGCCCGATCACGTCGCGCAGAACATCGCGCGCTGGGCGGACGTTATCGACGCTTTCATCGCGCATTTTTCGAGCGAGGCGGCGGGGTCCTAGCGCGGCGCGCGCCGTCTCAGCCGCCGACTCTCGCGCACAGGCCCGCTTGCGCGCCCTTCATTTCCTTGACCGACATCGCGTCCACCGAATCCGCGCCGAACAGGCGCGCAATGTGGTTGCCGCCGACTTTCAGCTTCAGCGCCTTGAAAGCGCGCTTGAACGCTTCGCGTCCCGCCTTGTCGTCAAGATTCTTTGAACAGATCGCGGCGTTTCTCGCAAAGCGGAACGCCGCAGGCGCCGTGTTCGCGCTTTTGACGGAAAAGGCGAGGTCGCCGCGCCAGCCGGCGCCGATGTCGAGCGCAGGCTTCATGCCGCTGACGGTTGCGAGGTCCGCATGAAAAGCGCCGAAGCCCTCGGCCAGCGCCACGCCGCGCCCGGCGCCGGTCATGCTCGACTCGCCCGTAATATTGAAAGCGCCGTCGAGCGCGCCGTTGAAGGTCACCGCGACGGCGTTCGAGGTGAAATCGACATCGACGAGATCGGCCGCGGCGCTTCCCTCCGGCAGGGCGATCGAAATCGCGCTTTCCGCGCTTTTGGAAAAGGTCGTCTTGCTGACGGCGAAGGATCCGCGCGGATAGGATTGCGCGAAATCGACGCCGACATCATTGCTGTCGAACCTCGCGCGGCCGCCGGCGCCGCCGATCGTCACGCCGCCGCGGAACGGCCGGCGCGGGCCTGTCGCCGGCGCAGCTGCGCCCGCCGCGTCGAACGGGCGCGCGATGAGCCGGATCGCCGCGCCATTGCCGGCGAAACTTCCCCCCTCGACCGTCAGCGACGGGGCGTAGGCCGACACGATCGCCGCGTCGACGATGAGGACGCCGGCGAGATTTTCAGTAAACTGATTGTTGCTGAGCGTGTTCTTGCGCGCCTGCGATACGAGGCCGGTCTCCAGCCCCTGCAGGCGCACGCCCTCGAGGGCGATCTCCTGCGCTTCGCCGGCGACGACGCCGACGCCGGAGGGCCCGCCGGCCGCCGATTCCGAAAAAACGCCGTGCTCTTCGAAATTCCCGCCGGTGAATTCAAGCCCGCCGGTCGGCTCGACTTTGACGGCGACCCCGCCGTCGCGCACCAGAATGCGCGACTTTTCAAGGATGAGCTTGCCTTTCTTCACGGCGACGCAAGGGCTCAGCGACCCGCCATTCGCAATGAAGGTGAAACCGACGAGTTTGGTCGTGATGCCCGAGAGCGGCGTCTGCCCGCCATTGGGCTCGATGGTGACGCAGGCGCCGGCGGCGGCCTGTTCGATCGCGATCGTTCCCCCTTCGGCCGCGTCGGACGCGCGGATCGTCAGGTTCGCCTTGTCGACTTTGAACGCAGGCAGGAACGGCCGGTAAAGATCGCGGCTGATGACAACTTCGCCGCCTACCTTCGCATGGCAGATCGCGTCCTGGATGGATTTGTGATTGTCGTCGCCGGGTTCGGCGGGCGCATGCGGATCGTAATAGGAAATATCGTGGAGGCCCTTGCAGAGATTGCCGGGCTTGGCCGGCGTCTTCGGCGCGCCGTCGCCGACCGCAACAGGCTCAATGTCGATCGACTGGGCGAAGGCAGGCGCTGCGGCCGCGAGGGCGGCGAGCGCAAAGCCCGTCAGCACTCCGGCGATCCTCTTTGACCTGGCGCGCTTCAACATGGCGTGGCTCCCCGAAAGGTTCACTCAAATTGCGGGATGACGGGCGTGCAGACGTCTTCCCGGCTTAGCGTTCCCTTGAACCGCTGGCGAAACTCGTCCGTTGAAACGCGCGCCGCGGCGGCCTCGGCGCGCACCATCGACAACAGGCGGCCCTGAAAGACGCGCGCGCGGTTTTCAACGCCGATATAATAATCCTCGCTGTAGAAATGCCCGTTCTGCTGCGAGGGCGTGTGCGTGATGTGCTCCTTGAGATTGGTAAGGAGCGTTTCAACGATCAGCGCCGACACCGAGAGGTCTTTTCCGAACACGCGGCCGTTCGCGTACCAGTCGGCGAGCAGCAGGGCCATTTCGTCTGTCGCGCTGACGCCGGCGTAACAGATCGCGTCGCGCGCCTCGTCGAAGGTCAGCCAGCCGGTCGCGCGCAGCTTGTCGCAATCCTCATTGGAGGAGAGGGGATATTTGCCGCACTGGAATTTGCGGACCGCGGCGATCGTCAGCTCGTCATAGTCGGAGCCAAGGATGACCTTGTCATGGCCGCGCTCGCGCACGGCGGCGGCGTTGTAGTGATTGAGCGAGAGCAGCGCCTTCTTCACCCATTTCAGTTCGACATATTTGAGGCTTTCCTTGCCGATCCGCGCCGACTCGGCGAGCTGATCGCGGTCGGCGCGGGTGCGCAGATAGAGCGCCTCTAGCGTCTCGAACTCGGCTTTCAGCGCGTCGAATTCCTTGCGCGTGCAACCGCACCAGGGCAACGCCGCCTCGACGACGCCCTCATCCGCGGGCGCTTCGCCCGCTTCGCCGGATTGATGCGTGCCCTCCGGCGCCTGCGCCGCGGGACCGGCATACGCCAGCGCCATCTGCGGCGCCCCAAAGGCGACGCACGCCGCCGCAAATGCGGCGGCCAAAATTTTCAGAGTCATCCCCAACCCCCGACGAAGCCAGGCCCCAATACGCCACTGCGCTTACGCCACCAGTGGCGTCACTGTGCGGCAAGCGCGCGGGAAAGACAACCTCGCCCGCTATGTCTCCGGCGCATCACGCATTCTTGCGCGCCGGGGCGGGTTGCGCGCGCAAAAGTCTGCAGCCATGTCTTGCGCCGGAGCTTCGAGGGATACGCCGATGATCGATCTTTACACCGCCGCGACGCCGAACGGGCACAAGGTCTCGATCGCGCTCGAAGAGCTTGACCTTCCCTATGCGGTGAAAGCGCTCTCGCTCTCGGCGCTCGACCAGAAACAGCCGGGCTTCCTGAAGATCAATCCGAACGGGCGCATTCCAGCGATCGTCGACCATGAGGCGGAGGATTTCGCGGTGTTCGAATCCGGCGCGATCCTCATCTATCTCGCCGAAAAGACAGGAAGGCTGATGCCTTCCGATGTCAAAGGCCGCAGCCGCGTTCTGCAATGGCTGATGTTCCAGATGGGGGGCGTCGGCCCGATGATGGGGCAGGCGAACGTCTTCTTCCGCTATTTCCCGGAAAAAATTCAGCCGGCCATCGACCGCTATCAGCGCGAGTCGCGCCGCCTGTTCGAAGTCCTCAACACGCGCCTTGGCGAAGCGGAATATCTCGCCGGCGATTATTCGATCGCCGACATCGCGACCTGGCCCTGGGTGAGGATCTACGACTGGTCCGGCGTATCCGTGGACGGGCTAGACAATCTCAATCGCTGGCTCGCGGCGATCGCGGCGCGTCCGGCGGCCATCCGCGGTCTCGCCGTGCCCGAACCGCGCGCGCTCGACATCAAGGACGAGAAAAAGACGCAGGAAACGGTCGAGAAAGTGCGGACGATTTTGGCGTGAAGCCCTACGCCGCCTTCTCGACAAGCGCGGCGAGTTTCGGCGGCAGGTCGGCTTCGAGGCCGCGCATGTAATTGAGGAGGGCGTTTTCGATATCGTCGAAATGCCCGTTGCGCCCGATGCGGTCGGCGAGCCAGTCGGCTTCCCCCGCGGTCACCTGTTCGGCGATGGCGGCGGCGACGGCGTTGTCTTCGTTCTTTTTCGACGCGGCCGATTTCTTCGGGCCATAGGCGTTGCGGATGGCGTCGAGGCCGCCGGACACCATGCGTCCGAAAAAGCCCGACGGATTGACCGAATGATCGCTCGCCCAGTCATGAAGGCGCAGCGCCTCTTCGCGCGGCAGCGGCTTGTAGCCGACATGGGCCATCAGATGCGCGGCGACGCCCTTGATGAAGAGATCGGAAAAGGCGGGATCGTTATTCGCGCCGGCCGTCATCTCGTGGAGGTCGAACAACAACTCGGCTTCTGCGCGTGTGATCGCGATCGAGCCGTCGCCGCCAGCGGCGTAGAGATAGCGCCGCAGCAATTCCGCGTCCGCGCGCAAGAGGCGCGGGCCGCCCTTGCGCGCGCCGACGGTGCGGCGGAATTCCTCGGCGACAAACTCCGCCATCGCGGTCGGCGTTTCGGTCGCCTTCTCCATCAGCGTGACAAGAAGGCCAAGCTCCAGCGCGGTCGGCCCGCTGCGCCCGATCAGCGAGGAAAGGTGCTGAAATTCTTCGTCGGTGAGATAGCCGTGCGGCTCTTCCTCGCGAAGGAAAAAGTCCGTCGCGGCTTCCGCGAAATAATCGGACCATTCAGGATCGCCCATCGGCGCGCGCCGCCCGAGCGCGAAGAGAACACTCAACTCGTCGCGGCTGACGACGCCGTCGGCGAAAATGTTCCGTCTCAGGAAGATCACGTCTTCGGCGCTGACATGGCCGTCCGCGCCGACATGGTTGATAAGGCCGTCCTTGGTCGCATCCGGCATGGGTCGCCCCCGTCGCTTTCGGGGCAATCTTGCGCAGCGGGGTTAACAAGGGGGTAAGGAGGGCTTCCTTCGGGCGCAAAGAGCAAGACCGCTGACGAAAACAAGGCTCGCGCGGCTCATCCTTCGTGACGCGGCCTAAGAGGGCCGCTCCTCAGGATGAAGACAGACTTCATCCTGAGGAGCCGGAGCGAAGCGGAGGCGTCACGAAGGATGGGCCCAAAGCGCCGCCGCCGCCTCTCTAAGCGCGGGAAAAGAGATTCCATCGTTAACTCTTCCTTACTTCGGTCCCTTGTAGACAACGCCTTCCTTCATCACGAAATCGACGTCGAGAAGCTCCGAAACATCCGCCGCCGGATCCCCGCTGACGGCGATCAAGTCGCCGGCTTTCCCCGCTTCGACCGATCCGAGATTGGCCGCCTGGCCAAGATGGGCCGCCGCGACGACAGTCGCTGAGCGGATGGCCTCGGTCGGGGTCATGCCCGCTTCGACGAGGAGGGGAAACTCCTTCGCGTTCTCGCCGTGCTTTGAAACGCCGGTGTCGGTGCCAAAGGCGATCTTGACCCCGCCGCGATGCGCGCGCCGCGCCATGTCGCGCAGTCTGGGGCCGGCCTCGCGCGCCTTCGCGCGCTGCGGCGGCAACAGGAACGAGTTCGGATCGTCCGCCCACGCACTGACCGTCGCGCCCGCGAGCAGCGTCGGGACGAGATAGGCGCCGGTCTTCTTGAAGAGGCGCACGCTTTCGTCGTCGAGATAGGTGCCGTGCTCGATCGAATCGACGCCGGCGGCGAGCGCGGCGTTAACCCCGCCGACGCCGTGCGCATGCGCCGTCACCTTGCGGCCCATCGCATGCGCGCTATCGACGATCGCCGCGAGCTCGTCCGGCTGGAACTGCAGTTCAAGGCCGGCGGCGGTGTTCGACAGCACCCCGCCCGTCGCCGTCAGCTTGATATGATCGGCGCCGCGCCGCACTTGTTCGCGCACGGCGCGGCGGCAATCGCCGGCGCCGTTGCAGACGGCGGGCGAGGCGAGCACATGCGCGATGTCGTCGCGATAGCCTTGCGTGCCGTCGCCATGCCCGCCGGTGATCGAGATGGTTCCGCCGGACGCGAAAATGCGCGGGCCCGCGACGTCGCCGCGGCGGATCCCGTCGCGCAGCGCGAAGATCGCATCGCCAGGTCCCGCGCCGACATCGCGCACGGTCGTAAAGCCCGCGTCGAGCGTCTTGCGCGCAAAGCCCGCGCCCGCGATCGCGTCATCGGCGTCGGAGCGTTCCACGGCTTGCAATCGCGACTGCGGATTGCCTTCGCCGAGAATGTGCACATGGCTGTCGATGAGGCCCGGCAGCACGGTGTAATTTTTAAGGTCATAGGTGCGGACGTCATCTTCCTTGGCGATCCCAGCCGCGGCGCCCTCGGCGTAACCCGGAATGACCGCGGCGACGCGCCCGTCGCGGATGACGACCGTTTGCGCGGAAAGAACCGGCGCGCCCGGCACCGCCATCAGGCGTCCGGCGTGAACGATCGCGACATCGGCGGCGAAAGCAGTGTCAGCAAGCATTGGCGCGGCGACAGACGCCAGCGCGGCGGCGAGTTTCAGTTTCATGGAGCCCCTCACAAGCAGAGGCGGGATCGTTCCAGACTTGCCTTGCGCTGGCAATCCGGGTTTACAGCCTCGCCGATCCCGAATGCGAGAGCCTCCCATGACCGACACGCCCCCCGACCGCCTCAGCGTCAATCCGAAGAGCCCGCACTTCAATCAGGACGTGCTGCAGCGCGACGTCGGCATCCGCTTCAACGGCGAGGAGCGCACCAATGTCGAGGAATATTGCGTCTCCGAAGGATGGATCCGCGTCGCCGTCGGCAAGACGCTCGACCGCAAGGGCAATCCCCTGACGCTGAAACTCAACGGCAAGGTCGAGCCCTATTACAAGACGGAGCCGCCGGCGGCGTAGGGCATACGTCATTGACTTATGCGTCATTGACGTATATGTGACTCTATGACAAGAACGCGCCTGTAGACCGTTGTCGAAACGGCGGAGTTCCTCAAAAGGGCCGCGGCGGTCGGCTTCGACGATACGGACCGGGAATCGCTGGTCGCGCGGCTGGCGGCCGATCCCGAAGCGGGCGTCTCGCTGGGCGGCGGCCTTTGGAAGATCCGGGTCGCGCGCAAAGGCGGCGGCAAGAGCGGCGGCTATCGGGTGCTGTATTTCTACTGCACGGACGAAACGCCGCTCTTTTTGCTGACGATCTTCGCCAAGAACGAGCAGGCGTCGCTCTCGCCGGCGGAGAAGAAGGCATTGACGGCGATCTGCGACGACATCGCGGCGTCGTACCGGAGGCGGAAGTGACGAAGAAAAAAGCGGCGAAGAAATCGGCGGCGTTCGACAGCCTCCGGCAGGGTCTCATCGAAGCGCGCGATCATGCGCGTGGGAAATCGCGCGGCGCGCGCGTTCATGAAGTGCGCGTCGCGGCGCCGGACGTCGCGGCGATCCGCGCCAAGACGGGTCTGTCGCAGGCGATGTTCGCCAAGAGCATCGGCGTCGCCGTCGGCACGCTTCAAGGTTGGGAACAGGGCCGCCGCCGCCCTGACGGTCCCGCGCGCGTGCTCCTTGCCCTGATCGACAAGCGCCCGCGCCTGGTGCAGGACGAGTTGGCGGCTTAGGAACCGTTGCGAAGGTTACTCTTCGCAACCCATCCTTCGTGACGCGGCCGAAGTTGGCCGCTCCTCAGGATGAAGAGCTCCTGTGCTGAAAAAAAGAGATCTTCATCCTGAGGAGCCGGAGCGCAGCGGAGGCGTCACGAGGATGCGCCGCCAGAACCTCAATTTCGCAGCGTATCCGTTTTCAAGGGCGGGAACCCGTCCCAATCGCCGCCCGGACCAATGCCTTCGCCTCCGCCGACGCCCAGTCGGCTTCGCCGCTGAGGCGCCCGATCTCGCGGCCTTGCGCGTCATAGAGCACCGACAAGGGCAGCGACGCCGAGCCGCCCGTCGCGATAACGAGGGCGAGTTTCGGATCGGCGGAGAGTTTGAGGTTCTCGATCCCCAGTTTGTCGAGAAACGCCCCCGCGACTTCCGGTCCCTTCGGGTCGGCGGCGACGGCGATGACCGCGAAATCGTCCCCGCCCAATTCGCCCGCCAGCGTGTCGAGCGAGGGGAGTTCCTTGATGCAGGGCGCGCACCAGGTCGCCCAGAAATTCACCAATATTGTCCGCCCACGGAAGGCCCTCAGCGTCGTCTCCGCTCCGTCATGGAGGAAGGGTTCGGCCGGCGCCTCCCGCGCGCTCGCCGCGAAGACGAATTTTTCCATGGCGCCGGAGGCGAGGCGCACGTCATGAAGAACCGGCGCTTCTTTCGCGGCCGATGGCGGGCGCCCGCTTAACGCGGCGGCGAGGATCACGTAGAGAAGGCCCGCCCCGCCGAGCGCCAGAAGCGCGATCAGCCACAGGCGGGGATTGAATGCGGCGCGCAAGGATCGTCTCCGGCGAAAGGACTGAGGACCGATGTCGTCTGACAAACCCGGAGATAAGGAAAGCCCGGAAAAAAGCCAGATGTGGGGCGGGCGCTTCGAGCGCGGGCCCGCGGCGGTGATGGAGGCGATCAACGCCTCGATCGACGTCGACAAAAGGCTCTGGCGCGAGGATATCGACGGCTCGAAGGCGCACGCCGCAATGCTTGCAAGCGCGAAGATCATCACTGCGGCGGATGCGCGCGCCATCGACGAGGGGCTCGATAAGATCGCCGCGGAAATTGCGGCGGGAACGTTCCCGTTCTCCGCGCGCCTTGAAGACATCCACATGAATATCGAGGCGCGCCTGAAAGACCTCATCGGCGAGCCGGCCTTGCGCCTTCACACCGCGCGCTCGCGCAACGACCAGGTCGCGGTCGATTTCCGCCTCTGGTGCCGCAAGGCGGCGGACGACGCGGCGACCGCGATCGACCGCCTGCAGCGCGCGCTCCTCGCGCAGGCCGAGCGTCACGCCGATTGGGTGATGCCGGGATACACCCATCTCCAGATCGCCCAGCCGGTGACGCTCGGCCATCATCTCCTCGCTTATGTCGAAATGCTGGAGCGCGACTGCACGCGTTTCATGGATGCGTCTTCGCGCATGAACGAATGCCCCTTGGGGGCCGCCGCGCTTGCGGGGACGCCCTATCCGATCGACCGCGACAGGACGGCGGAGGCTTTGGGCTTCACCCGCCCGACCGCGAATTCGCTCGACAGCGTGTCGGCGCGCGACTTTGCGCTCGAACTCATCGCGGCGGCGGCGATTGCGGCGAGCCATCTGTCGCGGCTTGCGGAGGAAATCGTTCTCTGGACCTCGCCGCATTTCGGATTTGCGAAACTGACGGACGCGTTCTCGACGGGCTCCTCGATCATGCCGCAGAAGAGAAACCCCGACGCCGCCGAGCTTTGCCGCGCGAAAGTCGGGCGCATCGCGGGAAGTTTTCAGTCCCTCCTCATCGTCATGAAGGGCCTGCCGCTCGCCTATTCGAAGGACATGCAGGAAGACAAGGCGACGACGTTTCAGGCGATTGACGATCTGGCGCTTGCGCTCGCGGCGATGACCGGCATGGCCGGCGATCTTGCCTTCGACAAGGACGCGATGCGCGCGGCCGCGATGCGCGGGTTTTCGACCGCGACCGATCTCGCCGATTATTTCGTGATGGCGCTCGGCATGCCCTTCCGCGAGGCTCATCACGCGACGGGACGCATCGTCGCCATCGCCGAGAAAAAAGGCGTCAGGCTCGACGAATTGTCGATCGCCGATTTCCGCAGCGTCGAGCCGAAGACAGGCGACGATATTTTCCAGCGCCTCACCGTTGACGCCTCGGTCGCGGCGCGCGCATCCTATGGCGGCACGGCGCCCGCGAATGTGAAAGCGCAGATCGCGCGCTGGAAGGAGATTTTGGCATGAAACTCGTCCTCGCCGCGCTCGCCGCGCTTTTCTTCGTCGCCGCCTGCGGCAAGAAGGCGCCCTTGCGCGCGCCGTCCAATCCTCCGCCTGCGGACGATACGGGGACGTCGCAGCGCTGAGCGCCGGCTCTGGCGAGGTGGGGCCGCACGGACCCTCCTTCGAGACGCGGCCTGAATAAGGCCGCTCCTAAGGATGAGGACCAGCTTTGATCCTCGCAGTCTCGCTCGAAACGCGCATTTCCGCCGTCACCCCCGGGCCGCGCGAAGCGCGGAACCCGGGGACCATCTCCTGAATTATCCGCGTGCAAGGTGGTGACTGACGGGAGATGGACCCCGGATGCGCCGCTACGCGTCGCTCCGGGGTGACGAGAACGGCTTCCGGAATCAAAGTCCAGCTGGCGGTCAAGGCGAACCCGGCGGCGACGCTTGTCGCGCTTGCCGCGCCGCGTGCACGCCCCTAATCACGCCCCTCTGATGGCCTCTCTCACAAAACGCCTCTTGAAGTCGCCCATAGCGGGCGCGGCCGTCAGCGCGGGCGTTGCGGCCTATATCCGCCTTGTCGCGGCGACGTCGCGCACGGATTTCATCGGCCGCGAGCATGCCGATGCGCTCCTCAGGTCGGACAAGGGCTTCATTCTCGCCTTCTGGCATGCGCGCCTTCTGATGGGACCGATCATCCGGCGCGAGACGGCGCGCCCGGTGGCGATGCTGATCTCGGCCCATCGCGACGGGGCGATGATCGCGAGCGCCGTCAAGGGCTTCGGCATCGACATGATCGCGGGCTCTGCCGCCGATCCCAAAAAGCCTGAAAAGAACAAGTCCGGCGCGCCGGCCGTCGCGGCGATGGCGGCGGCGCTGAAAGCGGGCGCGATCGTCGGCATGACGCCGGACGGGCCGCGCGGGCCGGCGGAAATCGCCAAGATCGGCGCGATAAGGCTCGCCGCCATGACCGGCGCGCCGATCCTGCCCGCCGGTTACGCCGCGCATCCGGCGCTGCGCCTCGACACCTGGGACCGGTTCGTCCTGACGCCGCCCTTCGCGCGCATGGCCTTTGCCGCGCGGCCCGCCCTCCATGTAGAAGCGGGGGCGGACGGGCTCGCGCTCGAAGCGGCGCGCCGGCGGCTTGAAGACGAGATCAACGGCGCCGTCGCAGACGCGGCGCGCGCGCTGGAAAGACGATGACGGCGGACGATCTTCCGTATACGGAGCCCCCATTGGGCGAACCGCTGGGGCTGAGGCTCTATCGCGCGGCCTCGGGCGCCGGCGCGCCCTTCGCGCGCGCAATCCTGAAACGCCGCCTCGGCGCCGGGAAGGAAGATGAAGCGCGCCTCGGCGAACGCTGCGGCGAGCCCGGCCGCGCGCGCCCCGGCGGCCGGCTCGTCTGGATCCACGGCGCCAGCGTCGGGGAATCGCTCTCCGTCCTGCCTCTGGTCGAGCGGCTGACGGCGCGCGATCCCGATCTTTCCGCGCTGGTGACGACCGGCACCGTCA
>CAZHUI010000094.1:0-11886 GCA_964535605.1 uncultured Caulobacterales bacterium
CGAAAATTGCGGCTATTGCAGCCAGTCGGCGCATTTCGACACCGGCGTTGCGGCGACGAAGCTGATGGAGACGGCGGAAGTCGTCGCGGCGGCGACAAAGGCGAAGGCCGAAGGGGCCTCGCGCTTTTGCATGGGCGCGGCGTGGCGCTCGCCGCGCGACCGCGATCTGCCCGCGCTCACGGACATGATCCGCGAAGTGAAGGGCCTCGGCCTTGAGACCTGCATGACGCTCGGCATGCTGAGCGATCATCAGGCGGCGGCGCTCGCCGGGGCGGGGCTCGATTATTACAATCACAATATCGACGCCGCGCCCGGCTATTACGGCAGGGTCGTCTCGACACGGACGTTTGAGGACCGCCTCGAAACGCTCGCGCGCGTGCGGGCGAGCGGCATGAAGGTCTGCTGCGGCGGCATTGTCGGCATGGGCGAGGCGGCGGAGGACCGCGTCGGCCTCATCGCCGCGCTCGCCAATATGGACCCGCCGCCCGAAAGCGTGCCGGTCAACGCGCTGGTCGGCGTCGAAGGAACGCCCCTCGGCGCATCGGCGCCCCTGTCAGGGATCGACTTTGCGCGCGTCATCGCCGTCGCGCGCATCACCATGCCGCGCTCGATGGTGCGCCTGTCGGCGGGGCGCGAGGCCATGAGCGAGGAGGCGCAGGCGCTGGCTCTTCTTGCCGGCGCGAACTCGGTCTTCATCGGCGACCGCCTGCTGACGACGGCCAATCCCGGCGAAGCGCGCGATGCGTCCCTGTTCGAGCAGCTCGGCGTCAGGCTGGTCTAGGACGCTTCCGCGGCGGCCTTCAGGCGCGCAAGGCCCTTTTCGTAATCCTCGCCCACCATGCCGTCCATGAAGAAGCCCATATAGGTCGCGACCGGCTGCATCCAGACCGGGACGCCCGCGCGCATCTTCGAATCGAGCGCCCAGACGACGCGCGTCGCGCCGTCCTGCGGCGTCAGCGTGAAGGTCGCGTCCGCCTTGCCCATGTCGCCGAATTCAAGATGCGTGACGAGGCGCGAAGGCGCTTCGATCGCCGTCACCGTCTGCACGCCGCTGCCGACATTGGGATCATCGCTCGTCCAGCGCATGCGGTGGCCGACGCCTGCGCCGGTGATTTCATAGGCGGCGTTCGGGTCAAGATCGGCCCAGGGCGACCAGCGGCTCCACTGATTGAAATCGGAAATGAGCGCGAACACTTCGGCCGTCGGCGCGTCGATGACGATCTCGCGCTCGACATGCGTCTTGTCCGGCAGCACGAAGCCGAGCCCGACAAGGACGACGAGCGCGGCGACCACCGAACCGATGATTTTCTTCAGCATGCAGGTCTCTCCCTGATTATCGCCCGTCCCGGCGGCCGATCCTTCGGGACGCGGCCCAAGAGGGCCGCTCCTCAGGATGAAGAAGTCGCTCGCGAACAAGGCGATTCCTTCATCCTGAGGAGCCGCCGAAGGCGTCGTCGCGAAGGATGCGGCGCAAAGACCGGTCCCGATCATACGCCTTTTGGCGCGCAACAAAAAACCCGCCCTCAAGGGGGCGGGTTTTCCGATTGCAGGAAGGGTGGCGGCGCTACTCCTGCGCGCTTTCCTTCGCCGTGTTATCGACCTTTTCGGTGATGCGCGCCGACTTGCCGCGGCGATTGCGCAGATAATAGAGCTTGGCGCGGCGCACCTTGCCGCGGCGCACGACTTCGATCGACTGCACGATCGGCGCATGGACCGGAAACACCCGCTCGACGCCCTCGCCGAAGGAAATCTTCCGTACCGTGAAATTCTCGTTGAGGCCCGACCCGGCGCGGCCGATGCAGACGCCCTCATAGGCCTGCACGCGCTCGCGGTCGCCTTCCTTGACGCGCACATTGACCTTGACGGTGTCGCCCGGCGCGAATTCCGGCACCTTCTTGTCGAGACGCGCGATCTCTTCTTTTTCCAGCATTTCAATGATGTTCACGGCCTTAGTCCTCTTGCTTGTTGTCCCGCCGGATAGGACCGGGGTTGAAGAGCTCCGGTCGTCGCGCGCGCGTTATCGCTTCAGCCTGGTCGCGCCGCCACCCGGCGATCTTTTTGTGATCGCCTGAGAGGAGCACGGGCGGGATCTCCCGCCCTTCAAAGACCCGCGGCCTTGTATACTGGGGATATTCCAGCAGCGGGCCGCGCGCCCCTGCGGCCGGGGAAAAGCTTTCCTCCCCGAGCGAAAGGGCCGAGCCCAATACCCCCGGGATCAGGCGCACGCAAGCCTCGATCACGGCCATGGCGGCGATTTCTCCCCCGGCGAGCACGAAGTCGCCGATGGAGATTTCTTCAGCGCCCCGCGCCTCGACAAGGCGCTGGTCTATTCCCTCGAACCGGCCGCAGAGCGCGATGAGACCGGGCCCCTCGGCCAGCGCCCTGGCGCGCGTCTGGGTGAAGGGGGCCCCGCGCGGCGAGAGGCAGAGGAGAGGCCGGTCGTTTCGGGGAACGCTGTCGACGGCGCTGGCGAGAATATCGGCCCGCATGACCAGCCCCGCCCCGCCGCCGGCCGGGGTGTCATCGACCGAGCCGTAGGGATTGTCGGAAAAGTCGCGAATATTGACCGTGTCGAGCGCCCAGCGCCCTTCGCCGCGCGCGCGCCCCAGCACCGAGGCGTCGAGGGGCCCCGGGAAAATCTCTGGATAAAGCGTCAGGACGCTTGCGCGCCACATCGGTCGGCCTTTCCGGCCGGAACCGCCGCTAGTTCCGAGCGGCCGCCGGTCCGGCGGCCGGTATAGACACGATCGGCACGAGCCGATCAACGCCGGCCGGATCGCCATGGACGGCGGCATTGGCGTCGAACGACGCCTTGAGGGTTCGGACGCAGCCCTCCGCGCCGAAGGCGCAGGAGACGCGCTGGGCCGCCGCTTCTACGACGGCCGCCGCCGCCGCTGTCGTCGTCGGCGCCGCGGCCGGCGGCGTTTCCGGCTTCCAGCTGATGACGCCGGCGAAAAAGTCCGACGAGGTCGCGCAATTCGGCCGGTGGAACAGCGCCTGCACGCGCTTGCGCTTGCCGGCCTCGCCGGTCGCTTCGATCTTCACATTGGGGCTGCCCGACAGACGCCCGAGAATAAGCTCCGACTTGCCGATCTCGCGGTGATGGATCGCGGTCGGACAGAACCCGTATACCGTGTTCACGGCGTAGTCGAAGGCGTAGAGAATGTGCTGTTCGTCCGCAGGCAGATCAAACACCATTTCGCGATATTCGCCGGGCTGGGCGAGCCGGAAGAGCGGCGTCGCCTGCGCGGCGAGCCTTGTCGTCCCGCGCGCCGCCGGGGGCGCTGGGGTCGTTTGCGCAGGCTGGGCGATTACAGGCGCGGCGAGATCGGCCGCGTAGACCGTATAGGAATCGCGCAGGTCGTCGAACTCAAGATCGACAATCTGCGAGCGGAACGGCGCGGCCGCTTCGAAATCGACGCCCGCGACCTGCAGCTCGGCGAGCTTGGCGTCCTTGTCGAGCTTCGTCGTGTAATAATGCATATAGGGAATGACATCGCGCGCGCGTTTCCAGCGCGACAGGCGCCGGCGCCAGTCGGGCGCATAGACTTGGTCGATCTGGAATTCCTCGCGCAGCGCCGCAAGGAGGTCGTACAGAACCTCCGCGCGCTGGCCCATCTTGTCGCCGTTCGAAAAGGGCGAGGACAGCCCATGGGTGTTGATCCCGACAACCTCGCCCTTGCCGTTGATCATCGGCCCGCCGCTCGTGCCGGGCGCGGTCGCCATGCGGTGAACGATGAGATTGCGGCCCCGGACGTCGGCGCTCTGGTCGGCGAGATCGATCGGCGAGACCATCGCCGCGATGACGCCGCGTTCAATGCGCGAGGCCGCGCTCTTGTCGGCGATGCCGGAGGTCAGCATGTCGGAGGGAAAGCCGATCACCGCGATCGCGTCGCCGGCTTTCAATTTGTAGAGGTCTTCTTCCGGCGCGATCGGCAGGTTCGGTCCGAGAATATTCTCGCCGGTGTCGGCGTCGATCGGATCGACGATCAGGATCGCCGCGTCATTGGCGTAATCGGACAGCGCGATCGCGCGCGGATTGACGATGGGGCTTTCCGCATCGACCGGTTGATAGCGCTCGGCGACGCGGGTGAAGGCGCCGTAGCCGGCATGGCTCTTGGCGATTTTGACCTTCAGCTGTTTGCCGGTGAACTGGTTGATCGCGCGGATCTTGTGTTCGTCGTCCTCAAGCGGCAGCGCGTCGGCGACATGGGCGGCGGTCGCAAGGACGCCGCGGTCGCGGTCGATGACGAACGCCGTGCCGATGAAGGAGCGGTCTGTCGCGAGCATGTAGACGGACTTGTCCGCCTCGCTTAGCGTTTCGGGCGCGATTACGGCGCTCAGGGCCGCGTCGGCATTCTTGCGCGTTTCTTCAAGCGCGACGGCGAGGTCCTTGCGCGCGCCGCGCTCGCCAAACCGCGCCGCCTCGCTGAGGACGAGCGCGCCGGCCAGAAGGACGAGCGCGCCTCCGAACAGAAGCTTGTCGCGCCCCCCCCCGGCGTTCTGAGATTTGGTCTCGCCTGTCCCCGCCATGCCCCGGCCCCTCGTGGGACGGGAGCCTAAGCCGGGGCCTTTGGGCCTTGCAAGCGGTGCGCACAACCGGCGGGCGGCGCGGCGCGGCGAATTTTGCTCAGGCGTCTTCCTGCCGCATCGCCTCGGCGACGAGAGCGGCGTCGTCTTCGCCGCCGAGGGCCTCCATCGCGGCGACCGCGACGCCGCGATCGAGGTCGATGACGGGGAAGGCCAACTTCGTGAACGGCGCGAAGAGAGCGCCCGGATGGCCGGGCCGCTCCGTGATTTCGAGAATGTCGCCGGCGCCGAAATTGTGGACGCCGGCGATCTTTCCTTGCGCAACGCCGTTCTCGTCGACGACCGCGAGGCCGACGAGGTCCTCCATGTAGAAATCGTCCTCATCGGCGGGCGGCAGCGCCGCGCGCGGCGCATAAAAACGCACGCCGGCGAGCGAAGCGGCGTCCTCGCGGCTCGCGATCTCCGGCGCGGAGACGACGGCGAGGCCGGGCCTCAGCACACGGATGAAATCGAGCGTGAAGCGGCGCGCGCCGTCCTCGCTTTCAACCGGGCCATAGGCCGCGACCCCGTCTTCGGACTGCGTGAAGGCGCGGACTTTCGCTGCGCCCTTGACGCCATGCGCGCCGGCGAAGGCGCCAAGGCAGACGCGGCGCGTCACGGGACCGCGCGCTCGCGCGGCGCCGGCGCCGATGCGTTCGCCCCGTCGGCCCAGATTGAGGCTGCGAGCGCCAATGCGCCGAGAACGCCGAAGCCGGCGATCAGGGGAACCGTCGTGCCGTCATAGAAACTGCCGATGAGGCCGCCGATCGCCCCGCCGATCGCGCCGGTCGCAAAGCCGCTTGCAGCGGCGGCGACGCCGGCGATATGGCCCGCAGGCTCCATCGACAGCGCCTGCGCGTTCGGCGTCACGAAGCCCATGCAAAACAGCGTCGCCGTGATGAAGGCGGCGAAGACGAAGGCGTTCTGCGCGATCAGCCCATGAAAGGCGAGATGAAAGACCTGCAGAGCGATCAGCGCGACAAGGCCCGCCCGCGCGAGCCGGCGCATGCCCGTCTTGACGACGATCCGCGCATTGACGATCGCGGCCAGCGCAAAGCCGACGGCGCTGAGGCCGAACGCCGCCGGAAACCACGCGCCGAGACCGTATTGATCGACATAGATCTGCTCGGAGGAACTGATGAAGCCGAAGAGGCCGCCGAACAGCAGCGTCTGGACCGCGACATAGCCGACGCTGGCGCGCAGGCTGAAAAATTCGGCATAGGCCGAAAACGCCCCGCCAAAGGTCAAGGCGTGCCGCGCGACCGCGCCTTGCGTTTCCCGCATGCGAAACACAGCCCACAGCGCCATCAGCGCGCCATAGATGAGGAGCGCGCCGAAAATCCAGCGCCAGGAACCGACAAGGAGGACGCCCTGCCCGATCAGCGGCGCGAATATCGGCGCCGCCATGAAGATGGTGATCGCGATCGACATCACGCGCGCCATCTCCGCGCCGGAATAGCGGTCGCGCACCATCGCAAGGACGGCGACGCGCGCGCCGGCGGTCGCCGCGCCCTGAAAAACGCGCGCGGCGAGCAGCAGCGTGAAACTCTGCGCGACGACGCTGAGCAAGGATCCGATGGCGTAGGCGCCGAGCGAAAAGAGGAGCACGCGCCGCCGCCCGAAACGGTCGGCGATCGGCCCCATGAAAAGCTGCGAGACGCCGTTGGCGATGATGTAGACGACGACGATCAATTGCCGGTCGTTCTCGCGCGCGGCGCCGAGCGCCTCGCCGATGACGCCGAGCGCGGGCAGCATCATGTCGATCGCGAGCGCGTTCAGCGCCATCACCGCGCCGGTGGCGGCGACGAGTTCGGCGAAGGACAAGGGCTTCGGGGGGGCGGCGGGAAGGGTCATCGCCGAGGGCCCTATCGCGCAACCTCCGGATTGGCAACGCAACTTTCCGCAAAAGAAAACGCCCCCGCCTTGCGGCGGAGGCGTCGGTCCGGATCACAATCCGGTCAGGGGCGGAAGGTCAGGCGTACATAACCGAACTGTCCCGGCACGTCGTAGGTGTTCGGATCGAAGCCGTTCAGCTGGCAGCTGAAACAGTTCGGCGGATCGGTGTCGAGAATGTTGTTGACGCCGATCGTCAGCTCCGAGCGCCCGTCGAGCCAGGGCGGGGAATAGCTCGCCGCGAGGTCAAGATAGAATCGCGAGCCGAGGTCGTTGATGTTCTCCGCCGGACGCGAGCATCCGACATCGGCCGGCAATGCGACTTGGTCGCCGCAGGTTTCGGTCAGCGAGCTGATGTAGCGCCCGACGCCTTGAGCCCGGAAATCGCCGAGCGTCCAGGCGAGCGTCGCCGTCGATTTGAACTCCGGGAAGGAGAAGGTCGGCGAGCCGCGCACCGTCCCTTCGCGCGAGGTGACGATGAAGCCGGTCGAAGTCGGGTTCGCCTCCGTGTAGTCGAGGAGATAGTTCGACAACGACTGGAAGCTGAAGACGCCGGCGCCGCCCGCGTCAACTTCGAAATTGACGCTCCAGTCGAGGCCGCTCGTCTCAATCCTGCCGATATTGGTCAGCTGGTTCGAGAACGAGATGACAGTGCCGGACGCGGCGCGCCCGATCGATGAGCACAGCGTCGGATCGAGCGTTGCAACGCAGCTGTCGAGCTGAAGCTGCGCGTCGAGCGCCTGGATCGCGCCGTCAATGTTGATCCGGTAGTAGTTGAACTCATAGACGGCGTTAAAGTCTTCGAGCCACGCTGGCGCGTAGGTGAAGCCGACATTCCAGCCTCTCGACGTCTCGGGCGCGAGCCCCGGATTGCCGCCGGTCAGCGTCGAGATCTGCGGGTTCGTCTGCTCATAGGAGCCGTCGGCCGGAACGCCGAGTGCGATGCAGTTTGCCTGGACGTTCGCCGGCGCGACCGGCCCGCCGAAGAGGCCGAGGAAGTCCGAGCAGGGATCTTCCAGCGTCGCGTCGAAGCGCGTCGCGGTGCCGAAGAGTTCGCCGATCGAGGCGGCGCGGAAACCTTCGGTGAAGCCGCCGCGGAGGGTGAGGTCGTCAAAGGGCTTCCAGCGGCCGCCATATTTTATCGTCGTCGCGGAGACGCCGGTCGAGTAGTCCGAATAGCGGATGGCGAAATTGCCTTCGAGGATCTGGACGAGCGGCAGGTCCGCAAGGAGCGGCACCACCGTTTCGGCGTACACCTCCTCGACATTGAAGGCGCCGGCCGTCGGCTGCGCCGGAATGTCGGCGGAATCGCCAGCCGCGACGATCGGGTCGGGATTGAATTCGCCCGACTGATCGCGGTGCTCGTAGCCGGCCGCGAAGCCGACTCCGCCGGCAGGGAGGTCGAACAGCGTCGTCGAGAAATTGAGCGACAGGTCCCAGAGTTCCTGCTCGCTCGAATCCTGCTGGTTGAAGGTGACGAAGTCGACCTGGTCCTGCGTGATCGACCCGGGTCCGCCGAAGAAATTGAACGGGACGCAGGAGCCCGTGCAGTTGGCGATCGGCCCCAGCGCTTGCTCAAGACGCGCCGAATTGACGATGCCGCGGGCGATCTGGTTCGCTTCGTTCTGCGACCACAGCGAATTGACATCCCAGAAGACCTCGCGCCCGGCGACCTCGAACGACCCGTCGAAGGTCGCCGAGGCGTAGAAGGTGTCGACATTCTGCTGGAAATTCCGGGGACCGGCTTCTTCAAAACGCCGCGCGAGGAAAACCGTGTTCGCCGGCGTCAGCGAGAAGCCGAACGGGTTGAACGGATTGGTCACGTCGACCGACACCTGGTCGAGGCGGTTGCCGTTGCCCGCTTCCGGCCCGATGAACAGCGGGATCGGCGCCGCCTGGTTGGTCGAATTCCGCGTGCTGTAAGAGGCCTTGGCGCGGAAGTTGATGTCGTCCGTCACCTTGTGCGTGACCTGCGTGAAGAAGCTGAAGCGCTCCGACGGGATCTGCAGGAAGTTGAACGGCTGGAAGTTGAACCGGTCCGCTGTGGTGAACGGCTCGAAATCGGCGCCGGTCGGGTTCAGCGGGTCATAGACCGGGTTCGCGCCCGAAAAGACGAAGTTCTCGTTCAGCGTGATGTTGAGCGCCTGCATCGTGTTCGGATCGGTGAACAGGAAGCGCCCGCGCGGCGTCGCCGAGGAACAAGTGATGAAACATTCGTCGAGCGTGGGCTCGGGGAAGTCGGAGATGTCACGGTCGCCGGAGCTGACGCTGTTCTGGTGCACGTATTGCACCGCGAAGAAGATGTCGGTGCGGTCGTTGCCCGCGCCGAAGGAGAGGTCGTATTGCTGCGTCTCGCCGTCCGTCTCGTCAAAGGCGCCGAGCTGCGCGGAGGCGGCAAATCCTTCCTGGCTCCGCTTCGTTATGATGTTGACGACGCCGGCGATGGCGTCCGAGCCGTAGATCGGCGAGGCGCCGTCCTGCAGAACCTCGACCCGCTCGATGATGCCGGTCGGAATGGTGTTGAGGTCGGTCGCGCCCGGAACGCCGGACGCGGACGAGCCGTTCACCCAGCGCAGGCCGTCGACGAGAACGAGCACGCGCCGCGACGAGAGGAAGCGCAGATCGATCTCCGAGGCGCCGGCGCCGACGCCGCCGCCGTCGGGCGGATTGCCGAAATTGCCTGACGAGTTGACTTTCGAGTTGAGGCCGCCGCCCGAGCCCGGGATGCGCTGCAAAATCTCGCCGATATTGCTGATGCCCGATCGTTCGATCGCTTCGCTGTCGACGTTAAGGACAGGCCGGCTGGCGTCGAGCGGATTCTGGCGGATGCGCGAGCCGGTGACGACGATTTCGTCTTCCGTTTCGTCCTGCGCCACCGCCGCCGTCGCGAATGCGGTTAGCGAAAGTCCGCCCAACAGAGCGGCGCGAACGGCGAGGCGCCGCCCGCTTCTAGGTCTTGCTTGCTTCATGCTTTGCTCCCTGGGACCGCGCAGGGAGGAGGGACCCCATCACAATAGATTGCGCCCGCCCCAAGCCGGTCAGGGAGAATCGTTTCACTCTTCGCAACCGTGTTCAAATGAAATTGTTTTCGTTCCGGCGAAAGTGATCGGGACGAATCGACGTAGAACAGCGCCGTTACTTTATCGCACTTCTTCCGTCGCGGGCGCCGGCGCGGCATGTTCGGCGGCGAGGTATCGTTCGCTCTGCATTTCAACAAGACGGCTCGCCGTGCGCTCGAATTCAAAGGCGCCATGGCCGTCCCGATAGAGCGCATAGGGCGCCGCGGCGGCGGAACAGACGAGTTTCGTGCGCGTCTCGTAAAGTGCGTCGATCAGCGTGACGAAGCGCCTGGCCTCATTGCGCTCTCCAGGCGACAATTGCGGGATGCGGTCTATGAAGACCGCGCTATAGCGCCGCGCAATGGCGAGATAATCGCTCGCCCCGAGCGGCGCCTCGCAAAGCTCGGCGAAGGTGAAGCGCGCCAGTCCCCGCGCGGTGCGCGGCGCGACGACGGCGCGGCCCTTGACGTGGAGCGTCTCCTGCTTGCCGCGCGACCCGGCGATCATGGCGGTCCAGGCGCGGTCCATGGCGGCGTCGGCGTCAGGGCCGAGCGGGGCGTGATAAACGCGCGCGTCCGTCAGCCGGTCGAGCCGGTAATCGCGGGCGGCGGCAAGCTCAAGGACGTCGAGCCGGTCCTTGAGGAGCGCGATGAACGGCAGAAAGAGCTGGCGGTTGAGGCCGTCCTTGTAAAGATCGTCAGGATGGCGGTTCGAGGTCGCGACGACGACGGCGCCCCTGGCGAACAGCGCTTCGAACAGGCGCCCGAGCAGCATGGCGTCGGCGATATCCGTCACCTGAAACTCGTCGAAACAGAGGAGCATGGCGTCCTCGGCGATGTCGCTCGCGACCGGCGGCATCGGATCGTCCAGCGCCTTCGGATTGGCGCCGGGATGGCGGCGGCGGGTTTTCTCGTCCGCGCCGCGCCAGCTCGCGATGCGCTCATGCGTTTCGGCCATGAATTCGTGAAAATGGACGCGCCGCTTGCGCGCGATTTCGGTGTTGTTGAAGAAGATGTCCATCAGCAGCGACTTGCCGCGTCCGACGCCGCCCCAGAGATAGAGGCCGCGCGGCGCCGGCGGGCGCGCGCGAAAGAGCGTGAAGCGCGGCTGCGCGCGCGCGGTCACCGCGTCCGACAGCGCGTCGAGGCGCAACGCCGCGAGGCGCTGCGCCTCATCGGCCGCAAGCGCGCCCTGCGCGACGAGATCGAGATAGCGCTGATAGGTCCCCGGCGTCACGGGCGCGTCTATAGGCGAGCGCTCAGGCGCGGTCGAGCGCCGGCGCGGCGAAGAAAATTCGCGCGGCGACCGCCGCCAGCGCGGCGCCGGCAAGCTGCGCGGCGATGAAAGGAAGGACGTCCGCCGCGCGGATGCCGGAAAAACTGTCGGTCAGCGCGCGCGCGATCGTCACGGCCGGATTGGCGAAGGACGTCGAGGAGGTGAACCAGTATCCCGCCGTGATGACGAGCGCGACGGCGGCCGCGACATTGTCAGGGCGATGGCGCACGGCCCCGAGGATCGTCAGGACAAGGGCGAAGGTCGCCGTCATCTCGCCGAGGAGCTGGCCGAGGCCGGCGCGAACCTTGACCCCCGTCTGCAGGAGATCGAGCCCGAACATCGCATGGGCGAGCATCGCCCCGGCGATCCCGCCCGCGATCTGAAAGGCGACATAGGGGACAGCCTCCCGGACGCCGGTTTCGCCGCGCGCGGCGAACACCATCGTCACCGCCGGATTGAAATGCGCGCCGGAGACGGGGCCGAAGATGGTAATCAGTACAAAGAGCATCGCCGCGGTGGCGATCGTGTTGCCGAGCAGGGCGACGGCGTCGTTTCCGTCGGCCAGCGCTTCGGCCATGACGCCGGAGCCGATGACGGTCGCGACGAGGAGGAGGGTGCCGAGAAACTCGGCGGCGAATCGTTGCATGGCGCGGCGTCTAGCCGGGTTCGGCGAGAAAAGCGTCGATCCGCGCGCGAATGTCGGCGAACACGGTTTCGAACGCCGCGCGTTTTTCGGCGTCCGCGCCCGTCGCCGCGGCGGGATCGGGGAAAGACCAGTGGAAGCGCCGCGGCGCCGCGCCCCCGGGCGCGAAGAAGACCGGGCAGGTCTCGCCCGCGGCGTTGTCGCAAACGGTGACGACAGCGTCGAGCGGCGGGGCGCCCCTGGCGGCGAACTCGTCCCAGCTTTTCGAGCGCGCGCCCGGCGCCGGGACGCCATGCGCGGCGAGCGTTTCAAGCGCGAAAGGGTTCGGCTTTCCGGCCGGTTTCGATCCGGCGGAAAAGGCGCGCCAATTCGGCGCGCCCGCCTTGTTCATATAGGCCTCGGCCATGATCGAGCGCGCCGAAAAGCCCTCGACGCCCGCCGCATCCA
>CAZHUI010000095.1:0-11732 GCA_964535605.1 uncultured Caulobacterales bacterium
AGGAAAGATACATCGCCTTTTGCGGCGCGCCCGCGCATTTGAAAGGCGGCGGGGGCTGCGTGAATATCGCCTTGCCCCGTTTTATCTCCTGCACGAGCTTCCACGTCAGCGGCGCAAGGCCCGGCTGATAGTTCGAGGTGACGCCGTTCTTGCCGAGCGTTTCCTCAAGACCTTTCACGGCGGCGAAATTGAGTTTGATGCCGGGCGCTGCGACGAGATAGTCATAGTCGACGCGCGACCCGTCATCGAGGACGACCGCGTTTGCCTCCGGCTCGAACGCTTTTGCGGCCTTGCGGATCCATGTCACGCCTTTCGGCATGAGGGACGCCTCCGGCCGGACTGTCACGTCATATTCAAAGACGCCGCCGCCGACCATCGTCCAGCCGGGCTGATAATTGTGCTCTTCTTTGGGCTCGATCACCGCGATGTCGAGCTTTGAGTTGCGCTTCAGCAGGCTGGCGGCGGCGGCTAACCCTGCGGCCCCGCCGCCGACGATGACAATCTGGTGTTTCATGGCTCTCTCCCGTTTTGGTGTTCTTAGAGCGCGTCGATCGGCAATTTAAGATAGCGCACGCCATTGGCGTCCGGCGGCGGCAGTTCGCCGGCGCGCATGTTGACCTGCACCGACGGCAGAATGAGCTTCGGCATCGACAGCGTCTTGTCGCGCGCATTGCGCATTTTAACGAAATCCGCCTCGAAGACGCCGCGCCCGACATGGACGTTCCAGTCGCGTTCATCCTTGACCGTGGTTTCCCACGCGAACTGGTCGCGCCCCGGCGCCTTGTAGTCGTGGCATAGAAACAGGCGCGTATCGTCCGGCAAGGCAAAGATCTTCTGGATCGACCTGTAAAGCGTCGCCGCGTCGCCGCCGGGAAAGTCGCAGCGCGCTGTGCCGTAATCCGGCATGAACAGCGTGTCGCCGACAAAGGCCGCGTCATCGACGATGTAGGTAAGGCATGCAGGCGTGTGTCCGGGCGTATGGATCACACGCGCTTCGATCGAACCGAGCTTGAACGTCGCGCCGTCGTCGAACAGCGCGTCGAACTGGCTGCCGTCGCGGCGGAACTCCGGCTCGGCGTTGAAAATCTCACCGAAGACCTTCTGGACGACCGTGATATTCGACCCGACGCCAATCTTTCCGCCAAGGCGCTTTTTCAGATAAGGCGCGGCGGAAAGATGGTCCGCATGCGCGTGGGTTTCAAGAATCCAGTCGACGGTCAGCCCTTCGCTTTTCACATAGGCGATGACGGCGTCGGCGCTCGCCGTCGACGTTCGCCCCGACGCCTGATCGAAATCGAGAACGGAATCGATGATCGCGGCGCGTTTTGTGGCGGGGTCGCTGACGACATGGCTCGCGGTGAAGGTCGGCTCATCGAAGAAAGTCTTCACGGCCGGTTTCGCGCTCATTTCCTTTTCCTTTGTTTTTCGCCCGGTCCGAACGCGTCGCACAACGCGTCAATGATGCGCGCGAGGCGTTCGTCGCTCAAGCGGTAATGGACAGATTTTGATTCGCGGCGCGTCTTGACGAGACCGGCCGCACGCAAGCGCGCCAGGTCGCGCGAGAGGGTGGGCTGCGGCGCGCCGGTCGCCGCCTCAAGCGCGCCGACGGAACGCTCCCCGTCCCTCAGCTCGCAGGCGATCAGCAATCGATTGGGATGGGACAGGATCTTCATCAGGCGCGCGACTTCTCCCGCGCGGCTCTGAAGGTCTCTGACGGAGGCCGGGAAATCCGATGAAACGCTTGCTCGCATCTTGTCACTTGTCAAAAACGATATTTGATATATATCCGTGCTGGAACCAATTTCAAGGCGGGCCCATGTCGATTGCGGAATTTTCCTTCTGGCCGGCCGCTGCCGGCGGCGCGCTGATCGGCTTGGCGGCCGTTTTGCTGATGGCGCTCAACGGACGCATCGCCGGCGTATCGGGTATCGTCGCCGGCGTTCTTGCGCCCCTGCGCGGGGAGGGGCGGGACGAACTTCCCTGGCGCGCCGCATTCGCCGGCGGGCTAATCCTTGCCCCGCTGGCCGCTGGACATTTCATGAGCGCGCCAATCCCGGTCACAGCGCCGCATCCGTTGTGGGCGATGATCCTCGGCGGCGCCGCTGTCGGCTACGGCGCACGGCTCGGATCGGGATGCACCAGCGGTCACGGCGTTTGCGGCATTGCGCGGATGTCAAGACGCTCGCTTGTCGCGACGGCGACTTTCATGACGACGGCGATCGCCACCGTATTCATTCTGCATCGCCTGATCGGAGTCTGACATGCGCGTCATCGCCGCTCTCTTTGCCGGAATGCTTTTCGGCCTCGGATTGACTGTCTCGGGAATGATCAATCCGTCGAACATCATCGCGTTCCTCGATGTGACGGGCGCTTGGAACCCGAGCCTTCTTGTGGTCATGGCTTCGGCCCTTGCCGTCTCCTTCATCGGCTATCGCCTCGTCTTCGCGCTGAAGAAGCCGGTCTTCGACACGTCGTTTCAGGTTCCCTCGAAAACCGTCATCGACCGGCCGCTGGTGCTCGGCGCGGCGATTTTCGGGGTCGGCTGGGGCCTGTCGGGCCTTTGCCCCGGCCCGGCGATCTCGGCGGCGGCGCTGTTGCGCCCTGAGGTCTACGCCTTTCTGGCGGCAATGCTCGCCGGTATGGCGCTAAAGGACTTTTTGCCGGCCGCCCGCGCGGCTTGAGGTCAGGACGCGCCCGCGACATAAGACGCCGCGACAGGAGAATGTTCGGTCGCGGCCATGTTTGAAAACGGCGTCGTACAAAAATCGCCCGCGCGCGGTAATTTCGAAGCGCAGCTTGAAGCGTCGATCCGCGCGGGCGCCGATTGGCTCGCCCGGCGCCAGAAGCCCGAGGGGTACTGGGTCGGCCGGCTTGAATCGAACGCGTGCATGGAGGCGCAGTGGATTTTGTGCCTCTGGTTCATGGGGCTTGAGAACCATCATCTGCGCCCGCGCCTCGCCGAAAGCCTGCGCAAGACGCAGCGCGCCGACGGGTCGTGGGAGATTTATCACGACGCGCCGGCGGGCGACATCAATACGACGGTTGAGGCTTACGCCGCGCTCCGGTCCTGCGGCGTTCCGGCGAGCGATCCGCAACTCGTCGCCGCGCGCGACTGGATCCTGGCGAAAGGCGGCCTGAAAAACATTCGCGTCTTCACGCGCTACTGGCTGGCCCTGATCGGCGAATGGCCCTGGGAAAAGACGCCGAACATTCCGCCGGAAGTTATTCACTTCCCGAAATGGTTCATATTCTCGATCTACAATTTCGCGCAGTGGGCGCGCGCCACGCTGATGCCGATCGCGGTCTTGTCCGCGCGAAGGCCTTCGCGGCCCTTGCCGCCGGCGAACCGGCTCGACGACCTTTTTCCCGGCGGACGCGAAACTTTCGACTATGAATTGCCGGGCAAGCCGGGCGCGGACTTCTGGGACAGGTTTTTCCGCGTGACGGACAAGGTCCTGCATCGCGCGCAGTCGATTTCGGAAGCGGCAGGACTTTCCTTCGGCCGCAACGGGTCGGTCAAGCGCGCGCTCGAATGGATTATCGAGCATCAGGACGCCGACGGCGTCTGGGGCGGCATTCAACCGCCTTGGATCTATTCGACCATGGCCATTTTCAATGAAGGCTACGCGGCGGATCATCCCGTCGTCGCCAAATCGCTCGCCGCGCTCGACGATCCGCGCTGGCGTGTCGATATCGGCGAGGCGACATGGATTCAGGCCTCGACCTCGCCGGTCTGGGATACGATCCTGACATTGCTCGCCTTCGACGATTGCCATCTCAATGGCGACTATCCGGCCGAAGTCGCAAGAGCGCTCGACTGGGTTCTTGACCAGCAGGTGCTGCGCAAGGGCGACTGGAGCGTCAAACTCCCGCGAACGGCGCCCGGCGGATGGGCGTTCGAATACAAGAATTACTTTTATCCCGACACGGACGATACGGCGGTGGCGCTCATCGCCCTGTCGCAATTCCGGGGGCAGGGCCCGCGACGCGAGCGGATCGAGCGCGCTATCAGGCTGGGCGTCGACTGGCTTATCGCCATGCAGTGCCGGGGCGGGGGCTGGGGCGCGTTTGACAAGGACAATGACAAGAAGTTCCTGACCAAAATTCCTTTCTGCGATTTCGGCGAGGCGCTCGATCCGCCTTCGGTCGACGTGACCGCGCATATCGTCGAGGCGTTCGGCAAGCTTGGTCTCGGCAAGGATCATCCGTCCATGATCGCCGCGCTCGACTATCTGAAGCGCGAGCAGGAGCAGGACGGCTCATGGTTCGGCCGCTGGGGCGTCAATTATATCTACGGCACCGGCGCTGTGCTGCCGGCGCTCGAAGCGATCGGCGAGGATATGACGGCGCCTTATGTCGCGCGCGCCTGCGACTGGCTGATCTCGCGCCAGCTGGCGAGCGGCGGCTGGGGCGAATCCTGCGCCTCCTATATGGACGCCGGGATGGCGGGCCGCGGAAAGGCGACCGCCTCACAGACCGCATGGGCGCTGATGGGCCTCATCGCCGCGAACCGCGGGACGGATCGTGACGCTATCGAAAAGGGCCTCGCCTTCCTGATGGAGCGCCAGTCGAACGGCACTTGGGAAGAGCCTGAATATACCGGCACGGGCTTTCCCGGCTACGGCGTCGGCGCGACGATCAAGCTCGGCGATCCGCTGCTGACGGAGCGGCTGAAACAGGGCCCCGAGCTCTCCCGCGCTTTCATGATCAACTACAATCTATACCGCCATTATTTCCCGCTGATGGCGATGGGCCGGTGGCGGCGGTTGCTCGCGTCGCACTCCTGACGAACAGGTTTCCTGCCGCGTAGTCCTAAGCGCAGTCGCCGGTCATCGCCCTGATCCAGTCGGCGATGAGGCGAACGCCGTCCTCATGAGTCACGGCGCGGCCTAGCTCGGGCATCATGTGGCCGGGTTTCGTCGTCTCCATACGGTAGACGAAAATCGAGGCGTCCGGCTCACCGGGCACAATGTCGTAAGGCCGACCTCCTGAGCCGCCGCCGGCCGCGATCGTCGTCTTGCACCAGCCGTAGCGCGGGCCCATCGGCACATCCGGGCGAAGGTCGAGGCCCGACGTGTCCGCCGGTCCGACGTCGGAATGGCAATGCGAGCAGTTGACGTCGAGATAAGCGCGCGCCCGCGCGTCAAGGCTCGCGCTTTCGTCCGTCCACGACGCGTTGCGGGGGTGACCGGCGCCGCCGGGAACGCCGGTCAGCATTCCCGCGGCGATCCACCAGTCGAGCTGGTTGAAGCCTTCGTTGAAGGCGGATTCCTTGTTGAGATGGCGCGCCTTGAGACCGATGGGCTGAAGAGCGCGCGTCGTATTGTTGGTCGCGTGACAGCCGGCGCACTGCGTCTCGTTCGGGACGAGATAGGCGAAATCCTCTTCGCGCCCGTCCGGCCGCAACAAGGTCATCCGCTTGACGGCCCCGATGCGGGCAAGGGTCGCCTCGGTCTGCGCGTCATTCCACACATAAGGGATCGCGGTCCACCCGTCGGCGCGGCGCACGAGGAGACGTGTCTCAATGAGGCGCACGCCTTGGAGCGCCATCGCCCCGCCGTCGATCGTCGGCTCTGGACCGTAGGTCACGGCGCCGGGAACTTCAGGAAAATAAAACGTCTTTGAAATCACCGTGCCGACCGGGAAATCAAAGACGTCCCCGGCGTTATAAACGGCGCTCTTCCCTTCCGGCAGGGTCACGGTGCGCAGCTTCAGCGCATAGTCGGAGAAAAGCGGGGTCGCGAGGTCATAGGGAACCGCCTTCGCGTTCAGCGTCAGGACGCCGTTCGCCGCCGTCATCAGGTTCCAGTCCGACAGCTTTTCCGGTCGGCCTTCGGCATGGAAGACGGGCGCCGCCGGCGCCGCATCGCGCCCGCATGCGGCGAGGATTATGAGGCCCGCGGCTGCAAGCGCATATTTCACCCGGCAAGACCGTTCGCCAGCGTCACTTCCGGCAATCGCGGCAGCGAGCAAGCGTGATCGGCGGCGGCGAGGCGCGGCGCCTTGTTGCCGTTCGGGCCGTCGACATTGATGATCTCGGCGCCGTCATTGTCGACGCAGATGCGCAAGGCGTCGGGAAGTTTTCCGTCAACCATCTTCTGCGGATCGACATAGCCGTCCCAGAGAATGTCGGGAAGCGCGCCGGTCAGGCCGAACATGGCGACCCGCAGCGCCTGAAACTCCAGCCCGTCCGGATCCTTGCCGCCGCCGCTCATGCGGTTGCCGGCGATCAGGATCGATTCAGGATAGGGATCGAAATCCGCCGACATGCCTTCCTGCGACAGGTCGGTTGAAAAGACGGAGGCGATAATGATGTTCGCCGTCTTGTTGCCGGTGATGTCGTTGTCGAAGATCTCCACCTGATCGTTGGCGTTGATGACGACGCCTGACCCCGCCGGAATATTGGCGACGGCGGTGCCGGGCACGCCGAAATTCTTGGTGTTGTTGTCGTAGATTTTATTGCGGTAGACGCGCGTGCGCGCGCCCGGCTGGGAGAGGTCCGGCATATTGAAGACGAGGACGCCGCCGGTGTTGTTGGTCGCGACATTGTCATAGACGTCGGCGTCGAACGTGTTTTCGATTTCGATGCCGGCGACGTTCCACTCGGCGCGATTGTTGCGGACGACGACATTTCTCGACTGGCCGACATAAACGCCGGCGTCGGACGACCCGATCACGACATTGCCGTCAAGAAGGACGTTCTCGGATTGGACGGGGTAAAGTCCGTAGGCCCCGTTTTCGGTCTTCGGCCCGCCGGTCCACTCGACGCGAACGCGCCGGATGACGATGTTCTTGCCTTCGTTGACCTTGAGGCCGTCGCCCTTGGTGTCTTCAATCGCGAAGTCCTCGGCGGTGAAATCGTCGGCGGTGACGAGAAGACCCTCCGCGCCCGCGACCTGATCCTTGAAGGAGAGGATTGTCTTGTCGAGGCCTTTGCCGCGAATGGTGACGCCGTCGACGGCGAGCGACAGCGACCGGTCAAAGGAAAATTTGCCCTCCGGCAGATCGATGACGTCGCCCGGCTTTGCGTCGAGGAGCTGCTGCATCAGCTGCGCCGGGTAGTCAGCGGCGCCCGCTTCGACGGCTGGCGCCGAAGGCGCGTCCTTCTTGCTGCAGGCGCCAAGAGCCAGCCCGACCGCCGCCGTCCCCAAAGCGAGCAATTTCACCGCGCCGCCCGTCCTGATCGCCATAGCTGAACACTCCCTGCCGACCGCGCGACGTCCTGCCCGCGTCTGTCCCATTTTGACGGGTTCGCCGGCATGCGGAAAGGGCGGATTGCAGCGAACAGGGCCTTTCGCCGACAGACTTAACCGGGGCTTAAAGCCGCCGCGGCAGACTGTTCGTCTCAGGGGCGCTTTTCACACCGGCAGGCGGCGATGACCAAAAGAGAGGGCCAGGACTACTGGCGAAGCCTTGAGGCGGCCGGCGATCTCCTGATCGCGCGTCTTCATGCGGGGACGCTCGCCGTCATTTTCGTCCTCTTGCTGACCGTCACAAAATTCCCCGATCCGACGGCGACAGCGGTCGCGCAGGTCGTCGTCGGCATCAACCTCGCCTTCAGCCTCCTGCGCTGGTCGCTCATCCGCCAGCCGGCCGCTGAACCGCTGGCGTTCGCCTCCATGATCTTTGACGCCGCGATCGTCGTCGTCATTTCCATCGCGGCCGCGCAGGCGATCGGCGATCCGCTGATCGCAACAACCATTTCCGCGAACAACTGGCTCTACGCCATCATCGGCGTGCGCGCGATCCGCTTTCGCGCCCGCGATATCCTCATGATGGGCACGATCGCGATTGCGGCCTGGATCGCCATCGCCGCCTATGCGCTGACGGCTGCAGCCGGCGTCGCCGATCCCGACAAGCTTGCGCTTGCAAAGACGACCGCGATCGACACCGTCGTGTCGCTGATCGCGCTTGCCGGCGCGCTCGCATTCACGGTCGCCAGAGCGCGCTCGGCCGCGATAGCGGCGACAGGCAAGGAAGAGGCTGTCGCGCGCGCCCGCGCCGCGGAGGCGGCGTCTGTCGCAAAGTCCGAGTTCCTTGCGAATATGAGCCACGAAATCCGGACGCCGATGAATGGCGTCATCGGCATGACCGACGTGCTTTCGGCGACCGACATGACGCCGCGACAGCGCGCCTGCGTCGATGTCATCCAGTCATCAGGCGGCGCTCTCCTAACCATCATCAACGACATTCTGGATTTCTCGAAAATTGAAGCGGGACGCATTGAGCTGGAGCGCGCGCCGTTCTCCCTTCGCCGCGCTATTGAGGACGTGGCGACGCTGATCTCCGCGCGCGCGGCCGAGCGCGGGGTCGAACTGACGGTGCGGGTCGCGCCGGACCTGCCTGAGCTATTCGACGGCGACGCGGGGCGTATCCGGCAGATCCTGACCAACCTCATCGGAAATGCGGCGAAGTTCACGCATGAAGGATCGATCGACGTTACCGCCGCGCGCGACGAACAGGGCCGGGTGAAAATCGAAATCGCCGACACCGGAATCGGCATCCCGCCTGACAAGATCGGCCGCATCTTCGAAAAGTTTGAGCAGGCGGATAACTCAACGACCCGCCGTTATGGCGGGACCGGTCTCGGTCTTGCGATCTCGAAACAGCTCGTCGAGCTGATGGGCGGAGAGATCGGCGTCTCCTCCGTCTACGGAGAGGGCGCCGTTTTCTGGTTCGCGGTCGATCTCCCCGCCGTCGACAGCCCATCCGAACGTCCGGCTGTCGCGGAGTCATTGCAGGGCAAGCGCGCCCTCATCGTCGATGACGTCCCTGTCAATATCGTCATTCTCACCGAATTCCTGTCGGCATGGGGCGTCGAGATCGGCGCCGCGGCGACAGCGGCCGAAGCGCTTTCGCTCTTCGAGCGCGAAGCGTTTGATTTCGCCATCCTCGACTATCAGATGGCGGATATGGACGGCCTCGCGCTGCTCCAGGCGATCCGGCGCGCGCCGCGCGGCGACCATCTGCCCGTGCTCGTCTTGACATCGATCGACGACCGCGAGCCGATGAAGGCGTTTGCGAGCCTTGGCGCCGCCGTTTCGACAAAACCTATTCGACGCGACGAGCTTTTCGAAGCGCTGGGGCGGCTGCTGTCTGCTAAGCCGGCGCAGGCGTTGCCGGCCAATGTCGCGGCGGCAAGCCGGTCCGGCGGCGACGCTGCAATCAAGCGGTTGCTCCTTGTCGAAGACAACGATGTCAATCGCATGGTCGTCAAAATGATGCTCGCGGGCGAAGGATTTGAAATTGTCGAGGCCTTTGACGGACGCGCTGCGCTCGAGCGCTTGTCCGCCGCGCCGTTCGATGTCGTCCTGATGGACGTGTCGATGCCGGTGATGGACGGCATTGAAGCGACACGGGCCCTCCGGTCGCGCGAGTCGCGCGACGGCGCCCGGCGCCTTCCCGTCATCGGCCTCACCGCGCACGCGATGGAAAACGACGTCAAACAATGCTTTGACGCCGGCATGGACGATTATCTCGCCAAGCCTGTCCGAAAAGACGCGCTCGTCGCCGCGATCCGGCGCGCTATCGACGGCGCGCGCGCCGGCAGTCGCGCCGCCTGAGCCGAACAGCCCTTCGCCCTTGACCCGCCGCGCGCCGCGCCCCAGCCTTTGGCCATGACGCAGGCGAGAAAAGGCGGGGACAAGGATGCGCGTTACACGGAGAAATCTCCTGGAGGCGGGCGGCGGGTCCGCGCTGGCGGCGCTGGCGAGCGCCTGCGCGCGCCCTGACATGAAAGGCGCGACCGAGCTTGCCGCGCTTGACGGGGTCGAAACGGCCGCGCGCATCAAATCGGGCGAAATCAGCGCGGCGGAGGCGGTCGAGGCGGCGATTGCGCGCGCCGAGGCGCTCGAGCCTTCGATAAACGCCATCGCGTTCAAACGATTTGACCGCGCGCGCGAGAGCGCCGCGGCGGCAAGCGGCCCGTGGGCCGGCGTGCCGACATTCGTGAAAGATCTCGACGACGTCATCGGCGAACCGTCAGGGTTCGGGAGCCGCGCCTTTCCGGGATACAAAGGCAAGGAGCAAACTCCGCTGATCAACGCCTATCTCGGCCTTGGCGTCGTGAGCCTTGGCAAATCGTCGACGCCGGAATTCGGCCTAACAGCGACGACGGAGCCCTTGAGCACGGGGAAAACGAAGAACCCCTGGAACCTCGACTATTCAACCGGCGGGTCGTCGGGCGGGGCCGCGGCGCTTGTCGCCGCCGGCGTCGTGCCGGTCGCGCACGCTTCGGACGGCGGCGGATCAATTCGCATTCCGGCGGCTTGCTGCGGCAATGTCGGCCTTAAAGTGTCTAAGCTTCGCTATCCGGACGGGCGCGACGATCCTGTGGGGCCGATCGGATTATCCGTACACGGTGTGCAGTCACGCACCGTGCGCGACACCGCCGCCGTCATCGCCGCGATGGAGGCGCCGCCAGCGTCTAGCGGCCTTGCGCCAGTCGGTCTTGTCGCCGGCCCGTCGAACCGCAGGCTTCGGATTGCAATGTTCACCGCAGGCGCGACGGGTCGCCCCGTCGATCCGGAAGTCGTCGCCGCCACGGAGGCCGCAGCGCGCCTTTGCGAAGATCTCGGGCATGCCGTCGATAGTTTTTCGATTCCCTTCGACAAGGACATTGAAGACGCCTTCCTGCTCTACTGGGCGGCGATGGCGCATGCGATCGTTGCGACATGGGAAGGCGTGACGAAGCTCAAGCGCAACGGCCTCGCCTTCGAACCTTTGACGCTCGGTCTCGTCGATCATTTTGAGGCCCGGCGCGACAAACTTCCGGCGGCGATTGCGCGGCTTCAGGCGGCCCGGCCCGAGTTCGACGCCATGTTCGCGTCCGCCGACGTGCTGTTGTCGCCCGTTCTCGCGGCTCCGCCCGTCAAGCTCGGCTGGCTCGACGTGCGCGTCGACTTCGAGGAAGCGCTCGAACGCCTCCTCAACTACGCGCAATTTACGGGGCTCTATAATATTGTCGGCGCGCCGGCGATTTCGCTGCCGCTGGCGATGTCAAAAGCGGGCCTGCCGATCGGCGTCATGTTTGGCGCCAAGGCCGGTGACGAACGGACCTTGCTGGAATTGAGTTACGAGCTGGAGCAGGCCGCGCCCTGGTCAGGGCGAAAGCCGCCGCGGTTCGGCGGCGCGGCGCTTTAATTACATTCGGGCCGCCGCCTCGCCTGGCCTGAATCCCAACGCGCTTACCTTTTCTTTGCCGACACGACAGTTCGTTCGCGCGGGAGGATCGCAGAGCGCCCTTAACAAGACGAGAAGCGCCGCTACCGCGTCCGCTCGACCAGTCCGCGAAAGAACGCTGCGCCGTCAACGCCGCCGAGGAGGGGAGAGATCACGCGCTCCGGGTGCGGCATGAGGCCGAGGACATTGCCGGCGTCATTGACGATGCCGCCAATGTCGCGCGCCGAGCCGTTGGGATTGTCCGTATACCGGAAGACGACGCGGCCTTCGCCTTCCAGCCGGTCGAGCGTTTCAGCGTCCGCGAAATAATTGCCGTCGTGATGGGCGACAGGAAAATCGACGGTCTGGCCCTTTTCGAACGCAGCCGTGAACATCGTCTGGCTGTTCTCGACGCGCAGCGTCACGGTCCGGCAAACGAAATTGAGGCCGGCGTTGCGCATCAAGGCGCCGGGCAGAAGCCCCGCTTCGGTGAGGATCTGGAAGCCGTTGCAGAGGCCGATGCTGCTCGAAGGGCTGGACTGGCGCATGCCGACGCCGAGCTGGAAGCCTGA
>CAZHUI010000096.1:0-11691 GCA_964535605.1 uncultured Caulobacterales bacterium
GCCGAACTCCTTCCCCCCTCTCCCGCTTGCGGGAGAGGGGCCGGGGGTGAGGGCAAGTCACAACGAGACCAGCCCGCGTTGGGGCGCCCTCACCCTGCCCTCTCCCGCAAGCGGGAGAGGGTTCATTCTGTGCTCCGTACAAGGATCGCCCGCCCATCACGCGCCCTCCCCGGCCGGAAGCCCGAGCGCCCGGCGTTTTTCGTCATCGGTGAGGAACGCGGCGGCGGAGATACGCGCCCACAGGGCGTCGCGGTCGGCGGCGAGCGCGTCGATGGCGCCGGCGTCGACCTCGACGCTCGCGCCGCCGAATTGCGGGGCAAGCCAGTTGGAAAGCGCCGAGGCGGTCTTCCGGACGAGCGGCAAGACCGTCTGGCGCCAGAAGGCGAGGTTCGCCTCGCGATAATTGGCGTACGTATTATCGCCGGGGATGCCGAGCAGTTGCGGCGGCACCCCGAACGCCAGAGCGATTTCGCGCGCGGCGCCGTTTTTCGCCTCGACGAAGTCCATGTCGCTGGGGGAGAGCGACATGGACCTCCAGTCGAGGCCGCCATCGAGGACGAGGGGGCGTCCCGCGTTGGCGATTCCGGAATAGGCGGTGGACAGTTCTTCCTTGAGACGCTCGAACTGTTCGGCGGTTAGGTTTTCAGCGCCGTCGGGCCCCTTGTAGACGAGCGCGCCCGAGGGCCGCGCCGCGTTATCAAGGAGCGCCTTGTTCCAGGCGAGCGCCGCGTTGTGAAAATCGACCGCGGTCGCCGCGGCCTCCAGCGGCGCGAGCCCGTAATGATCGTTGGTCGGGTGGAAGAGCTTCAGATGGAGGACAGGCGCAAAGCCGTCCGCGTCGCGTACGAAGCGCGTCTTCTTGCCGTCGACGGCGTATTCGTATCCTTCCGCCCAGCCGTCGGCGCCGGCGAGCGCCTTCATGCGGTCAGGGCGCAGGCAATAGAGTTCGCGCACGGCCCCGTCGAGGCGCACGGCTTCGACATAGGCGTTGCCGGCGGTTTCGAGATAGCCGTAAAGCGTCTCAAGCAGCGTCTGGCCCGATTGCTCCGGGTTCGGACGGTTGAGAAGGTCAAGGAGCGGGTGCGCGCTCATCACCGCGCCATCCTCGACGACGCGCAAGGGAGCCGACGCCGCCGCCTCCGAGACGAGACGGATCGAGCGATAGGCGATGACGTTTTTCTGGAAGCCCGCGCGCGCAAGGCTGGCGTAATCGCGCGGCGTCCACACCGGCTCGCCGGGGCGCGACAGCGCCGTCAACGCGCGCGCGGCGGATTTCTTGCGTTCGAAGATCATTGGGGGGCCCTATCCAATCCGGTTGACGCGCGGCGCGGTTTCGCGACGGAGCATGAGGTCGGTGACGGCCCAGACGAGCGCGTCGAGGCGATCGGGGCTCTTTCCGCCAGACCCGGTGAACGTCGCCATCTGGTCTTCAAGCTGCGGGAAGCACCCCACGTGGCGCACGCGCCCCTGTTCGTAGAGGCTAGCGACCGGCTCGGCGCGCGTGCGCTTGCCCCGGCTCGCGCGCACGTCGCGGACGGCGGCGTTCTCGTCGATCTGGCGAATGACGGCGCGCACCATGTCGCCGCCCTGGTTGGTCTCGACGACGATGCGGTCGGCGTCGAATTCGCGATAGGCCGCGACCGCGCGCGCGGCCCAGTCGCGCGGGGATAGTCCGCCTGCGGAGCGATCGGCGAGGATGAAGGCGGTCGACCCTTCGTGACGGCGCGCGTCGCGCGCCTCCTCATGGTGAAGAAACCCTTCATCCTGAGGAGCGCCGCGAAGCGGCGCGTCTCGAAGGACGCCATGCAGCACGCCCGCGACGATGATGCCGCATTCGTCGGCGCCCTCGCCGCTGGTGACGGGGGGATCGACCGCGACGACGACGCGGTCGAGCCGTGAATGAAAACCCTGCGGCGCGGCGATGCGGGAGGCTTCGATCATCCGCCGCGTCCACAGGGCGCCCGCGACATCCTCAACCAGCTCGCCTTGCAGTTCTTGGCGTCCCAGGGCTGTGCCCTCATAGGCCGCGGCGATTTCGTCGAGGAAGGCGCGGGAAAGGTTTTGCGCGTTCGCGTAAGTCGTCGCGCGGGCGAGATACGTGCCCGGCGCCTTGAGGAGGCGCTTTAAAAGCGCGGTCGGACGCGGCGTCGTCGTCACCACCTGGCGGGGCTTAGGCCCAAGCCGCAGCGCGAGCTGCAGATTGCTCCACGTCTCCTCGGCGTGCTTCCACTTGCAGAGCTCGTCGCCCCAGGCGGCGTGAAACTGATGGCCGCGAAGGCCGTCGGGATCTTCCGAGGAGAAGACATAAGCGAGCGAGCCGTTCGGCCAGACGAGGCGCCGGCGCGAGGCCTGATAGACCGGCCGGCCGTCTGCCGCGCCAAGACGCGCGAGGCCTGAATCGCCGTCGATCATGACTTCCCTCCCGTCGGCGTAGGTTTCCGAGACGAGCGCGATGCGCGCAGGGTTCGTCCGCTGACGGATGAATTGGCGCACCCATTCGGCGCCGGCGCGCGTTTTCCCCGCGCCGCGCCCGCCGAGAAGGAGGAAAAGGGTCCAGTCGCCGCCTTCCGGCGGACGTTGGTAAGGGTGGGCGTGAACCCGCCAGACATGCCGGTAACCGCGTTCATGCGCGATCTCCGCCGCCAGGCGCGGATCGATTTCCGCCAGACGGAGCACCGCCTTCAGCACGTCCGTATCGCGCGACAGAATCGACTTTGCGGAGGTCATCGAGGGCGGCCTCGAAGTCGCCGGCGGTGAGGGCGCGGTCGTCGCCGCTTTGCGCATCGTGTTCGTCTTCCTTTTTTCTCAGGCGCGACAGGCCGTGCGCTTGCGCGGCCGCCCGCAGAAACTGCAACGCGGCGCGCGCGGCGCGTTCGATCGCCGTGTTGGAGGCGCGTTCTTCTTCCGTGATGCGGCTGAGACGCTCGACCGCCTCGCGGATCGACAGCGCAAACGCCGACTGCAAATCGTCGTCAGGCGTTTGCGCATCCGTCGCGCCGTTCAGGGGTGTCTCGCTCACGCGCCTTCTCCGCCGGTTCCATTCGAACCTGACGCGAAGCCTAAGGGCGCCGCAGGGGGGCGGGGATAAACAGGGGGATAAGGTGGGGGATAACTAGGGGGATAACCTGTTGGATAAGGAGGGGGATAACCCGGGGGACGGATTTTTGTTCTGCTTACGGATCAACAGGTTAGAGGGTTAACGGAAAATACGTATAATCCGCGCGGAAAACCGCGCCGGAACCCGCAACCGGCGCGCGAAACGCCGCATTTTTTCCGCACGCGGAGGATGTATTTTTGGGGAGCTTTCCCTCCCTTGAAAAGGGATGGGGTGAGACGCGAAGGCGTCGAACACGCCCGGACGCTGAAAGCGGCCGGCCTTGCGCGAACGGGAGGGTTCGACACGCGAACCGTCGCTCCCGGCTTCGAACCCTCCCTTTCCCGCAGGGACGATTTCGAAAGAACGAAATCGTGCGGGAAAGTCCTCCCTTTTCAAGGGAGGGAACACGCTTCTTACCAAATGCTCTTGCCCGATCCCGGCAATCCCAGCTCGTTCCACATCGCATCGACCTTCGCCACAACATCATCGCTCATGCGGATTTTCGTTCCCCATTCGCGATGCGTTTCGGGCGGGAGTTTGTTCGTCGCGTCGAGCCCGATTTTCGAGCCCAATCCGCTCTCCGGCGAGGCGAAGTCGAGATAGTCGATCGGCGTATTCTCAATCACCGTGATGTCGCGCGCGGGGTCCATGCGGGTCGAGACCGCCCACATCACGTCCTTCCAGTCGCGCGCATTGATGTCGTCGTCGACGACGATCACCCATTTCGTGTACATGAACTGGCGGAGATAGCTCCACGCGCCCATCATCACGCGCTTGGCGTGGCCGGGATAGGCCTTCCGCATGCTGATGACCGCGATGCGGTAGGAGCACCCTTCGGGCGGCAGCCAGAAATCCGTGATCTCCGGGAATTGCTGCTGCAGAAGGGGGATGAACACCTCGTTCAGCGCCTCGCCCAGCACCGAGGGCTCGTCCGGCGGCCTCCCCGTGAAGGTCGAGAGATAGATCGGGTCGCGGCGCATGGTGATCGCCGAGACCGTGAAGACCGGGAATTTCTCGACCGAATTGTAATAGCCGGTGTGGTCGCCGTAAGGGCCTTCGTCCGCATACTCCTCAAGGCTGACATGGCCTTCGAGCACGATCTCGGCTTCGGCGGGGACTTTCAGCGGCACGGTCTTGCAGTCGACGAGCTCGGCCTTCCGCCCGCGGAGCAATCCGGCGAAGTGATATTCGGAAAGCGTGTCCGGCACCGGCGTCACGGCGGCGAGGATGACGCCGGGATCGGCGCCGATAACGGCGGCGGCGGGGAGCGGCTCGCGCTTTTCGCCCTTCCAGCGGCGGTGATGCTGCGCGCCGCCCCGGTGCGCGAGCCAGCGCATGATCGTCTTGTCGCGCCCGATCGTCTGCATACGGTAGATGCCGAGATTGAAGGCGTCCTCGCGCTTGTCGCTTGGGCCCTTGGTCACGACCAGCGGCCAGGTGATGAGCGGGGCGGGCTCCCCCGGCCAGCAGGTCTGGATGGGGAGCTTTGAAAGATCGATGTCGGCGCCGGTTAGAACGATTTCCTGACAGGGCGCGGTTCCGAACGCGCGCGTTCCGGGCCGCATCGCCATCACTGTCTGCGCGAAGGGCAACAGATTGAACGCATCCTTCAACCCCGCCGGCGGTTCCGGCTGGCGCAGGAATGCGAGCGTCCGGCCGACCTCGCGCAGGGCTTCGGCGCTGGTGCGTTCCTCACCCCCTAAGGTCACGCCCATCGCGACGCGCTTTACGGTGCCGAAGAGATTGACCAGAACGGGGATCGGCGAAATCGATCCGTCCGGCATCACCGGTCTTTCAAAAATCACCGCCGGGCCTTTTTCAGCCAAAAGCCGCGTCTGGATCTCCGTCATCTCAAGCACGGTCGAGACGGGATGCGCGACGCGCACAAGCTCGCCGGCGGCCTCAAGGCGCGCGATGAAATCGCGGAGGGATTTGTAGGTCATGGCGTGCTTTTGCCGCGCGCGCCGGCGCTTGTCGATGCGACAAGGCCCTCACCCGTCTCGCCGCGCTCGCCGACCTCTCCCTACGGGAGAGGTAAGGAAGGGGCGCCTCTTTCTTTACCTCTCCCGAAGGGAGAGGTCGGCCCACAGGGCCGGGTGAGGGCCCGTCACCGCGGGGGACGCTCGACGTTAGTCGGGGCGAAAGCGCCGAACCCTTGAATTCGCTCTCTTGCGACGCGATGAACGCAATCGAGAACCGAAGCGGGGTCCTTTGTGAATTCAACGTTCGAGAACCGCAACGTCTCGTAACCAAGCTTCGCCAGATAAACATCGCGCGCGGCATCGTGTTTGCCGTCATCCTCGGCGCCATGTGCCTTGCCGTCGAGTTCGACGATCAGCCGCGCTTCCTCGCACAGGAAATCGGCGAAATAAGGACCAAGCGGCGCCTGGCGGCGAAACTTCAATCCGCCGAGCCCGCGATTGCGGACCGCCGACCAGAACCGACGCTCGTAAGGCGTCGATGAGCGGCGGAGGTCGCGTGCGCGCTGGTGGGGGAAGAGCGTCATTCCGTCAATTTACCCTGTACACGGATGTTGTGAAGGCCCTCACCCGGCGCTGCGCGCCGACCTCTCCCTTCGGGAGAGGTGAAGAAAGAGGCGCCCCTTAACCTCTTCCGGAGGGGTCGATCGTATACGATCGACGTCGCGCGAAGCGCGGGTGATGGCCCTCAATCCCTCACCCCAAGCAGATTCGCGATCAGGAACAGACAGGTCGCAAGGCTCGCCGCGCCGAGCAGCAGGAGGCGCCGGCTTTTGGCTTCGGCCTCCGCCGCGTCTTTCTCCGCCGCCGCCGCCCAATAGCGCTCCTGCAGTTTCCCTTGCAGCGTGAAGGCGGCGTCAAGCGCGGCGCGTTCGAATTCGCCGACCGCCGTGAACGCGGCGTAATCGAACGTGTCCTTCGCCTTCTCGCGAAGATCATTATACTGATCGTTGACGGGCTTGAACTCGATCGCGCCGGCGATCGCAAGTTCGCCGAGAATCGAGCGGAAGGGAAAGCCGCGGTCGGTGATGGCGAGCTGGTAGAGATCGCCGATGACGCCCTTGTTGACGCTGCGGTCGGCGGGGTTCAGCGCGAACAGCATGTTCCCCTGAACCTGCGCGTTGAAATAGGCATGCTGGGCGTTGCGCAAGGTTTCGGTGCGGGTTTCGATGGCGCGCATTTCCGCCTCGCGCGCCTTCGCGACGTCTTCCGGACCGTCGACGAAATAGAACTGCCCGAGCGTGCCGAAGAGCGACAGCAGCGTCGCGACGGTGAGGACGGCGCCGCGCACGATCCCGCGCCGGCGCACGACGAATTCGGAGAGCCGGAAGGGCGGCGGCGCCGGCGGCGGCGCTTGCGGCGGCGCCGGCGGCGGCGCTTGCGGCGGCGCCGCGTCTGTCGTGTCGGTCATGGCTCGCCCCCGGAATCTTGAAGCCCACACCGTCTGACGCGCCCGCGCGATCCGTCAAGCGGGGTTGCGCGCGGGCAAGGCCCGCGCTAGCGGGGCGTCATGCGTATCGCGATCATTGAGACGGGCGCGCCGCCGGAGGCGCTGCGGGACCGGCATCCGACCTATCCGGCGATGATGGAGCGGCTGATCGCGCCGCTCGCGCCGCGGTTTTCCTTTTCGACGCACCGCGTCTTCGACGGGGCGGCGCTTCCCTCGCCCGCCGATTTCGACGGGCTTGTCATCATGGGTTCGGCGGCCGGCGTTTATGAGGATCATGCGTGGATCGCCTCGCTTGAAGCGCTGGTGCGCGCGGCGGCCGCGGCGGAGAAGCCCCAGGTCGGCGTCTGCTTCGGCCATCAATTGATGGCGCAGGCCTTCGGCGGCGAAGTCAATAAGTCCGACAAGGGCTGGGGCATCGGCCTTCACCGCTATGACGTCGCGGCGGGCGCCGACTGGATGCGCCCCGCCCCGTCGAAAATTGCCTGCGCGGTCTCGCATCAGGATCAGGTCGTCGCGCCGCCGCCCGGCGCAAAAACGCTCGCCGCCTCGGACTTCTGCGCGCATGCGGTGCTGTCCTACGCGCAAGGGCCGGCGATCTCGTTCCAGATGCACCCGGAGTTCGATCATCAGTATGCGTCGGACCTGATCGGCGTCCGCCGCAACCGCTATGGCGAGGCGATGGCGGACGCGGCGCTGTCAAGTTTGAAAGAACGCTCCGACCGCGAGCTTCTCGCGCGCTGGATCGTCAATTTCTTCGAGGCGCGGGGGTAAGGTCTTCCCCCCTCTCCCGCCCTTCGCGGGAGAGGGGCAGGGGGTGAGGGCTCGTGTTTCAGAGCGCAGCGCGCGTTGACGCGCCCTCACCCTGCCCTCTCCCGCAAGCGGGAGAGAGTTTCGTTGACGCTTTTGGAGGCTGCGACCCATGCTCACGCTCGTCATCGGCGACAAGAACCTCTCCTCCTGGTCGCTGAGGCCATGGCTGGTGATGAAGCAGGCCGGCATTCCGTTTACGGAGCAACTCGTCCGTCTCGACCGGCCGGAGACAAAGGCGGAGATCGCCAGATATTCCCCATCGGGGCGCGTTCCCTGCCTCATCGACGGCGACACCGCAATCTGGGATTCCCTTTCAATCGCCGAATATGTCTCCGAGAAATTCCCGGACAAGGCGCTGTGGCCGGCGGCGGCCAAAGCGCGCGCCGTCGCGCGTTCGGTCTCGGCGGAGATGCATTCAGGCTTCGGCGCCCTGCGCGCCTTTTGGCCGATGAATTTCGCGCGCGAAGGGATGCGCCACCTCACCGGCGGCGTCAATGGCGACATCGCGCGCATCGCCGAAATCTGGGAGACCTGCCGCCGCGACTTTGGCAGTGGAGGCCCGTTCCTGTTCGGCCAATTCTCCATCGCCGACGCGATGTACGCCCCCGTCGTCTCGCGGTTTCAGACCTATGGGCCCGTACCGCTTCCTCCGTTGGCGGAGGAATGGCGCGCCATGATGTGGACGCTGCCGGCGATGCGGGAATGGGGCGCGGGGGCGAAGGCGGAGGTGAAGGACTAGGGATCAGGGTCCCAATTTATTCAGAGCGGCGGAAATTCGCCAAGAGTAACCGTGAACCTCCTCGACCGAAAGTCCGGTTTCGAGGTTGATAGGAGCGATGCTCTACGCCGCAAGCCGCGACTGGGAACGTTCGACGAATTTAGGGGGGAAGCCAACATCGGCGCAACGGACTTTACCAGACTCGAATCCGTTCGCCGGGCGCGAGATAAAGCAGATCGCCTGGTTGCACGTCAAAAGCCTCGTACCAAGCGTCCATGTTGCGAACCACGCCGTTGACGCGAAATTCGGGGGGGCTGTGGGGATCGCTGACGACGTCTTGCCGGATCTGCGCTTCGCGCGCTTTCTGACGATAGGTTTGCGCCCAGGAGAGAAAAAAGCGTTGCGCGCCGCTAAAGCCGTCGAGCACGGGCGGCAACGCCCCTCCAAGCGACAAACGATATGCGTCAAATGCGATGGCGAGACCGCTGTTGTCGGCGATGTTCTCGCCAAGCGTCGTCTCACCATTGAGATGGAGACCAGGCAGCGGCTCGTAGCGGCCATATTGCCCCGCCAACGCGCTGGTGCGCGCCTCGAACTTTTCAAGGTCCGCCGTTGTCCACCAGGATCGGAGCACGCCGTTCTCGTCAGATTTCGATCCCTGGTCGTCGAAGCCATGGCTCATCTCATGTCCGATGACGCCGCCAATACCGCCGAAGTTCACCGCGGCATCTGCGTCAGGATCGAAGTAAGGCGCCTGCAGGATCGCAGCAGGGAAAACGATCTCGTTGAAGAAGGCGTTGGAATAGGCGTTTACCGTTTGCGGGGTCATGCCCCACTCCTCGCGGTCGGTCGGACGATCGAGGCGCGCGACTCGGCGGCGCCAATCCCACGCCCGTGCCCGTGCACGATTGCCGAGCGCATCGCCTGCGCGGACATCGAGCGTGGAATAGTCGCGCCATCGATCCGGATATCCGATCTTCACGCGCAGCCGTTCAAGTTTTCGCAATGCTGCGGTTTTCGTTGCTGGCGACATCCAATCGGCTGCCTTGATGCGGGCTCGAAAGGCGGTGCGCAGACTCTCCACAAGAGCGCGCACCTGCGCCTTGGCGCCTGGCGGAAAGTGGTGTTCGACATAGAGGCGCCCAACCGCCTCGCCCAGCGCGGCGTTCACCGCGGATGTCGCCCGCTTCCAGCGCTCGCTCTTACTCGTCCGGCCAGTCAGGGTGCGTCCGTTGAAGTCGAAAGCCAGATCGTCGAACGTCTGCGGCAGCACGTCGGCGGCTGCGTTCAAATAGTGGAAAGTCAGATAGTCGCGCCACTGAGCGACCGGCGTTGTGCGGAATAGCTGCGCCAAAGCTGCGATCGCATCGGGCTCCTTCGCGCCGAAACGATCGTGTTGGGCAAGCTCCAGCGCATCGAACGCGTCCTCCCACGGAAACTCCGGCGCCATGGCCATAAGTTGTGCGCGTGATTTTGGATTGTATGTGAGATTGCGATCGCCGACGCGCACCGCAGGCCAGTGCAGCTCGGCGATGCGTGTTTCCAGTGCGACTATGGCGTGCGCGGACGCCGCCGGATCGGGCATTTCGGCGAGAGCGAGCAGCTTGGCGACATAGGTTCGGTATTTGCCGCGCGCATCGGCGAAACTGGGCTGGAGATAATAATCTCTGCTGGGCAGACCCAATCCTCCTTGCGAGATGTTGACGATGTATCGATCGGGATCTTGATCATCGGCCCAGATATCGATCGACATCGGACCGCGGGCGCCAATGTCGCGGCGCACGCAGAGCCTTGCAATTTCTTCGTGCGAGATTGCGCCTGCAATCGCAGCGAGGTCAGACCGCGCCGGCGCGAGCCCTCCTCGCTCGATCGCTGCGACATCCAGAAACGCGCCGTAGCAATCGGCGATCTTGCGTGCGTCCGATCCCGGCGCCTGAGGTGCTGAGGCAAGCGCATCAAGGATCGCCCTGACCTCACCCTCGGCCTTGGCGCGTAGTTCGTAGAACGGGCCCCAGGACGAACGATCGGCGGGAATCTCCGCGGACTGAAGCCAGCGTCCCCCGCCATAGCGAAAGAAATCGTCTCCGGGGCGCACAGTCCCATCCATTCCGGAGAGATCAAAACCCCAGGGCGCAATCATTGGGCGCGCAGCCCAAGCGGGCGCGTGCGTATGGCACGCGAGCAGGGACAAGCTTGAGCCCGCCAGCAAAGCTCGCCGCGTCAGTGTTATTGTTTCGTCGCTGTTCAAAATCTCTCTCGCCAATTCGAGGCAGGCGCGATATAGGTAGGCACCTACGGAGTTCCGATGTCAAGAGGATTGACCAAGAAGGCGGCGTCACGCAAAAAAAAGCGCAGCGAAGGCGGCGCCGTCATCGCCAAGCATTTCCGACGGCTCTCTGAACGGCTCGATCGCGACGCCAACCAAGTCTACAACCAGCTTGGCGTTCCCTTTGAGCAACGTTGGATGGGAGTGCTTGATTTGCTGGATCGGTGCGGGCCGAGATCCGTCAACGAAATCGCCCGCGATCTGAATATCAGCCACCCCTCCGTGAGCCAGACACGCAGCTCGCTTATTGCGTCGAAGCTGCTGGCGGAGCGCGCAGTTCCAAACGACGGACGACGGCGCGTTCTTTATTTGACAGCCAAGGGCGAGAGAATGGTCGAGATGCTGAAGCCACTCTGGGCGGCGCTGGAGCAAGCCGGCCAGGAGCTTAACGAGGAATCCGGAAATATCGTTGTGCTTCTCCGCCGACTTGAAACCGCGCTGGATCGACAGTCGATTCTGGATCGAGTCATTAAGATACAGAACACACACCTTGAAAAATTGAGAGGGGCCGCCGGCGCGAAGGCGGAGGTGAAGGACTAGGGATCAGGATCCCAATTCAATAAGAGCGGCGGAAGGTCGCCGGAAATGATCATTCGCGCTTTCGCAATCAGTTCAAATTATGTCCTATCGCTTCAATTCTTCAGAGCACCGGTCGTGGCAGGATTTTTTTCTTCAAATAATGCTGGTTTTTTGTATTGTATTAATTTTATAATTATAATATTACAAATTGTAAAAATCAAAAGCATTGAAACGAAATACTTCCAGTACCCAAATAAAAAGAATCTCCAGCCTTTCACCCGTTTGATCCTTCTTTATAGACAAGTCGCCAAGCGCGGACACATCTGGCATTCGCACCAACGACTGAATAGGGCCAGTAGGCAACTTTCAAAATGGGTATGGGACCCAGGAGTCTGGAACAGGGCGCGCGAGCGGCCATCCTATCCCCAACCCCTCACCTCACATCCGGGTACCGCCTGTCCGCCGCGCGGTGCAGCCCCAGCGTCCATAAGAGCCCAACCTTGAAATAGATCCAGTTGGCGCGGAGGGGGCCCCAGGCGGCGATGCGCCGGTCGGAGGTGACGACCGTGCGGCCGATCAGCCGCACACGGCCGATCTTCGCCAGCCTTTCGCAGAGGTCGGCGTCCTCCATGATCATCATGCGCGGATCGAGCGGCCCGGCGCGCTCGAAATCCGCCTTGCGGAAGAACATCGCGTGGTCGCCGAACAGGAGCCGGAGGCCGCGCAGGAAACTGACGGGGCGGAAGATCGCCGGCGCGTACCAGGTCTTGATCCAGTTGTGAAAGGTCGAAA
>CAZHUI010000097.1:0-11675 GCA_964535605.1 uncultured Caulobacterales bacterium
GATGGCGAACGGCACATCGAGGACTTTGGCGAGCGTTTGGGCGAGCAGCGTTTTTCCAGAACCAGTCGGCCCCAACAGAAGGATGTTCGACTTAGCCAGTTCGACATCGTTGTTCTTGGACGCGTGATTGAGGCGCTTGTAATGATTGTGGACCGCGACGGACAGAACGCGCTTGGCCTGTTTCTGGCCGATGACGTAATCGTCAAGCACTTTGGAAATTTGCTGTGGGCTCGGCACGCCCTCGCCCGCCTTGACGAGCGACGACTTCGATTCCTCGCGGATAATGTCCATGCAAAGTTCGACGCATTCATCGCAGATGAATACCGTCGGACCGGCGATCAGCTTCCGGACTTCATGCTGGCTCTTGCCGCAGAAAGAACAATAGAGAGTGTTCTTGCCGTCGCCGCCGCCGCTTTTCCCGCTCACTTTGCTCACGCTCTACTACTCCTCCAGGGCGCCCGCCACGCATACGCGCGAAGAGCCTGCGGTTTCGTCAAGGCCGCGCCACTGGCTGAGCCCTCCGGAACCCCCTCAGCGGTGCACGATCTGCGCCAAACCCCGCCTATAGTCCGCTTTCCCATACCTTCAGGCATTCGACCACAACCGCAACCCGCCTATCAAGCTAACTTTTCGCCCGTCCGGTAATGTTAAATGGCCGGCGAGAGCCTATTCCTCGGCAACTGCGCGCGTGTCGAGCACCTTGTCGATCAGGCCGAACTCGACCCCTTCTTCTGGCGACATGAAGTGGTCTCGGTCGAGGGTTTTCTCAATGATCTCATAGGGTTGACCGGTGTGCTCCACATAGATCTCGTTGAGACGGCGCTTCATCTTGATGATGTCCATGGCATGCCGCTCAATATCCGAGGCCTGGCCCTGGAAGCCGCCTGACGGCTGGTGGACCATGATGCGCGAATTCGGGAGCGAGAACCGCATCCCCTTGTTTCCGGCCGTCAAAAGGAGCGATCCCATCGACGCCGCCATGCCGATGCACATGGTCGAAACCGCCGGGCGGATGTAGCGCATGGTGTCGTACATCGCGAGGCCGGCCGATACGGAGCCTCCCGGGGAATTGATATAGAAGGCGATTTCCTTCTTGGGGTTCTCAGCCTCGAGAAACAGGAGCTGGGCGACGATCAGCGTCGATACCGCATCATGGACCGGCCCCGAGAGGAAAATAATCCGTTCCTTGAGAAGGCGGGAATAGATGTCATAGGCCCGCTCGCCGCGGCTCGATTGCTCGACGACCATCGGCACCAGCGTGTTCATGTAAATGTCGTGGGGGTCCTTCATGGAACTCTCTCATGGTACGTGACGTGCCGAGGAGACCCGAACGAGCCAGCCCGACCCAATGGCGCCGCCCGGATGGGCGACGCGGCCTGATATGGGCGTTCATGTCGGAAGAAAAAGGTTACCGAACATCTACCCTGGGGGGTTGTACCCCGCACCCTTTTAAAGGCGGGTTATTCTCCCTCAAAGGCAAGAGGCGCGCCGAAAGCGCGCCTCCATGGATCGCCGCCGAAACGAGCATCCAGGGATCAATTCACCCGAAGGTGAAGTCGTCTGCGGCAAAGCCCGCGACTGTCGCCGAAACGACGGTGATGGTGTTGCCGCCGCCGAAGTTGAAGACGACATCGCCGCCGACCTGGGCAGCGGCGCCAATGACCTCGGCGAAGCTGTCAAAGGCGGCGCCAAGACCAGCAAGCCGGATGACGTCGGTAACGCCCGGTCCCTCGACGAAGTCGTTAATGCGATCGGCGCCGAAGCTAGGCCCGAACTCGAAGGTGTCGCTGCCGGCGCCCCCGGAAAGAGTGTCATTGCCGGCGCCGCCGATGATGGTGTCGGCGCCGTTGAGGCCGGAAATATTGTCATTGCCGCCGCGGCCCTCGAGGCGAGAGCCGGCGTTCGAAGCGACGAGGCGGTCGCCGAAATTCGTGCCGAAGGCATTCTCAATCGACACGAGCGCATCTTCGTTGAACCCGCCGGCATAGAAGCCGGCGCCGTTGAGCGCGCCGCCCGTTCTCGTGATTCCGCTCAATAAATTGACGCTGACGCCGCCGGTTCGGTCGGAATAGTCCGCCGTATCGCTGTCGGCGCCGCCGTCGAGCGTGTCGAAGCCCGTGCCTCCGTTCAACGTGTCGTTTCCGCTTTCGCCAAAGAGATGGTCTGTCGACTTTGCTGACGAAATGAAGTCGTCGCCATTGCCGCCATTCAGAGTGTCGTTGCCCGAGAACGCGAAGACAAAGTCGTTTCCGTTGTTCCCGTCGATGCGAGCGCTGGCCGAGCCGGCAACTAGCCGGTCGCTGGCGAAAGACCCGCTGATATTTTCGAAGTTGGAGATTGCGTCTTCCTGGGCGCCGCCCTGATAAAATCCGGCTGCGTTGACGAAACCTCCAGAAAGCGCCGTGCCATTGATCAGATTGACGCTAATTCCACTATCCTTTCCAGAATAGTCGAGCGTATCAAATCCTGAGCCGCCGTTTAAGACATCGTTGCCGGCTTCGCCCTGAATCGTGTCCGAATTAGCGCCGCCGTCGATGGTATCGTCGCCCTCGGAACCAAAGAGATTGTCCGCCCCGCCAAGCCCGCTTACTCGATCATCCCCGGCATTCGCGAAGATGAGGGACCCCGCGCTCGACGCCACCAATCGATCACCGAAGTTTGAACCAAAAATGTTCTCGATATTCATCAACGAATCTTCGACCGCGCCCCCTTCATAAAAGCCGGAAGCGTTAAGGGCGCCGCCGGATAACATGACGCCGGAAGCCAGGTTCACGCTGACGGGGCCTTCAAAGAGGATATAGTCAGCTGCATCGACACCGGCGCCGCCATCAAGCGTATCCATGCCGGCGGCGCCTTCAAGCGTGTCGGCCCCAAAACCGCCCCCCAGCGAATCGTCGCCGCCCGCACCCTTGAGCATGTCGTCGTCCGCGCCGCCGACAAGCTCGTTTGCGAGGTCATCGCCAACAAGCGTGTCGTCAAAAGCGGAGCCGATGACCTGCTCTATGCCTGAAAATGTGTCGCCTGCAGCTTCTCCAAAGAAGGCCTGGCCGCCGAGGGGCACCCACACGGCGCCGATCGCGCCGGAATAGTCCGCGGTATCGAATCCCTCGCCGCCGATTAATGTATCTTCGCCCGCGCCGCCGACGAGCGTGTCATTGTCCGCTCCGCCGTTCAGCGTGTCGGCGCCGTCGTTCCCGATCAGGCTGTCATCGCCGTCCGCGCCGTCGATGATGTCCCCGCCCTGCAAGCCGTCGATGGTGTCTCCGGCCGCAGTTCCGACGAGGCTGTCCGCCGCTGACGTCGGCGTCGATCCGAACACCGCCGTGAGGCGCGCCGAGCCGGGGGACGTTTCCACGAGCGTGAATCGGTTGTTTGCGATCGTCACTTGCCGGTCCGCGGCGCCGTCGCCGTCGACGTCGAACTCGACGATGGTCGTCTCGTCGACCCATGCGAAACGATATTGACCCGCGACATTGGTGAACGCGCCATCGCCAAGGAACGAAAGGTTAAGGCCCTCCGGATCGCCCTGAAAGAAAAGGGACCGGATGCCGGCGAAATCGAGCGTGTCGCCGGGCGCGAAGTCGCCGACGATGTCGTTGTCGATTTCATCGACGAAATCGAAGTCGAAGACGTCGTTTCCTGCGCCGCCATTCAGAAAGTCCGAACCGACGTCGCCTTCGATCAGGTCCTCGTTGGAGCCGCCGAAGATCGTGTCATTGCCGGCGCCGCCATGGAACGACAGCCGGATCGTGGCGTCGCTGCCGTCGAAGGAGTCGTCAGAAGCCGGGGCGAGACGGTTCGTCGTGAAAAATTCTTCGACGCCGGCGAACGAGTCAAATTCGCCTGTCGCGCTGTTGAACCACGCAGTGTCGGTGACGAAAACATCCGCCGGACCGCCGACAAAACGCGTGACGACGTCGTAGCCGTCTCCGCCGTCGATCGTGTCGTCGCCGACATTCTCCTGAATGGAATCGTCTCCCGCACCGGCATTAACGGTGTCATTGCCTTCCATGCCGTTCAGGAAGTCCGAGCCGGCGCCGCCCTCGATCAAGTCGCCGCCTTGCGATCCGTAAACAGTCGCGTTTCCGTCAATCTCACGCGCATAGGGGTCCGCCACAATCAGCGTCGGTCCGTTCGGGATCGTGCCGCGAAGATCGAACTCCCCATTATTGAGAATGATCGACTGATCGGCCGACCCGTCGCCGTCGATATCGACCTCGATCAGCGTTTGACCGCCGCCCACCGAGTATCGCACTTCGCCCGCGCTGTTGGAGAACGCCGCTGTCCCAATGAAGGTCAGCAAATCAGCGCCCGGATCCTTCGACGTCTGGCCGGTCAATCCAAGCTGGATCAGGTCGCCCGCTTCAAAGTCGAACACCTCTTCGCCAAGCGCCGGATCGACAAGATCGAACGCAAAGGTGTCAAAGCCTGCGCCGCCGATATATTGATCTGCGCCAGCGTCGCCGTTCAGCGAATCGTCCCCAGCGTCCCCGGAAACAACATCGATGCCGCCGCCGCCGAACTGGATGTCATTTCCATCGCCGCCTGCGAAAAAGTCGGTAGTCGCGCCGCCGAGCTGCAGATCATCGCCTGCGCCGCCGTCTAGGGCGTTGCCGTCATCGCCTCCGATCAGCGTGTCGTTGCCGTCGCCCCCAAGAAGGGAGTTGAAGCCCAAGCCGCCGATCAGAGAATCATTGCCCGCGAGACCATAGATCGTGTCGTCGCCTTCGAGGCCGTCGATCGTGTCATCGCCATTGGTGCCTAGAATGCTGTCATTGCCGGATGTCGGAGCGCCCGCGTTTACAAAGATACGCGCGAGGCCGGCATTGTATTCGAGCGTGAAATCGCCATTGACGAGAAAAATATTGTGGTCGGCCGCGCCGTCGCCCGTGCTGTCCAGTTGAATGAGCGTCTGGCCGCCGAGCGTTTCGTACCGCAATTCACCGACGGCGCCGGTGAACGCGCCCGTGCCGATCCAGGTCAGCGACAGACCGCTCCCGTTTGGTTGCGGAAAGGTGAAGCCGCGCAGATCGATGAAGTCACCCGGTTCGAAATCGAAAATGCGGTCGCCGAACGCATCGACCTCCTGGATGAAATCGAAATCGAAGAAGTCGGCGCCTGCGCCGCCAAAAAGCGCGTCTTCGCCGCTATCGCCTTCGATAATGTCGGCGCCGGACCCGCCGACCAGGGTGTCGTTCCCCGCGCCGCCGAAGAGCTGCACGGTGATTGTCGCCGCCGAGGCGTTGAAGCTGTCGTTGAAGGCGCCCGCAAGACGCTGCGAGATCGAGATCATTTCGATGTTCGAGAGTGATTTGGTTTCGCCGGTGGTTGCGTTTTCGATGGCGGAATCGCTGATGAAATAGGCGGCCTCGCCCGCGAACGACGCGCTGTATTGGTCGAAGCCGTCGCCGCCGTCGATCGTGTCGGCGCCGCTCGAATCCAGAATGGAATCGTCCCCGAGACCGCCGTCAAGAAGGTCGTCGCCTGCGCCGCCGTCAAGGACATCCGATTCGGAGCCGCCGTTCAGCGTGTCGTTTCCGCCGCGGCCGCGAAGCATGTCTATGCCGGCGGCGCCGTCAATCGAGTCGCCGCCGCTCGCGCCGCCGATGGTGTCATCGCCGCCCGTCGGCGCGCCGCCATAACTTGCGTCGATCTCCAAGCGAAGGCCGATTGCGTCAGTCGAGACAAGCGTGAATTCGCCGTTTTGAATCTGCGTCGTATAATCCGCGATCCCGTCGCCGTCATAGTCGGTTTCAACGGTCGTGACCCCGCCGCCGACGGAATATCGGACCTCGCCCGCGACGTTTGAGAACGCCGCCGTTCCAATGAAACTGACGAAGAATTCCGGCTCGCTCGAAACGAAAAGGCTGGATCCGATTACGAGAACGTCGCCCGCCTCAAAATCAGTGATCCGGTCAAAGCCGAATGCCCCGATGATGGGCTCATTGATAAAAATGTCGAAACCGGCGCCGCCGGTCATGGTGTCGTCGCCAAGGCCGCCGCTGATGAAGTCAGCCCCGGCGCCGCCATTGAGGCTGTCGTTGTCCAGACCGCCGTCGAGATTGTCGGCGCCGTCGCCCCCGTTCAGCGTGTCAAACCCATCGCCGCCGGTCAGGACGTCATCGCCGGCATTCCCGTCGAGCGAATCGTCTCCTTCAAGACCATTCACCGTGTCATTGCCGGCGAGCGCGTCGATCGTATCGTTGCCGGAGGTGCCGTCGAGGAAGTCATCGCCAGTGGTCGCGGTCATCCGTCATCTCCAAGTGTGAAATCTGTTTCTCATTTTCAGCGAACCGAATGCGCCGGCTCCGCACGGGAAACTTCCCGTCGGCGATTCCGGATCGAGCTTGTGGCAAAAGGATTGGTCGCACGTCCCCCGGCTCCCCGCTCGCCGCAAGGCGCGCCGCGTGAAGCCTACTTCAATCAAGGGACAGATCAAGTCCGAAGGGTAGTCGTTCAAAAGCGAAAGCCGGCCGCATCAATGACGCCAACGCCGGTCATATTCCGCTCAAAGATGTGAGAGAACGGCGCTGCAACAAACGCCGGTCATCAAATAATGGAGCGGCTAGCCTGCGGCCCGCGGGCGATGGACCGAGAGGAACTCGCGCGCAAGGCGCTGGGCTTCGGCGACATCGTCGGGCGTCATTTCACGCGCCAGTTCGGCCCGGTAGGTGCGCGCCTCGGCGTTGCCGAGCATGGCCGCGAGGTTGAACCATTTATGCGCAGTAATGAGATCGAACCGTCCGCTCCCGTCTTCGACCGACGCTTCAAGACCCAGTCGATACAACGCTTCGCCGTCCAACATTGCCGGCGCCTCAACGCGCGCCGACGCCCGAACTGTAACCGACATTCCTTGCCCTCTTCGCCCTGACGGCGGGGCGCCCCCGCCCCACATGACCGTTCTGAAAGGAGAGGGTCTGATGCTGAAAATTTCGTGAAAACATCCTTTCCAAATGATTGACGCCTTTGGCGGCTCCCGCCCTCAAATACGACAGAGCGCCGCGCCGAATGCGGTCGCCGGGTCAACCGCGGCGATCGTCCAGGTCGTCGTTCTCGCCTCAGCTTCGCCCGACATTACGCGGCGCCAGACGCCGCCTGCGCGCGCCGCGCCGCCAGCATCCAGCCGATCGATCACCGGTTGCGCAGGCGGCGGGGAAAGATCCGTTGACCAGATAAAATAGCAGTCCCTGTTTGCGCGCGCGGGCGGCGTATAGAACGGCTGATGTGAGGACATGACGCGCGCACGCGGAAACATCCGGCGCAGGTTCCCCGCAGTATGGTCGTCAAAGCCGACCAGCGTCGCCTCCTGTGCGGACATCTTCTCAAGGGCTTCATTTAGGTAGGTATACGGAATATGTTGGCGGCAATCCTCGCAAAACGGCGCGCCAGGCCGCACGATTTCGGCGACGCGCACGCTGGCGAAACAGGCCACGAGCGCAAGGCTAGCGCCCGCCAGCGCCTTCAGCGCCCGGTCTGATGCTGCGGCTCTGGCCAGCGTCGCAAACAGCGCCAGATATGCCGGGTAGAAGAACGCGATCGCGTAGCGTTCCTGAAAGTTTGAGAGACCAAAAAACAGGATCGCGACGGCAAGTCCGACTGCCGACACGATGGCGGCGCTCGACAATGCGCTGCGCCCGCCAGCGACAAGGCTCGCAGCCTCACGCCGTAACGCAATCGCCGCCACCATCGCCGCCGGCGCCAGAAACGAGACGCCCGCCCAGATGAGGGACCCAAGCGCTTCGATGACGTCTGTTGCGCCGCCGTCGCCATTCGCGAGTCGGTCCTGAAGAAGCGCAGCATTTCCCGGATCTTGCGCCGCCATCCAGAGGAGATGGGGCGCGGCGACAAATCCGCCCGCCAGCAACGCGGCGACGATCTTCGGCGACAGCAGGGCGCGGCGCAGCGGACCGTGCATCATTGCCCCGAGCAGCGCCGCCGCGGCGGCGGCAAGGAAAGAGTATTTCGCCAGAAAGCCTGCGCCGATCGCCGCGCCGAGCATGGCGAAGTCTAGAACGTCGGCCCGCCGTTCAAGGCGCAGAAGCGCAAACCAGAAAAACGCCGCCGCCGCGAACAGCGCCGCCGAATGGGTGAGCGTCTGATGAAAGCTCCAGCCGAATTGCGGAATCAGCGGCAAGGCGAGCGCCGCGACGGCGCCCGTCCGCGCATCGCCTGACGCCGCTTTCGCCGCGAGATAAGTGAACGCGGCGGTCGCGACCAGGAACGCTGATTTTACGAAGATGAAGCTTGCAAGCGTCGGCCCGAACGCCAGTTGCGCGATAAAGAGCGTCCACTCGAAGAGCGGCGGGTTATCGGGAAGATAGCCGCCTTCGAGCGACTGCGTGAAAACGTTGAGCTTGACGTCATCAAGCGCAAGCGCGGGACCGGCGGCAAGCGTCAGCGCCGCATTGATTGCGCCGTAAAGGAGCGCCGCCGCAACGACGCCTTTCAGCGAGAACAACGCTTCGAGGCGCGGCGGCGGCGTCATTTGCGAGCCTTAGAGCCGCCGCCTAGTCCGCGGCAGGTTTTTCCACGAGACGCTCGAACGATCCCATGCCGCAGGATCCGGCGAGAAACCCGTTCGCATTGTCGACGATGCGCAAGATGTCGTTGCGGCAAAGCTGCGTCAGCGACGTCGTATATTCGATGCGATTGCCGCCGCTGACGGCGCCGCCGCACCGGCGCGGCAGGTCGCTGACATACCAGTTGCCGGCGCCCGATCTGATCAGCAGCGTCTTTTCATCGACCGCCGTGATTTCGGAAATGCGCGCTAGGCTGAGACAGTTGTCTTTCTCGCCGGTGCGCTCAAGGCCGGCAAGGCGCGCAGCGGCGCCTTCGTTCACCGGCGCGCCCGGCGCCGTCGCGCAACCGGCGGCCGCGAGTGCGGCGACCATCCATAAACGCATGCTCAATTCTCCTTTGCCTCGCCCTCGCCCGGCGCGACATTAGCGCAAAGTCCGCCCGACGGGCAGGGCATGGCGTCATAGGCGACGAGCGCGAAGCGGTATTTTTCCGCATCCCTCATGCGCTTGGCGACGGCGCCGTGAAGATTTTCGTCCCAAACCGTCCAGCGGTCGATGAAGGCGTTCGCCGCGGCGCGGTCGCCGGCGCGCTGCAAGCGCAAGACTTCCGCCAGCAGGCTGTCCGAGGCCGCCGGATATTTCCGGTAGTCGATCGAGAGCGTTCCGTCCTTGAACGCCAGAAGACCGCGATCGAGGAACCAGTTCCACTGGATAAGCTGCATCGTGCCATAGGCCTGATCGCGGCGCGGTTTTGACTTCTGCAGCACGCGCCTGATCCCCGACGCTTCGACGGCGCGCAGGTCACTTTGAGAGAAGACGCCTTCAGCCGTTAACCGGCGCGCTGCGAAGAGCGAGACGAGGTCGGCTTTCATTTCTTCCAGAGCGTCGGCGCTGTCTTCGAGCGCGGCGTCGAGATCGCGTCCGTCCGCGGTCCGCTCGACACCGAGATAGTGCCCGATCTCGTGCCAGAGCGTGCGGTAGAGATTGCCGTCGACGCTGAGATCGCCGTGATGGCGCGCAGCAACCGCCGCGCGGAATGCGCCCAGCGAGAATTCTTCATAATTCTCCGCGTTCCGGATGATGTTCCCGCGCATCAGGATGGTGCGTCCGTACCGGCGCGACAGATCCGCATCGTTCGGCAGGATGGTGGCCGTGTTCAGACCGCGCGCCTGCCCGAAATCGGCGATCACATTGTAGACGCCGACGGGAATGTCTTCGCGCACGCGCTTTCGCGCCTCATATGGCAACGCGGTTTCGATCGCCTGGATCCCCGCAATCGCGCGTTTCAGTTTTTCGCTCTCGGCGTCGTCACGCTGAAGCAGCGACAGCGAAAAGAACGTCTTCACGCCGTAAAGCGCGTCATCATAGGTCTCATAGCTGCCGATCTGCGTGTTGAGATTGCCGGAAAAGCGCATGGTGACCCAGGCCGCGTCCCCCGCTTCATAATCGTCGGCGAGAAGATCGCGCGCGCGCAGGCGCAGATATTGAGCGAAGGCGGGATCCTCCGGCGCGACATACGCGGCGGCGGCGTTAAGGTGCGCGTAAATCGCGACGATATCGTCTGCGTAAAAGACCGAATAAGGGATCGCGAGATAGCCCTCGGCGGCCGTCAAGCGCTCACGCAATCCCGGATGCAGCGTGTCAATTGCCGGATGCCGGTCGAGCGCCGAAAGCGCGGATGCGCGCGCGCTGTCCGTCGCGTGCCGGACGACGGCGCGGGGATCGAGCAGTTCGCCGCGCCGCGCCGGATGGGCGGCCAGGAATGCGTCGATCGCTTCCTTCGTGTCGCCGATCGGCCAGACATTGCGGGCGGGCGTTTCGGCGGCGACCGGAAGAAACGCCTCGCGCTTATTGTCGAGCGTCGTCGCGATCGGCCCGCTGGAGATGCGATAAAGGTCGGCAATGTCCGGACGGTCCGCCCGCGACAATAGGAAGGCGCGCGCCTCATCCGCCTCAGGATGGCGCTGGCGCTCATAGAGAAGCTGCATGATTTCGCCGGCGGCGATCAGCTCCCTCGCCGCCGCGCGTTCGGCGGGCGTCAGGGCGCCGCTCGTGTCGGCGAGCGTGACGCGCATGGTGAGGTCGAGGACGTTTCCCGTTTGCGCCGTGGACCAAACGGGGCCCTCGGGCGACGGTGACGGCGCGCTGGCGCAGCCGGTCAAAAGCGCCAGAAAGGCCAGACACAATCGTCGCATCGACGTTTCCTTCTTGCCGGACAATCGCGCGGCGCCTGCGGTCATTCGACGCCCAGCTTCTTCTTCAGGATGTCGTTGACCGCGGCGGGATTTGCTTTCCCCCCGGTCGCCTTCATCACCTGCCCGACAAACCAGCCGAAGGTCTTCGGCTTCTCCTTCACCGCCGCGACCTGTTCCGGATTGGCGGCGATGATGGCGTCGATCGCCTTCTCGATGGCCCCGGTATCGGTCACCTGTTTGAGGCCGCGCTCCTCGACGATCGCCGCCGGGTCGCCGCCGGTCTCCAACATGATCGCAAAGACGTCCTTGGCGATGCGGCCTGAAATGACGCCGCTTGAAATGAGATCGACAAGCTTGCCGAGCGCGGGCGCCGCGATCGGCGTGTCGCCGATGTCCTTGCCCGCCTTGTTGAGCGCGCCGAAAAGCTCCGTCGTCACCCAGTTCGCAGCGAGCTTGCCGTCGCGGCCCTTTGCGACCGTTTCGAAATAGTCCGCCTTCACGCGATCCTGGCTCAGCACCGCCGCGTCGTAGGGCGACAGTCCGTAGTCTTTCATGAAGCGGTGCTTCTTCGCATCCGGCAGTTCGGGAAGGCTCGCCTTGATGCGCTCGACAAAGGTGGCGTCGAGTTCAAGCGGCAGCAGGTCCGGGTCCGGAAAATAGCGATAATCATGCGCGTCCTCTTTGGACCGCATGGTCCGCGTCTCGCCGGTCGCGACATTGAAGAGGCGCGTTTCCTGATCGATCTTGCCGCCGCGCTCCAGCACCTCGATCTGCCGGCGCGCTTCATAATCGACGACTTGGCGAACATAGCGGATCGAGTTGACGTTCTTCGTCTCCGTCCGCGTGCCGAATTCTTCGCCCGGCCGGCGCACGGAGACGTTGACGTCGGCGCGCATGGAGCCTTCGTCCATATTGCCGTCGCAGGTGCCGAGATAGCGCAGGATCGAGCGCAGCTTCTTGA
>CAZHUI010000098.1:0-10980 GCA_964535605.1 uncultured Caulobacterales bacterium
CGCGACACCCTTACCGCTCATCCCGGCGAACACCGGGATCCAGCAATGCGGGTCTTGGGGAAAGCTCGCTTGAACCCGAACAGATGTGGATCCCGGCTTTCGCCGGGATGCGCGGCGGCAGGGTCCGTTTCGCTGTCACCAGCGCCACATGCGACGCCAGCCTGCCCCCTCAGTCACGCTGCGCGTGACAGCTCCCTCAGCTATCGCGGGTGGAGCGGAAGAAAAAAACTACTTCTTCGCGATCTTCTGCGTCTGGGCGAGGTTGAGGCCGGTTTCCTGCTTGCGGCGGGCGGCGGCTTTTTTCTTCGCCGGTTTCGCCGCGTCGCGCTCCATGCGGAGCGCTTTCAGTTTTTCCGATTTCTGGCGCTGCAGGTCGGCGGCGCGGCGCACTTCGGTGAGGGCCGCCGTTTCGGCGCTGACCTTGGCGGCCTTTTTGTCCGTATTCGTCATTTTGCTGAAGGGCATCGCGGCTCCTCTTTCATAAACCGCCCCTGAAACAAAACGCCGGGCGCTGGGCCCGGCGTTCGCATTACGGTGCGGGCGTTAAAAGGCTTACTTCGCCTGAAGCTGCGTCGCCGAGGACTTGCCGCGGTCCTGCGTGATTTCGAAGCTCACGGACTGGCCGTCATTGAGCGAGCGCAAGCCCGCCGCCTCGAGCGCGGTCGCATGGACGAACACGTCCTTGCCGCCGTCATCGGGCGCAATGAAGCCGTAGCCCTTTTGCGAATTGTACCATTTAACTTTTCCAGTAGCCATTTTCGTTTCCTTTGTAGACATGACAAGACGAGAGCCGCGCAAAGCGCGGGGCGCCCGAAAACCGATGTTTGGAGGAGCGAAAAGGGCTCTGGTCGGAGACCGTTCAGACAGCCCAAAGCAAGGGTTCCGGCTCCCTATGGGCCGAAGGGGCTCGAATAGCAAGCGACGCCGGGAAACCGGCCTTGGCGCTTGCTTAACGCGGCCTTGCGCGCGCCGCCGCAATTGGAGGCCGTCATTTAGCCCCGCCTGAAGGGCGCCGGGGCAAAGTTGCCGCCATTGTTTCCTCGCCGGGGGTCTTCCATGCGCGCCTTTCTCGTCCTTTTCACCTTTCTGGCGCTCGCCGCCTGCGCGTCCGGCATGTCGAAAAAAGAATGTCTGTATGCGGACTGGCGCGCCATTGGTTATGAGGACGGCGCGGCGGGCCGGGACGCCGGCGCGATCGCCTCGCGCCGCGCGGCCTGCGCCGACAAGGCGCGCGTAACCCCCGACATGGAAGCCTATCTCGGCGGGCGCGAGGCGGGCCTTGATCAATTTTGCCGGCCGGCGAACGGATTTGACTATGGGTCAAGGGGTGGGCGTTACGGCGGCGCCTGCGCAGAACGGAACGAGCCAGCGTTCGTCGCTTCCTATGAGAAGGGCCTCGCGCTCTACAGTTACGTGTCACGGCTTGATGCGGCGCGCAGCGCGCTCGCCAACGCGCATGCGGACCTCGACCGCATCGAACACGAGATCGCCGCGAACGAAGCCGCGATCATATCGCCTTCGACGCCGCATCTGGCGCGCATCGATCATCTGGCGGCGTTGAAGCATCTCAGCGAAGAGCGCGCGAAGGTGCGCAGCGCGGCGCGCGATCTCGCCCGCGACGTCGATGCGGCGGAGGACGACCTCAACGCCTATCAGCGCGCGCTTGCCGCCCTTGACGGGAAGGGCGCCGCAACGCCGACGGCAGCGCGCTATTAGGCGGCGCGCTCGGCGAACTGTCCATATTTCCTGAACCGCGCGAGATAGCGCGGCACGATCGCTTCCAGCGTTTCGGGCGCAATCCCGAGATCGGCGAGCGTCAGCGCATCTTTCGCGACGATGTTATCGCGCTTCAAGAGCTTCACCTGGTCGCGCGTGATCGGCGGGGCGATGAAGGGCAGCGCGCCCAATGCTTCCCCGACGAGACCGAAGGCCGGGGCAAGCGCAAATGGCACCGGCAAAAGAACCCGTTTCATGCCCGTCTCGGCGAGCATGAATTCGAGAAGCTGCCGGAATGTGTAGATGCGCGGGCCGCCGAGTTCATAGGTGCGCCCTTTGGCTGCGGGCAGCGCCAGCGCGGCGCAGACGGCGTTCGCGACATCGTCGACATAGACGGGCTGGAACTTCGTCGCGCCTCCGCCGATGAGAATGGGCAAAGGCGCGAAAGGCGGCGCCATCGCCGCCATCGCTGCGAATTTGTTGAAGAACTGGTCCTCCGGTCCGAACACCACTGACGGGCGCAGGATCGTCGCGGACGGGTTCGCCGAACGCACGGCAATCTCCGCCTCGCCCTTGGTGCGCGCGTAGAGACTGTCGCTTTCCGCATCAGCGCCGATCGCCGACATATGGATGAAGGCGCCGACGCCGGCGTCCTTCGCGCAGTCGGCGATGACGGCCGAACCCGCGCCTTGCACGCGCGCGAAACTCTGCGAGCCTTGCTGGAAGAGGATGCCGACAAGATTGACGACGGCGTCGGCGCCCTCAAGCGCGCGCGCAACCGACGGGCGATGGCGCACATTCGCCTGAAGAAGCTGAATCTGCCCGACGGCGCCCATCGGCCGCAGGAATTGCGCGTGATGCGGGCGGCGCACGGCGACGCGCACGCGCCAGCCGCGCTTGGCGAACTCGCGCACCACATTGCGCCCGATAAAGCCCGACCCGCCAAAGACAACGGCAAGCCGTCCGGCGCCGTCCTTCTCTGATCCATTCGACATGGCGATGATCCTCAATCCGGCCGGACGCCTAACGGAATTCACGGCGCTGAACAACGCGGCGCGTAATCCCCGCCCTGTCAGCGCGCCGCCGGGAAATTGGCGGCGATGAATTCATCGACGCAAGCCGCGATATGGGCGTCGACCTCCGCGCGTCGGCGCGGCTTCATGCCGAGCATGGCGCGCATATGGTCCTCGCCCTTGACCATGCCGAGAAAGCGCCACGCCGCGCCTTCCGGGTCGCCGACATTGACGCCAAGCCTTGCCGCCTCAATGCCCAGAAACGCCGCAAGGCGGCGAACGGTCGGCCGGATGGCGCTCTCAAAAAAGAGCGTCGGCAGCCGGTCGCTTTTCTGGCCCTCCTGCATCATCAGGCGGTGCATTGAGAGCGCGTCGCTATCCGTCACCAATGACAGGAAGCGCTGGGCGATGGCGATCAGGCCGTCGCGCAAGGTCCGGCCGGCGCGCCCTTCAAACGTCACGGCGTCAAGATATTCCCCGCATTTGGCGGCGATCGCCTGCTTCAGCAGCGACTCCTTGTCGGAAAAGCGCGCATAAACCGTCGCCTTGGCGACGCCGGCGGCCTCGGCGATGGCGTCGACGCTCGCCCCGTCGAACCCGCGCTCCAGAAACAGCCGCTGGGCGGCGCGAAGGATTGCGACGTCCTTCTGGGCGTCACGGGGACGGCCCGGCCCCCGAACGGGCTCCTCAGGGGGATTTGCGGCTTGCTTTATTGACATACTGGTCCGTCTGGTATTTATATCTGAATTTGTGAACCGGCAAGTCTTGAAACCCGTAGGCTAGTCCGGAACCCGCGCGCCGCCAAGCGCTTCGGGCTCACGCCGCGGAGAGGCCCTGATGCTGCGCATTGCGCTCAAAATGCTGATCGGCGACCGGGCGAAATATTTCGCCCTCGTCTTCGGCATCGCCTTCGCGACGCTGCTCATGAGCCAGCAGGTGTCGATCTTCATCGGATTGATGACGCGCACGGCGAACCAGGTCCTCGACATCCGCGAAGCGGACATCTGGGTGATGGACAAGCGCGTGCGGTATGTCGACGAGGTCGAGGCTCTTTCCGACGAGGCCCTTGGCCGGGTGCGGAGCGTCTCCGGCGTTGAATGGGCCGTGCCGTTCTACAAAGGACTTGCGATTCTGAGGACGCCGGCGGGCGACCTCAATCAGGTGAGCCTGATCGGCGTCGATGATGCGACACTTGTCGGCGCGCCGCGAACATGGCTCGCGGGCGATCTCGCCTCGCTCCGCGAGCCGGACGCGATCGTCTTCGATCCGCAAGGCGCCGCTTTCATCTGGCCGGGCGAGGATCCCGTCGCGGCTGTCGGACGCGAGGCGGAGATCAACGACTATCGCGTTTCAGTGCGCGGGATCGCCGACGCGTCAGCGCCCTTCATCACCTTTCCGATTGCCTATATGCGCTATTCGCTGGCGGCGCGGATCACGCCGCCGACGCGCAACAAGATGAGTTTCGTGCTTGTGCGCGCCGCAGAGGGTGAAAACCGCGAAGCGCTCGCGCGCCGCATTGAGGAAGCGACGGGCTATCAGGCGCTGACGCGGCTGCAGTTCGCCTGGCGCAGCGTCAACTATTACCTCACGCGCACCGGCATTCCCGTCAATTTCGGCATCACCATCGCCCTTGCCGTCATCGTCGGCGTCGCCATCACCGCGCAGACGCTATACCTCTTCGTCATCGAAAACCTGAAGCAGTTCGGCGCCTTGAAAGCGATCGGCGCCACCAATGCGCAAATCGCCGCCATGGTGCTGTTGCAGTCCGCCGTCGTCGGCGCGATCGGTTTCGGTCTCGGCATCGGCGTTTGCGCGCTTTTCTTTCTGGTCACGAAGGATGTGCCCGCGCTTGAGGGCTTCGTGCTGCAGCCGGAGGTTTTCGCCGGCGTCGGCGCGGTCGTCGCCGTCATCATCATCCTCGCTTCGCTCGGAAGCCTCACCAAGGTCTTCCGTGTCGATCCGGCGATCGTCTTCAGGGGCTGATCGATGGAGACCGCCCTTTCCGCGCGCGGCGTCGAGATGGAATTCGGTTCCAACGGAACGCGCTCGCGCGTCCTTCACGGCGTCGATCTCGACATCGCGTTCGGCAGGCTGACGATGCTCGTCGGCCCGTCAGGCTGCGGAAAGACGACGCTTCTTTCGATCGTCTCCGGCACGCTGCGGCCGACCCGGGGCGACGTCGACGTCATGAAGGCGCGCATCACCGCCATGCGCGACGGCGAGAAAGTAAAGTTCAGGCGGAGCCGCATCGGCTTTATCTTTCAACAATATAATCTCCTGCCCGCGCTGACCGCCGCCGAGAACGCCGCGACCCCGCTCGTCGCCGCCGGCATGCCGCTCCACAAGGCGGCGGCGCAGGCCCGCGAAGTGCTCGCCGGCCTCGGCATGGGTCCGCATACGGAGAAATTGCCGCGCCAGCTTTCAGGCGGCCAGCAGCAAAGGGTCGCCATCGCGCGCGCGCTGATCCACAAGCCCGCTGTCATTGTCTGCGACGAGCCGACCGCCGCGCTTGACGCCGAAAGCGGCCGGCAGGTGATGGACCTCCTCAAGGAGGCGAGCCGCGATCCCAGCCGCGCGGTTCTCGTCGTCACGCATGACAATCGCATTTTTCACTACGCCGACCGCATCGTCTCGATGGAGGACGGGCGGATCACCAGCGACGTTGCTCATCAAAGTGGAGAGGAGCGCCTTCATGCGCATTAAATTCTCGACGCAGGCGATCCTGCCGTTGGCGGCTGCGGGGCTGTTCGCCTTCGCCGTTTCTTCCGTCATTCGCCCGTCTCAGGGCCGCGCCGATCCGATGATCGCGCCGCCGGCGACGCCCTATGCGGCGTCCGTCGCCGGCGTCGGCGTTGTCGAGCCGGAAAGCGAAACGATCGCCGTTGCAACCGAATTGCCGGGCGTCATCCGCGAGGTGCTGGTGACGCCGGGCGATCGCGTCGAGGCGGGCGCGGCGCTTTTCCGTCTCGACGGCCGCGCGCTGGCAGCCGCGCGCGCGGAAGCGATTGCGAGCGCAGCCGCCGCGGAAGCGGCGCAAGCCCTCGCCGCTGTCAATGTCCGCGACGAGCGCAAGCGCCTCGCGATTTTCGAAGGCGTCGCCGACAAGCGCGCGATCAGCGTCGATGAACTTGACCGCATGCGATTCGCTGTCGAGCGCGCCGAGGCTTCGCACCTGCAGGCCAAGGCCGACAGCCAGGCGGCGACAGCGCGTCTTGCAGCGATTGATGTCGATATCGACCGCCAGACGGTGACGGCGCCAATCGCCGGCGAGATCTTGTCAGTCGACGCGAGGCCGGGTGAGTTCGCCGCGGCGGGCCCACTCGGGTCGCCGCTGATGACCATCGGCGCCACTGACCGGCTGCATGTGCGCGTCGAAATCGACGAGAGCGACATTGGCCGGTTCTCAAAGACGGGCGCGGCGATCGCCCTGCCGCGCGGCCAGAGCGATTTGAAATATGCGCTCACCTTCGTGCGCATCGAGCCGCAGGCCTCGCCGAAGCGTGCGCTCGCCGGCGGATCGGAGCGCGTCGATGCACGCGTCGTCGAGGTCATTTACGCCCTGGAACCGGGCGCCGCTGCGATCGTCGGCCAGCGCCTCGACGTTTTCGTCGATGCGCCCGCCGCAAGGCCGGTCGTCCAGGCGGCGTCATGATGAGAGCGCCAGCCGCCTTCGCCGCCATTTTGATGCTCGGCGCTTGCGCGTCGGGTCCGGATTACAAGGCAGCGGATCTTTCTGATCTGACCGCTTCATCCTTTTCCGATTCCGGCGCCGCCCCGGCGCCGGCCGACTGGTGGCGCACGCTGAACGACCCTGTCCTTGACGGACTTGTCGCCGATGCGCTCGCCGCCAATCGCGACCTCCGCGCGGCGGCGGCCAATGTCCGCGCCGCGCGCGCCGAGTTCGGACTTTCGCGCTACGATCTCGCGCCGACGGTGCGGACCGAAGCAGAGTATCGGCGCGGGCGTACGTCGGCCGACGGGCTCGGCGCGACGATCCCCGGATTGCCGGCAGGCGAAGCTTTTCCGGATACGGACCTTTTCGACGCCGGCCTTGCCGCAAGCTGGGAGCTCGACTTCTGGGGGCGCGTGCGCCGGTCGGTCGAAGCCGCGCGCGCGTCTTATGAGGGCGCGGAAGCCGATCGCCGCAACGCCGCCGTTCTTGTGACGGCGGATGTCGCCGCCGCCTATGCGGCGATGCGCGGCGCGGAGCGCCAGCGTGAGGTTGCTGTCAGCAATGCAGAAAAACAGCGCGACACGCGCGTGCTGACTGAAAGCCTCGAAAGCGCGGGGCGCGCTTCAAGCCTTGATGCGGCGCGCGCCCGCGCCCAGCATGAAGCGACGCTGGCGACGATCGCGCCGTTCGACGCCGCGATTGCGCGCGAGCGCCGCCGTCTCGCCGTGCTGACGGGCCGGACGCCTGATGCGCTGAACACTGCGCTGGGCGCCCCGGCAACGTTGCCGCAGATCCCGGCGGAGGCGCCTTCCGGCGATCCTGCGATGCTTCTAAAGCAGCGGCCGGATATCATGCGCGCTGAGCGCGATCTCGCCGCCGCCACCGCGCGGATAGGAATCGCGGCGGCGGACCTATTCCCGCGCGTTCGCTTTGTGGGCGCATTCGGCGCCAGTTCATCGACGCTCGCCGCCTACGGGTCGCAGCCGTCAGTCGATTTCGGATTCGGCCCGACGATTGAATGGGCGGCGTTCGATCTCGGCCGCGTGCGCGCGCAGATCCGCCGCTCGGAAGCGCAAGCGGACGCCGCGCTTGCGCGTTACGAACAGACAGCGCTGACGGCGCTCGAAGAAACCGCAAACGCTTTTACGGCGCTCGCGCGCGAGCGAGAGCGCAATCAGCGCCTCCGATCCGCAGTCGCCGACAGCGCCGACGCTGCGGCGCTCGCCATGGCGCGCTTTCGCGCAGGTCTTGACGGCTTTCTCACCGTGCTTGACGCCGAACGCCGCCTGCTCGACGCCGAGAGCGCGCTCGCGGCGAGCGACACCGAGGCGCTGCTCGACTATGTCGCTGTTTATCGCGCGCTCGGCGGCGGCTGGCGAACCGCGGAAAAGCAGCAAGCCGCGCTCTAGGGTCTTTCTGCGGTCACCTTGAGTCGCGCGTGACCCAGATCACAGGCGCGCGCGCGGCGCGGCCTTACCTTCAAGTCACGGATGAAGGGCCTCATCGCCGCCCCTCCTGTAAGGCCGAGGCCTTCATCCGCGGGGGATGGCGCTCCTTTTGCCCTGATCGAGCGCCTCGACTTGGGGGAGAAAATCTGGAAACGGCCGATGCCCTTCGGCCGTTTCCATGATTTTTTAGCGGCGCCCACAACCCCCGGTCGGCCTTGCCCCGGTTGCTCGCATCGAAAGCTTTTCCGAAGATGACAGGCGACGATCAGGGATCAAGCATGGCGACGCTGCAGAAAGAGGCTGAACGGGCCTATCTTGTCCGCATCCTGTCAAATTCCCCGTCTTTTCGCGCCGCGTCGCCGGACGACGTCCTTGAACTGGCCCGCTCCGCGCGCAGTCTCGCTGTGCAACGCGGCGGAATCATTGCGCCGCCGAAAGGCCGGTCGCCGGAGTTCTACGTCGTCGAAAACGGCGTCGTCGCCAAGCTGGCGGCGGAAACTGCGAACGGCAAGGGCGTCCTTGTGGGCCTGTTTGGCGCGGGCGAGGCGATCGCCATCGACGCCGCATTTCGCGACAAGCCGCGGGCGGACGCCGCCCGCGAGTTGCGCGCGCTGACAAATGTCACCGCCGCCGCGATCCCGATCGACGACTTCCGTCGCATCCTGCGCCGTAGTCATGAGCTCAGCGACGCGGTGATCGCCACGCTCGCGATCCGGCAGTCGAACCTTGAAGCGCGGTTCGCGCTCGCGCTGCAAAGCCCCCTCGAAATGCGCCTTGCGGCGTTCTTTTCGCAGATGGCCGCCATGACCGCCGGCAATCGCTGGCAGCCGACGGCGGTGATCGGCAAGCTGTCGCAGAGCTTTGTCGCCGATATGCTCGCGGTGAGCCGCGAACATGTGAACCGCACGCTCGCGATGTGGGAAAAGTCGGGGCTCATATTCCAGTCGAAGACCGGCGAAATCACCGTCGAAAACCGCAAGCGATTGATGCAGATCGCCGGCGAGCGCCGTGCGGCGACTTCGGCGACGCCGGACACCGACGCCTTGTGGGAAATCGACGCGCATCTCGATTACGGCCTCAATCACGTCGCCTATGATCTTGCGCAGGAGGCGTTGCGGCGCAGCCCGCGCGACGATCGCTTCAAGCACCGCGCCGCGCTCGCGCTCGCACGCACCGGCGCGCTCGATGAAGCGCTGGCGCTCTTCGACAATTTCCAACTGGCGAAGAATGCGGCCGATGAAGATATCTTGTGTCTCGGCCCGCGCCTTCGCCGGGATCTCGCATTTCGCGGTCCCGCGCCGGACGCCGGTCTGTTGATGAAGTCCGCTGAGGAATTCGAGGGCGTGTATGCGAAGACCGGCGGCTATTATCCGGGCGTCAGCGCGGCGGCGGCCTATGCGATGGCGGGCGCGCCCGATCGCGCGAAGAAAATCGCCGCAAAGGTCGCGGCGGAGTGCGAACGCGCGCTAGAGGGCGTCGATGAGGACGACCCTTCCTATTATCTTCGCGCAACGCTCGGCGAAGCACTTTTGATCGCCGGCGATCGCGCGAGCGCCGAACGCGCGTTCGCCGCGACGCGAAACGCCGATGATTTCACGCCCGGAAAAGCGGCGACGACGCGCAAGCAGCTTCACCGCCTGTCTTCGGCGTCAAAGATCGACGACGCCTGGATCAACCGGGCGCTGCCGCAGCGCGGAACGCTTTATTTTTCCGGCCCGCTCGCCGAGGACCGGCTGGTCGATGAAAAGCCGCTCGCCGACGCAGTCGATGAGTTTCTCCGCGTCAATGATGTCGCCTCGGCCTTCGGCGCGCTGGCGGCCGGCGCCGATATCGTCATCGCAGAGCGCCTCCTTGCCGCCGGCGTCGCGCTCAATATCCAGTTGCCGCTGGCGCCGGATGATTTCCTTGCACGGTCGGTGACGCCATTCGGTCCCGCGTGGCGGGACCGCTTCGTGGCCTGCCTAGAACAGGCGCAGACAATCGACTGGAACCGCCATGCCCGCGTCGGTCCTGCCGCGTACCGGCTCGGGTCGCGCGTCTCGATGGGAAAGGCGGTCGCACAGGCGCGATCGCTGGACGGCGCCGCGCTCGGGTTTTTCGCCGTTCGCCGCGCAGAAACTGGAGACGTATCCGTCAGCGCCGACAATCTTCATCAGTGGCGCGCCATCGGATGCCCTGCCGAGATTGTCTCGCTCGGCTGGGCAAAACCGGCGCCCGCCCGCGACGATGACCCCGAAGGCCGGTTTTACGTGTCGCTTTCGGTCGTCGGCGCGACGGCGCCGGCCGTTGCCGGCGCCGCGTTTGAAGCTGATCTGAAGGACGGGCGCGTTTTCGCGTTCGAGGCCGCCGGCGCGGCGATCGCCGCAGCCGTCGCTATCGCCGCGTCGCAATCAGGGAAGGCCGCGCGTCTCTGGCTTGACGCCGGTCTCGTCGGCTCAAAAAAGCGCGACTCCTTTGCGGCCTCGCTCGTCACGGCGGTCTGCCGCCCGGAGACGGCGCCGGGACGGATCTACGCCAGCGAGATTTTCGCCGATCTCGCGGCCGCGTCGCCGGCGCCGGCGGAATTTGTCTATATCGGCCACCCGGCGGTCGAGGAGAAGCTGCATCCCTGCCCGCTCTATCTGTTGCAATCGTAACGCGCGCGGCGGATTGTCAGCGCGCGACACTTGGAGGATCGAGCGATGCGCGACCTGACGAAATTCTACATCGGCGGCGAATGGGTTGAACCGCACGGACGCGGCCGTCTCGACGTGATCAACCCGGCGACGGAAGAGCCTTGCGCCGTCATCGCGCTCGGGGATAGCGCCGATGTCGATCGCGCCGTGAAGGCCGCCCGCGCAGCATTCGACGGATTCGCCGCAACATCGATCGAGGATCGCAAGGCGCTGCTTCAGCGCATCATTCAGGTTTACCTCAAACGTAACGAAGACATGGCGCGCGCCATTACCGAAGAAATGGGCGCGCCCAAGACGCTCGCCATCCAGGCGCAGTCCGCCTCGTCGCTCGGCCATTTCCAGACGGCGCTTGCCGCGCTCGACCAGATCGAATTCGAGAAGGACGAGGGCACGCACTGGCTGGTGCGCGAGCCTGTCGGCGTCTGCGCCCTGATCACGCCATGGAACTGGCCGGC
>CAZHUI010000099.1:0-10937 GCA_964535605.1 uncultured Caulobacterales bacterium
GCCTCGGCCATGATCGAGCGCGCCGAATTGCCGGTGCAGAGAAAGAGGATCGACCGCGTCATAAGTTCTCCTTCACGACATAAGGGCCGCAGAGGCGCGGATCCCCCTGGCAGCAATCGGCGAGCAGGAAATCGACAAGCGCGCGCAGGCCGCCATAATCGGCGGCGTAAAGAACCCTGCGTCCTTCCTTTCGGGAGCGAACCAGCCCCGCCCCGAGAAGCTCTTTCAGATGGAAAGACATGGTCGGCGCCGCGACGCCCGCGCTTTCCGCCAGCGCGCCGGCGGCGACGCCGGCGGGACCTGCCCGGACCAGCCGCTTCAAAACGTCGAGCCGGACTTCCTGCGACAAAGCGGAAAAAGCGGTGACGGCCGTTTTTGTTTCCATAATTCGATAATTATACAACTATCGAACATTATCAAGGGCGGCCGCCAGCGTCGGGAAGGCGCGCGCCGAAAATCCCTCGACGCCGGCCGCATCCAGCATCTTGGCGACCGCGGCCGTAGCGCCGGCGAAATAGACGGCGACGCCGCGGCGCCCGGCGTCGCGCGCAAAGCCGGCGATCGCCTGCGCGCCGGTCGAATCGACGACGGAAACCTCGCCGAGATCGAGGATCAGTTTTTTCTGCCCGGCCAGCACCCGGTCGAGCGCCAGACTAAGGCTCGCGGCCGACGCGAAAAAGACCGCGCCCGACAAACGGTAGACGGCGACATCGTGCGGCTGGGCGTCCTCCTTGCGGTAGGCGTCGCGGTCTTCCGTTGCGCCGTCGGCGCGATCTTCCGGGACAAGGCCTCCGCCGCCGACCGACAGCGAGGCCGACATGCGGCGGATGAAGGCGATCGCGGCGATGGCGGCGCCGGCGGCGATCGCTTCCGTCAGATCGCGGAACACCGTCAGCAGAAAGGTCACGGAGAAAGCGGCGACATCTTCGGCGGAGGACCGGAACAGCGACGCGATCGCGTGCCGCTCGATCATCGACCAGGCGACGACGACGAGAACGCCTGACAGAGCGGCGAGCGGCGCCAGCGCGGCGAGCGGCGCGGCGACCAGCATGAAGAGGAGGATGAAGACCGCGTGCAACATGCCCGCGACCGGCCCATGCGCGCCGGCGCGGATGTTCGTCGCCGTGCGCGCGATCGTTCCCGTCACCACCATGCCGCCGAACAATGGCGCCGCGATATTGGCGAGCCCTTGCGCGGCGAGCTCGCAATTCGAGCGGTGGCGCCGCCCGGTCATCGCGTCGGCGACGGTCGCCGAAAGCAGCGATTCAATCGCGCCCAAAAGGAAAAACGCGAAGGCCTCGGGCAGGACCGCGACCAGCTTTGCGATGGTGAAATCCGGAAGCGCCGGCGCCGGAAGGCCGCGCGGCAGATCGCCGAAACGCGCGCCGATGGTGGCGACGGGCAGGTCGAACAGGGCGACCGCGATTGCTGCAAGCGCGACGGCGGCGAGCACGCCCGGAAAAGACGGCCGCCAGCGGCGCAGCGCGACAATCAACGCAATGGTCGCGAGCGCAACGCCCGCCGCATGAAGATTGGCGCCCGGCAGCGCGGCGATATCGGCGGCGAGCTTGTCGATGACGGGCCCCGGCTCGGCGCCGTCAAGGGTCAGTCCCAAAAGCTCCTTGAGCTGACTGATCATGATGATGACGGCGATGCCCGCCGTGAAGCCGATGGTGACCGGATAGGGGACAAGGCGTACATAGCCGCCAAACCGCAAAAGCCCGGCGGCGATCAGCATCAGCCCGGCGAGAAAGGTCGCGAGCAGCATGCCGTCCGTTCCGTGCTCGGCGGTCGTGGCGGCGACAAGGACGATGAAGGCGCCCGCAGGGCCGCCGATCTGGAACCGGCTGCCGCCGAAGGCCGAGACGAAAAACCCGCCGACGATCGCGGCGACGAGGCCCTGCTCGGGTCCAAGGCCCGCCGCGATCGCGATCGCGAGGGAGAGCGGCAGGGCGACGATCGCAACCGTCAGACCGGCGAAAGCGTCCGCGCGGAATTCGCTGAAGCCGTAGCCCTCGCGCAGCACGGTGACGAGCTTCGGCGTGAACAGCGCAAGGAAACCGGGCTGCGGCGTCTTGGTCTCTGACATGATGAAAAGCGCGCTTGCGGCGCGCGGCGTTGACCGGTTCACTATCGGCCGCGCCGGCGCGCCGGACAAGATCGGCCGGCGGGATTATTTTTTTCAGGAAGGCAAAAGGCTAAGCGATGACGGGTCCCCGGACTTTCGACGCCGCGTTCCGGGCTTCATTCGATCCGAAGCCGGACGATTTCGACGCGCTTGGGCATGTCAATAACGCGGTCTACCTGCGCTGGGCGCAGGAGATCGCAACCGCGCACTGGCTGAGCGCGGCGGACGCGGAGCTGAAGCGCCGCTGGCTGTGGGTCGTCCTGCGGCACGAGATCGATTATCGCGATCCCATCCTCCCCGGCGACCGGGTCGAGGCGCGCACCTGGCTCGGGGCGGCGGACGGCGCGCGCTTTGACCGCTTCGTCGATCTTCGAAAGCCGGGCGCCCAGCGCCCCGCCGCCGCCGTCAAATCGACCTGGGTGCTGATCGACGCCGCGACGCGACGGCCAAAGCGCGTCGGCGCGGAGATTTTTGAGGCGTTTGGGGTCGCGCCGTGAACAGGCCGTTGTGCAAATTCGGTGCTCGCGACTCATCCTTCGTGACGCGGCCCAAGCGGGCCGCTCCTCAGGATGAAGCTTTGCTCTTCATCCTGAGGAGCCGAAGCGAAGCGGAGGCGTCACGAAGGATGAGGCACGCGTGCGCTGGTCGGGTTAGGGCTGATAGAGGGTCTCGGGCGCGCTAGGAAATTGAACGGGGCCGCGCTAGGGAGGATATTCGTATTGCGGGGATCATCATGACATTTCGGGCGAAGTTTTTTGCGCTGGCGTTCGCCGGCGCGTGCGGCGTCGCCGCGCCTTCCTACGCCGAGACCGTGGCGGCCAAGCCCGTCGCGGCGGCGAGCGCGGCGGCGCTTGACGCGTATTTTTCGGGCGTCGAAAGCGCGGCGCTGTCCGCGAGCCTCGCCTCGGAAGCGGACTACCGCGCTTTCGCATCGGCGCTCGCCGATCGCGCAAGCCTCACTTTCGGTTCGTTCACGGATGAAGCTGGCGGCGCCGTCGCGCGCGATGTCACGGTGACCGTCGGCGACAAGAAGGACGCCGGCCTCAAAATCGGCGAATTGCGCCTCTGGAAAGGCGGCAAGGCCGCCAAGGGCGACGTCACGGCCGAACGCCTCGACGCGCGGCGCATTTCAAGCTTCGGCCTTGAGACGCTGATCGAGGAAACGACGAACGCTTATACCAAGGCGATCGTCGACGGCGTCGAGGGCGCAAGCGGCAGGGAGATCGAGGCCGGCGCGAAAGCGGAATTGCAGGCGGCGAGCGACATCGAGGTTTACACCGTCGCCGTCGACCGGCTTGTCATTGACGGCATGGTGCTGCACGCGGCCGATAAAAAGCCGGCGGCGACGCTGGATGAATTCGGCGCGATGATGCGCCTGTCGGCGGCGATGGGCCGCGCGCTGAGCGCACGCGCCATGATCGCGCGCGGAATGGCGATGGACATGTCGTCGAGCGCCGCCGGGACGACGTCGCGCATGACGTTCGAAATCCCGTTTTACGGCCAGCGCGGCGTCGCGCGCGGCGACGTCGACGCTTCGGTGATGACGGGGCTTTCTTTCTCGATCGACGGCACGAGCGAGGCCAAGGAAGGCGCGCCGGCGATTCCGGTCGCGATGGCGGGCGGCGTCGGTCGCTATGCGATCACCGGCCTCAGGCTTTCGAAACTTCTCGACTACTGGTCGCGCGGGGAATCGCCGCCGCCGAAGGAAACCGGTCTTCTCAGCCTCGGCGTCTGGGAAAGCGAGAACGAGCGCTACACGCTCGGCGGCACGCCGTTCTATTCGCTCGACTATGCGCGCACCGATTTGTCGAAATTCCGCTGGTTCCTGCCGACGTCGATCACCGCGACGGCGCGCAATTTCACCTATGATATCGGCGGCCTGATGCGGTTTGCGCAGTCGGCCGCGCCGCAGACCGGCGAGGGCGCGCAGGATCTTTCCGCCATGATCGCGCTGCTCGACAAGCATGGCTTCTCGAAGTTCACCTTCTCAGGCGACACGGCCTATGACTGGTCGCCGGAAACGGGCGCGACGCGGCTGGTGACAAAGAACGACGTGGCGACGCTCGGCCGCCTCGATCTCAACGCCGGCGCCGGGTTCCCGACCTTCAAGGACTTCGCGGCGCTGCACCCGAAAAAGGGCGAGGCTTACGATCCGGCGAAAATGACGGCGCTGTTCGCGGACGCATCGCTCGCCGACGCGACGATCACCGTCGCGGACAAAGGGGTCTTGGCGCGCGGCTTTGCGCTGATGGCCGATCTGCAGGCGGCGCAGGCGGGCGCGCCGGCGGGGTCGGTCAAAGGGCCGGACCTGCGCGCAGCCGCCGCCTTCTCGATGCGCAGTCTCGGCGCTGCGCCCTCGCCGCTGGCGCCGATCTACGCCGCGGTCGCCGATTTCATCGCCGACGGCGGCGTTCTGAGCCTTTCGGCCTCGCCCGCGAGCCCGATCCCGTTATCGGCGATCATGGTTCCAGGACCCAATGGCGAGGACCCGATCACGCGGCTGAACCTCAGCGCGACGCGCAAGGCGGAATAAGCGGGGCGCCTTTCTTACGTCACCTGACAAGGGAAGGAAGGAAAGGTCCTTCCCTAATCCTTCGCGGGCCGCGTCACCATCATCTTTTTGATCTCGGCGATCGCCTTGGCCGGGTTCAATCCCTTCGGGCAGACCTGCGCGCAGTTCATGATGGTGTGGCAGCGATAGAGCTTGAACTCGTCCTCAAGCTTGTCGAGGCGCGCGTTCTTCTCCTCGTCGCGGCTGTCGGCGATCCAGCGATAGGCCTGGAGAAGCGCGGCGGGCCCCAGATATTCCTCCTCGCCGTTCTTGTCGCCGTTCCACCAGTAGGACGGGCAGGAGGTCGAGCAGCAGGCGCAGAGGATGCATTCGTAAAGCCCGTCGAGTTCTTTCCTTTCGTCCGGGGACTGAAGGAATTCGGTCGTTTTCCCCGTGTCGTCGGCTTTGAGGAACGGCTCGATATAGGCGTGCTGGCGGAAGAAGGCGGTGAGATCGGTGACAAGGTCCTTGATCACCGGCTGATGCGGCAGGGGATAGATGGCGATCTCGCCCGATCCGCATTCGTCCATGCCCTTGGTGCAGGCGAGCGTGTTCGCGCCGTTGATGTTCATCGCGCAGGACCCGCACACGCCCTCGCGGCAGGAGCGGCGGAAAGCGAGGGTCGGGTCGACGTCGTTCTTGATCTTCAAGAGCGCGTCGAGAACCATCGACACGCCGGCGGTGTCAATTTCAAAAGTGTCGATGCGCGGGTTTTCGGGCGTCTCGGGATCGTAGCGATAGACCTTGAACGTGCGCGCGCTTGCGCCGGCGGCGACGCGGTGCGTCCTGCCCTTCGCGGTGACCTTGGAGTTCTTCGGAAGGGTAAGCTGCACCATCGCCGCGGGGACTTTCTGTTCAGGACTGCCGGGAGAGCCGCGCGCCGTACCAGTCGAGATTGCGCGTGACGGCCATCGTCAGCGCGACCGCGCCGAACGCGGCTGTCGACCCGATCAGAAGCGCGTAGTCCTCCGATTTCATGAGGAGGTATATCAGCCCATACGCCCCTGCAAAGGCGATGAAAGCGAGCAGCCCCTTGAAAAAGCTGCGAAAGACCGTCGCAGCGTAAAGCCCGCACAGGGCGACCGTCGCCGACGCCGCGCCGGTGAAGGCGACGTCGAAGCCGATATGTTCGGCGAAGGCGAGGACGAGGAGATAGAAGACGACCTGCGCGAGGCCGAGAAGGACATATTGGGCCGCATGCGCCCGCCCGCCCATCGTCGCCTCGATCAGGAAAAAGGTGAGAAAGACGAGGCCGAGAAACATCAGCGCATATTTCAGCGCGCGATTGACGCTGGTGTAGGGGCTCTCGCCCGTGACGAAATCGACGCCGAACGCCTCCGCTTCGAAACGCCCGGCAAGGCCCTGATCGGCGAAGAAGGCGCGCGGGATCGCGCGGGCGAGATAGGGCACGGTCCAGGACGCCTTGAAGCCCGCATCGCTGACCGTCCGGTCATCCGGCAGGCGCGCGCCCTGAAAGGAAGGATGCGGCCAGGGGCCCTCAAGGGCGATCGTCGTTTCCTCGCCCGCCGGGGCGAAGCGCAAGGACCCGCCCCCGGCGATCGTCAGCGCAAGGTCGAACGCGATCGGCAGGGAAGGGTCCGCGACCGGCAGCGCAAGGCTCAATCCCCCGGCGTCGACCGGCTCGGCCCCTTGCGCTGTCAGGCCCGGTTCGAAACCGGACGCGGCGCTCGCGCCCGCAAGCGTCAGCGACGGCTTGCCCCTGACGCCTTTCAGCGACGCGACGCCGCCGAGCGCGAGGCTGAGGCGCGCCTCGGGCCAGAAATAGGTGATCTCGCCCTTCGGCGGATTGATCGGGTTGAGCGCGCCAAAGCGCCCCTTGAAGCGCAAATCCGCTTCGAACAGCGTCGCGTCGAAAATGCCGCGCCGCCGGCTCTCGGTCGCGACCGATCCCGTGATATCGAGCCTCTGCGGCGTGAAGGCGACCTGCGTGCGGTGGCGGATCGGATTGCCGGTTTCGCGGTCGACGCCGCTGTCGATCAGGGCGGGGACAAGAAGGATCGGCCCGCTGATCGTCTGCGGCCCGCCGGCGCTCTCATGGATCTCGCGCCGCACCTCGTCGGCGCGCGTCGAGCGCTCCCAGACGAGCGCGTAGATCATCATGCAGGGGATCCACATCAGGAACGCAAGGCCCCCGACAAGCAGAAGCTTCAGCCCGAACGAACGCGCGGGCGCAAAAGGCGATGTCACGAAAGTCTCTCCCTTGTTCAGAGACTGCCAGGCCGCCCGCCCGCGAGGCATCCTTCGTGACGCGGCCCAAGAGGGCCGCTCCTCAGGATGAAGAGCCCGCTTCATCCTGAGGAGCCGGAGCGAAGCGGAGGCGTCACGAAGGATCAGTCAAGGGGCGCGTCGCCTGCGCATGTCTCGGTGTTGGCGAGACTTTGCGTTGCGCCTTGACGCCGGCGGCTTCGCGGCGTGTCTGCGATTTTCAGGTGTTCAGTCTGCGGCCGAAATCAGGCCTGCGGCTGCTCCGCCGCTCTCTTGCGCGCGACGCGCGGATAAAAGAGGCAGCCGAGAAACAGGAAAGAGGCCGCAACGAGGAGCATCAGCGCGCTGATGCCGCCGCCGTTCTCGCCGAGATAATTGCCGACCGCGCAGGTCGACGCGATGACGAGATAGGGCGTCACGGGCGGCTCCTCGCGCATGTAGCGGATGACAAAAATTGTCAGCGATACGATGAGCAGGCCGATCGAATAGAGGTCGAAGACGGTGACCATGGTCTCCCCCGTTGAGCCATGAACCCTATCGGCGGAGGGTAAACCGGGGGTTAAGGCCCCGGCGGCAATGATCAGGACACGGCCTTACCGACCCTGCAAAAAGTTGCAAAAGCCGCCTGATCGAGCGCCTTTAGAGCGCGCCGCCGATCTTCCTTAACGGGTCAAAGGCGGGCGCGCGCTTTTCCGACTTCGCCATATAGGCCTCCCGAATGTCTTCGGGGCGGAGCATCGCCGCGTTCCAGAGGCCGATATAATCGAGCGCGTCCGCCGTCGAATGGTCGCGCGCATAATTCGCCATCGCCTTGCACCCCGTCACGGCGAGCGGGGAATGCGCCGCGATCTGGCGCGCGATCCCCATCACGCCCTCCAGCAGCGCTTCGGCGTTCTCATAGACTTCGTTGACGAGGCCGATCTCCTTCGCCTTCGCGGCGGAGAGGCGTTCGCCCGTATAGGCCATCTGCCGCGCCCATCCTTCCGGAATGATGCGCATGAGGCGCGGAAAGGTGCCGACATCGGCCGTCATGCCGATCGCCGTTTCCTGCACGCAGAAGAAAGCGTCGCTGCTCGCGTAGCGGCAGTCGCAGGCGGTCGCGAGATCGACGCCGGCGCCGATCGCGCCCCCCTGAACCGCGGCCAGCACAGGCTGGCGCGCGCGCTCAAGGCAGGAGAAGGTGTTCTGCAGCGTACGGACTTTATGCCGGAACGCCTCCGCCGACACATGGCTGTTCGACGCCTCGGCGTCCAGCGCGTTCGACATGAAGACCGAAATGTCCATGCCGGCGGTGAAGTGCTTTCCTTCGGACGAAATGACGATAACGCGCGCCTCCCCGTCGCCGGAGATCTTGTCGACCGCCTCGGGGAATTCGCGCCAGAATTCCGGGATCAACGAATTCGCCTTTTCCGGCCGGTTGAGGCGGATGTGGGCGATATGATCGGCGATCGAGACCGTGAAACAGGAATAGATCATGAGGGGCGATGTCCGTCTGGGGCGAGGGCGTTTCTACCGGCTCGCCGGCGCTGACGCCAAGCGTCAAAGGCAGACGCCGCCGACGCCGCACTGAAGGACGACATACATCAGCAGCATCGAGCCGATCGCCCAGAGGAGCGCGGCGAGCGCCAGATAAACGCGTCCCGGCCCTGCGCAGTGGCGGGCGACCGCATAGACGAGCGCGGCGCCCTGAAGGATGAAGAGAAGGACCTGCAGCGTCGTCGCGCCGCCGACATCGCCTTCGGCGCCCTCCGGGCGCGCATTGGTCCAGACCAGCAGTCCCGCGAGGGCGAATTGGCCGACCAGCGCCAATGTCACCGCGACGGGAAAGGTGACAAGCGCGCCGGCGCGGCCGAGAACCCGCAAAATCCCGGCCCCGGCCCCGCTCAACCCTGATTTCAGCGCATCCGCCTTCCCCATGGCGGCGAGCTAGCACGGTGCGGGGCGGGCGCGCAAAGCGCCGGAAGACGCTTTTCAGCGAAGCGCGGCGCGCCGGTCACACCGTGAGCGCACGTTAAACCGTTCGTTGGTCCACGGATTAAGGAGAGGGCGCCAGCTAAATGACTTCGAACAGGAGCGTGTAGCCAAGCCACGCCAGGATCTGCCATCCGACGACACGGCTCCAAAAATTCCAGTAGAGGTCAAGCGAACCGTTCTTCGCCCAAACTTTTTCAAGCCGGACGAACATCCACGTCAGAACCCAGAAATTAATGCCGGCGGCGACGATCACGTAAGAGAGGCCGAGCATGTCATAGCGGGACAACGCGCTCACCCCTGAATCGCCGGCATCAAATCGTTGTTTTCCTCGATACGCAGCATGCGGATGTCCCGCACCGCCGAGGCGAACCAGTTGAATTTCTTATTGAGGGCCTGGACGGCGAGCACGCATGTCACCGCGTCGACGGTGTCATTGCCGAAATAGGTGCTGCCTTGCTGCCAGTCGAAGCCGCGCGTCGCGAGCTCTTTCCGGACATCCTGATAGGCGTTTCGCCAGGAATCGTTCGGGTAAATTTGCTCGAGCGTTTTGGTGTCGAGATCGAATACGATCGCGTACATGGAATTCCCCCCCGCGCGCGCGGAGTTATGCCCGATGCGGGGCGATCCTCGCGGCGCTGACTTGACGAATTGGACGCTCGACATGGCGAATACGCTGCTCCTTCGAGCAGAATATCACCGCGAATGTCGCTAAGCCAATGTTAATCTGGACGCGGACTGGACTCGAAAATCTCAATAAACCCGCTTCTTCGGCGCGATATACTCGATTTCCGTCGTCAGCGTGTAGGCGTGGACCGGGCGGTAATCGAGGCTCGCCTTGCCGTTCTGGAACCACGCGGCTGTGTGCTTCATCCACTCGGCGTCGTCGCGCTCGGGGAAGTCCTCGCGCGCGTGGGCGCCGCGGCTTTCCTTGCGGTTCGCCGCCGATTCCATCGTCACGACGGCTTGCGCGATGAGGTTGTCGAATTCCAGCGTTTCGACGAGGTCGGTGTTCCACACCATCGTGCGGTCGGTGACGCCGATGTCGGGCAGGCCGCGATAGACCTCGTTGATCTTCGTGCGGCCTTCTTCGAGCACTTCGCCGGTGCGGAAGACGGCGCAGTTCGCCTGCATCACTTTCTGCATCTCAAGGCGCAGTTTCGCGGTCGGCGTGCCGCCTTTCGCGTAGCGGAACCGGTCGAGCCGCGCGAGCGCTTCCTGCCCCGCCCCCTTCGGCAAAGGCCGCGCGGGCTCGTTCGCTTTCACGACTTCGCCGCAGCGCAATCCCGCCGCGCGCCCGAAGACGACGAGATCGATCAGCGAGTTTGAGCCCAACCGGTTGGCGCCGTGCACGGAAACGCAGGCCGCCTCGCCGATCGCCATCAGGCCGGGCACCACCGCGTCGGGATCGTCGCCCCGTTTCGTCACGACTTCGCCGTGATAATTCGTCGGAATACCACCCATATTGTAGTGGACGGTCGGCTGCACCGGGATCGGTTCTTTCGTCACGTCGACGCCGGCGAAGACGCGCGCCGATTCCGAAATGCCGGGCAGGCGCTCGTGAATGACCTTCGGATCGAGATGGTTGAGGTTGAGATAAATATGATCCTTGGCGGGGCCGACGCCGCGCCCTTCACGCGTTTCGATCGTCATCGCGCGGGAGACGACGTCGCGGCTCGCAAGGTCCTTCGCTGACGGGGCGTAGCGCTCCATGAAGCGCTCGCCTTCGGAATTGGTGAGGTACCCGCCTTCGCCCCGGACGCCCTCGGTGATGAGGACGCCGGCGCCGTAAATGCCGGTCGGGTGGAACTGCACGAACTCCATGTCCTGCAAAGGGAGCCCGGCGCGCAGCACCATCGCATTGCCGTCGCCGGTGCAGGTGTGCGCAGACGTGCAGGAGAAATAGACGCGGCCATAGCCGCCGGTCGCCAGCACCACCATTTTCGCGTTGAAGCGGTGGATCGATCCGTCGTCGAGCCGCCACGCCATCAGGCCGCAGCACTCGCCGGCCTCGTCCATGATGAGGTCGAGCGCGAAATATTCGATGAAGAATTTCGCGTT
>CAZHUI010000100.1:0-10785 GCA_964535605.1 uncultured Caulobacterales bacterium
TCTCGATGCCCTTGGCCGCGTCGATCACCATCACCGCGCTGTCGACGGCGGTGAGCGTTCTGTAGGTGTCCTCCGAGAAATCCTCGTGGCCCGGCGTGTCGAGCAGGTTGAACACGCAGCCCGCATGCTCGAACGTCATCGCCGAGGTCGTCACCGAGATGCCGCGCTTTTGCTCGATCGCAAGCCAGTCCGAACGCGCGCGCCGCCGGTCGCCGCGCGCCTTCACCTCGCCCGCGAGCCGGATCGCGCCGCTGAACAGGAGCAATTTCTCCGTCAGCGTCGTCTTGCCGGCGTCAGGGTGCGAGATGATCGCGAAAGTGCGGCGGTTGAGATAGGTCGATGTCATGCGCGCGCTCTGTCGCGGCTTTGACCGCCAGCGTCAAGTAAAGCGCTGCAGCGACAGAAACTGGAAGTGCTCCGGCGTCCGGTCTTCGAGCGTCATGATCGACAAGGCCTCGCCAAGGACCGGCGAAAATTTGAAGCCGTGCCCCGAAAGGCCCGCGGCGAAGACGACGCGGTCGGAGGCCGGGTGCCGGTCGATCAGGAAGTGATGGTCGCTGGAGACCTCATAAAGGCAGCGCTGGAAGGCGCCTGGCTGATGGGCGAGCGCCGGGATCCGCGCTTCGAGAAACGCGTCGATCGCCTCGGATTCGCCGGGCTCCGGGCCCTCGCTCCGGTCCTCGGGCCGGGCGATTGCCCCGCCGCCGGAATGTTCGGCGACCTTGACCCCCTCGCCGTCAATCGCCGGAAACCCATAGAAAAAGCGCCCGTCTTCCTCTTCGACGGCGAAGCAGGCGAATTTTCCAAGCGCGAAATCGTCCGTCTGCGGACGGCGCCAGAAAAGCGTGCGCGGCCATGGTTTCACGTCCGCCAGCGGCAAGTTGAGAAGTCCGTTCGCCCAGGCGCCGGCCGCGATGACGACGCGGTCGAATGTCTCCGACCCGGCCGCCGTCTCGACCGCGACGCCGCCCGCGACAGGCGTCCAGCCGAGCACCGGCGTTTCCGCGCGAAGGCTGGCGCCGGCCTCCTTCGCGAAGCGGGTCTGATGCATGACGGTCTTGCCCGCCAAGACGAAGCCCGCTTCGCGTTCGAACCACGCTGTGAAATGCGGCGGCAATTTCAGCTGCGGATGGTCGAGCGCAATGTCGGCCGCGCCGAGCTGCGGCACCGGCAAATTGTGGTCGGCGACGGCTTTCGCGAGTCCCTTCATGAACTCGCCCTCGGGTGGACCGGCTTCGAGCACGCCGGTCTGATGGAACAGCGTTTCGCCCGCCTCTTTCTCCAGCGCCTTCCACATCGCAAAGGCGCGCTGGAGGATCGGCACATAATCGGGGTGCTCGAAGTAGGCGATGCGGAAGAGCCTTGTCGCGCCATGCGACGAGCCGCGGTCATGCCCGAAGGCGTATTGATCGAAGAGCGTGACGCGCGCGCCGGCGCGCGCAAGATGCATCGCCGCGGCCGATCCCGCCATGCCGGCACCGATGACTGCGACGGTGGGACCCGCCGACGGTTTTTGCGCCGGCTTCACCGCCGGCCTCTCGCACGCCGCGAGCGCGGCGGCGGCCGCCGCTCCTGCGAGCACCGTTCGGCGATCAGGTCTGTCGCGCGCGGCCATGGCGTCATCCTCGGTCTCCAGCGGGGACTGAATCCCACGTTCCGCCGAACTTGGCCAGAACCTGGCGTTTCCGGCGGCCCCAATCCTTGACCTCGGCGAGATCGCTCCCAAGTCCCCGCGCGGGGAACGCCGATGGACGAAATTGGGGGACCTCAAAAGCTCAACGAACCGTCAATAAGGGGTCGCCGGCAAGCGATTGATCCGCGTCCCTAAGGCTGTCCGTAAACTTTGTCGGGGAGTTTTGGATCATGAACGCCGGCGCATCAGAAGAGTTCAAGGTTTCGGAGATCGTCCGTATCTTCGCGCGCCTTCTCGGGCCGGAGCGCGACTTCTACGTTCTTGCCGTCATCTATGGGGTCGGCATCAGCCTGTTGTCGCTAGCGACGCCGATCTCCGTCCAGATGCTCATCAACACGGTCGCCAATACGGCGCTCGCCGCTCCTCTCGTATTGCTGTCAGGCACGCTGTTCGTTCTTCTCCTCATGTCCGGCCTTCTCAACGCGCTGCGCATCCATCTGATGGAGGTTTTCGGGCGGCGCTTTTACGCGCGCATGGTGGCGGAAATCGCGCTTAGGGCCATCTACGCCCGTAATCCTTTCTTCACCGATGACGGGCGCGGGCCGCTCTTCAATCGCTATTTCGATATCGTCATTGTGCAGAAGATGGTGCCGACGCTGCTGGTCGGCGGCTTCACGCTCATCCTTCAGGCGGGCGTCGGTTTTGTGCTCGTCTCCTTTTATCACCCGCTGTTTCTTGCGTTCAACGCGGTGATCGTCGCGCTGATGTGGGCGGTCTGGCTGCTCTGGGGCAAGTCTTCGATGCGAAGCGCGATCGATCTTTCCCACCAGAAACACCTGACCGCGGCGTGGATCGAAAATCTCGCCGCGTCGAACGGCTTCTTCAAATCGGAGCGGCATATCGAATATGCGCTTCAGCGTACGGACGCGGAGACGCGCGCTTATGTCGACGAGCACCGGCGCCATTTCCGCAATTATTTCGCGCAGACGCTCAGCTTCTTCGTGATCTATGCGGGGGCGAGCGCGGTTCTCCTAGGGCTCGGCGGCTGGCTCGTCATTCAGGGACAGCTGTCGCTCGGACAGCTGGTCGCGGCCGAGCTTGTCCTGTCCGCTGTGTTTTACGGCATTTCGCAGCTCGGGCCTTACATGGCCTATTTCTACGACCTTTGCGCCGCGGTTGAGGAACTGGCGCGCTTTTATAGCGTCGATCTTGAGGCGCCGGCGGCGAAGAGCGCCTTCGCTTGCGCCGATTCCTCGCTGGAATTTCGCGAGGTCAAAGGAGAGGCTCGCGGCGTTCCGGTGACGCTCAATTTCAGAATCGAAACCGGCGCGACGGTGATGGCGGCCTCCTCGACACACGGGCTGCAGCGGCTCGTTACAACGCTGATGAAGCGCCAGCTCGATCCCGACAGCGGCATGATCATGGTCGGCGGCTCGGATATCGTCGAGGCCGAGCCGCACGCGCTGCATCAGCAGATTGTCCTCCTCGACCGGCCGACGGTCATCGCCATGACGATCCGCGAGTTTCTCCAGCTCGCCGGCGAAAACGTCACGTCATCCGAGGTGCTCGACGCCGTGCGCATCGTCGGCCTCGACGCCGTCATAGCGCGCTTTGAGAAGGGGCTCGACACGCCCATCAACATGAGCGGCTGGCCGCTGTCGATCACCGAGACGATGCTCCTGAAGCTCGCCGCGGCGATCCTCGCCGAGCCGCGCGTTCTTATCCTAAACCAGCTCTACGATCTCGTGCCGGAAGACGTGATGACGCGCGCACTGGCGCATCTCAAGGCGGACAAGTCGAACACCGTCATCTATTTCTCCCGCCGGCAGCGCGATGTCGGTTGCGACACGTTCATCTATCTCGATCATCACCGTCAGCACGTCTTTTCGACATTCGAGACTTTCAATGCGGTCGTCTACGAGCCGCGAAAGCAGCCGCCGCCGGGCGGACCGGCCAAGCCCGTCGCCGCGATCGGAAGCGCCTGAGCCATGGCGCATCTCGACCATCACGCCCCCGTCTTCACGACGCTGCAGTCGATCAGGACGCCGCGCCTGATGCGCGCCATCGGCGGGCTTCTTGGCGTGGCGGTCGTTGCGGTGACGGCCTTCCTTGTGTTCACGCCCTGGGTACAGACGACGGCGGGCGCCGGCGTCGTCACCGCGCTCAATCCCAACGACCGGCTGCAGCAGATCAACGCGCTCGTGTCCGGCCGGATCGACGAGTGGTATGTGCGCGACGGCAGCGTCGTCAAAGCGGGCGATCCGATCGTGCGGATCGTCGATTACGATCCGCGCCTGATCGAACGTTTGGAATCGGAGCGCAACCAGGTTCTCGCCAAGCGCGAAGCGGCGGCGGCCGCGCTCGGGACCGCCGAAATCGATCTTCGCCGCATGCAGGACCTCTTCAACAAGGGGCTCGCCGCGCGCCGCGAGTTTGAGCAAACGCAGATCGCCATGCAGAACCTGCGCGGGCGTCTTGCGGAGGTTGAAGCCGAGCTCACGCGCGTCGACGTCAACCTGTCGCGCCAGTCGGTGCAGATCGTCACCGCCCCGCGTGACGGCGTCATCCTGCGCGTCTATGCCGGCGACGCCGCGACTGTCGTCGACGCCGGCCAGGTTGTCGCGAGCTTCGTGCCGACAGGCATTGAACGTGCGGTCGAGATCTATATCGACGGGCGCGACGTCGCCCTCGTCAAGCCGGGGGCCAGAGCGCGCATCCAGTTCGAGGGATGGCCTGCCGTGCAGTTCAGCGGCTGGCCGTCCGTCGCCGTCGGCACTTTTGCGGCCGAGGTTGTCGCGATCGATCCGTCAGCGGACGCTTCGGGGCGGTTTCGCGTGCTGCTGGTCGAGCGCGCCGATGACGTCAATCCGGACAACCGCTGGCCGAACGAACAATATGTGCGCTTCGGCGCGACGGTGCGCGGCTGGATACTCCTCGAGACCGTATCGGCCGGCTATGAGCTCTGGCGCCAGCTCAACAATTTCCCGCCTTCAATGCCCGCCCCGGCCGATGACGGGAGCCGCGCATGAAGCTCCGCCTGCTGACCATTATTGCAGCTGCGGCGCTGACCGGAGCCGCGGCCGCCGAAGACATTCTGACGCCCGAAAAAGTGCTCGCCGCCTCGGCGCAGCACTTTCCCGATATTCTCGAAGCGCTCGCCAATCGCCGCGCGGCCGAGAGCGGACTTCTCGAGGCGAGGGGCGCGTTCGACCTCCTCTTTGAGTCTGAGGGGAAGGACTATGTTTCCGGCTTTTATAGCGGGCGCGAGATCGGCGCGCGGGTTCGGCAGGAGATCGCGCCCTTCGGCGCGAGTGTCTATGGCGGCTACCGCGTCTCGGATGGAACCTTTCCGATTTACGAAGACCAGCGGTTCACCAACACCGGCGGCGAATTGAAGGTTGGCGCGGTGTTCTCGCTCCTGCGCGACCGCGCGATCGACGAGCGCCGCTTCCGGCTGACTGATGCCGCGCTTGCAGTGGAAGAATCCGATCTCGATCTCCTCCTGACGCAGGTCGGCGTGCAGCACAAAGCGCTCGTCGCCTATTGGCGCTGGGTGGCTGCCGGCCGCCAGCTGACGGTTTACGAGGAACTGCAGAAGATTGCCGAGGGCCGGCAATCGGGCCTTGAGCAGCAGGTTCGCGCAGGCGCGCGCGCGCGGATCTTTCTCACCGAGAATCTGCAAAACATTTCGCGGCGGCAACGCCTTGCTGCGGAGGCCCGGCGCGAATTCCTCGCAGCGACATACGATCTGTCGTTTTACTATCGGGGCGCCGACGGCGCGCCGATCATTCCGGCGCGCGCCAGTCTGCCGTCCGCCGGCGTGCTGACAGCCGCGCCGCCGATTTCGCCGGACGCCGATCCATCGGCGCTGATTGCGGCGCGGCCTGAACTGCGCGCGCTCGGCGTCGCACTGCGCCGCGCCGAGCGACGCGTCGCGCTCAGCAAAAATGCGCTGCAGCCGAAACTCGAGGCGCTCGCCGAGGTCTCAACCGATTTCGGCGACATCGCAGAAGGCGGCGCTTCGCGCGACGCGACCGATACCGTCGTCGGGCTTAAGTTCTCAGTGCCGCTGCAGCGGCGCGGCGCGAAAGGAAAACTGCGCCGCGCCGAAGCGGAGCGCGACGCGCTGGAACAGCGCCGCCGCAAGGCGGAAGACCGTATTGAAATCGACCTTCGCAATATTTTCCTCGACCTCGACACGTCGGCGGCGCTGATGGCGATCGCAGCGCAGGAGGTCGATCAGTCGGAGGCCATGCAGCGCGCCGAACGCGACCGCTTTGCGAGCGGGGCGAGCGACTTTTTCCTCGTCAACATTCGGGAGGAAACCGCCGCAGACGCGCGCATCCGCCTCTATCTCGCCGCGCTCGAAGCGCGCGTCGCGCAGGCGAATTACAGCGCCGTCGCGCTCGACTTCGAAAGATTGGGGATTACGGCGCCGCCGCGATGACGGGCGCCTTAGCGCGCCGCCTTTTCGATCGCAGCGCAAAGATCGTCGACGATGGCGGCGACGAGCTTTCGGTCGTCGCCTTCCGCCATCACGCGGATCAGCGGCTCCGTTCCTGATTTTCGAACGACGATGCGGCCCGCCCCGGAAAGACGCGCTTCGGCGGCAGCCGTCGCGGCCTTGACGCCGGCGTCGGCGAGCGGATCGCCCGCCTTTACGCGGACGCTCTTGTTGATCTGCGGCGTTGGAACGAAGCAATCGAACGCGGTGCTGGCCGGCGTCTTTTCGCCTGCGATCACGGCGAGCGCCTGCAGCGCGGTGACAAGTCCGTCGCCGGTCGTCGAATAATCGCTGAGGATGACGTGCCCTGAGGGCTCGCCGCCGACATTGGCGCCCTTTGCCCGCATCGCCTCGACGACGTAGCGGTCGCCGACTTTCGTGCGCTCGAGCCTGATCCCGAGGCCGCCAAGATATTTCTCAAGCCCGTAATTCGCCATCACGGTCGAGACGACGGCGCCGCCCTTGAGCTTGCCGTTCGCATGCAAAAAGCGCGCGATCAGCGCGAGAATCTGATCGCCGTCGATGAGACGTCCCTTCTCATCGACCAGCGCGACACGGTCGGCGTCGCCGTCAAGCGCGATGCCGAGATCGGCGCGGTAATCCATCACCGCCTGCTGGAGCGCCTTGGGCGAGGTCGATCCGCAGTCCTGGTTGATGTTGAACCCGTTGGGCTCGACGCCGATTTTCTTGATGTCGGCGCCCAATTCCCACAGCACCGTCGGCGCGACCTTGTATGCGGCGCCGTTCGCGCAATCGATAACGACGCGCAGCCCTTCGAGCGAAAGTCCGCGCGGGAACGCGTTCTTCGCAAATTCGATGTAGCGTGCGCCGGCGTCGTCGATGCGCTTTACGCGCCCGAGATCGGCGGGCGCGGCAAGCGCCTCCGCCCCGCCCTCGCTCATCAGTCGCTCGATCTCAAGTTCGGCCGCGTCGGAAAGCTTGTAACCGTCGGGGCCGAAGAATTTCACGCCATTGTCATGGTACGGATTATGCGAGGCGGAAATCATCACGCCGAGATCGGCGCGCATCGAGCGCGTCAGCATCGCCATCGCCGGGGTCGGCAGCGGCCCCAAAAGGAACACCTCCATCCCCGAAGCGGCAAAGCCCGCGGTCAGGGCCGGCTCGATCATATAGCCGGACAGGCGCGTATCCTTGCCGATGACGACGCGGTGGCGATGATCGCCGTTTCTGAAATAGCGGCCGACCGCCATGCCGAGCCGAAGAATCGACTCCGGCGTCATCGCGCCGGCGTTCGCAAGGCCGCGCACGCCGTCGGTGCCGAAGATTTTCCGCTCGGCTTTTTCCGTCGCGGCGGGTTCTGCGCCTTCGTCTCCGCGCATCGGCAAGTCTCCCTCTCGGCCTCTCCCTAGCAGCAGGGGACGGAAAAATGCCTTAACGCCTCGGAGGCCCCGTTTCCAATGCGAAATGGACCGCGAGCGCCTGCCTCGTCGCGGCGACATCGTGGACCCTCAGGATCGAGGCGCCGCGCGCCGCCCCGGCCAGCGCCGCCGCGATCGACCCGCCGATGCGGCCCGCCGCGGTATCCTGCCGGTCGATCGCGGCGATAAAGCGTTTGCGCGAGGCGCCGAGCAGGACCGGGCAGCCGAGCGCGCCGAGTTCGGGCAGCGCGCGGATCAACGCAAGATTGTGCTCTACCGTCTTTCCGAACCCGATGCCCGGGTCGACGAGAAGGCGGTCGCGACCGACGCCCGCCGCTTCGCAGGCGGCGATGCGCGCGGCGAGAAAGGCCGAAACCTCACCGACGACATCGCCATAGCGCGGATCGTCCTGCATTGTTTTCGGATCGCCTTGCGCGTGCATCAGGACGACGCGGCAGCCGAGCAGCGCGGCGGTATCGAGGCTGTCCGGCGCGAAGGTAAGCGCAGAAACGTCGTTCCAGATCGAAGCGCCGGCCTCGATAGAGGCCTGTGCGACACGTGGTTTGCGCGTATCGATCGATATCGGCGCCGCCGTTTGCGCGCTTAGCGCGCGGATGACGGGGAGAACGCGCGCAAGCTCCGCCGCTTCATCGACCGGGTCGCTCCCCGGCCGCGTCGACTCGCCGCCGATGTCGAGGATCGCCGCGCCGTCGTCAACGAGCCTCAGCCCATGATCGACCGCATGGGCTGGATCGAGATAAGCGCCGCCGTCGGAGAAGGAATCCGGCGTCACATTCACGACGCCCATCAGAAGCGGCGGACGGGCGAGCGTCATTGTAGAGCGTCGACAAGGCGCATCATTATTGCGCGGCGTTTTCCAGCCGGAAGGTCCGGCGCTGCTCCAGGAAGTCGCTGATAGCACGGGCCGCGCGGACCGCCGAGGGCTCGTCGGTCAGGTCGAACGTATCGGCGAAATGCGCTTTTTGCTGAAGCGCGAATTCGCCGCGATTGGCGAGCGACTGCCGCAAGGCTGGGCCGAAATCCTCGATCCGGCTGATGACGCGGCCGAGCCGCCAGGCCGCATAGGCCTCGTCATCTTCCCATTTGACGCCGTTCGGATTGAGGAACATCGCCGGCCGCGGGCGGGCGAGAAATTCCATGATCTGGCTCGACACGTCGCCGAGATAAAGATCGGCGGCGAGGGTGTAACTCATGTCGAACAGGCGCGTCGAATTGACGTCGACGAGAATGTTCGGCTTGTCGAGAAACCGCGCCGGAAGACTGCGCCGCACTTCGAACTTCATCGACGAAAGCTCGACATGATAGCGACGCTGGAACAGCATCACATGCGGTGCGAAGATAAGGTTGACGTCGGGGTTTTCCGCAAACCAGCCGAGCACCGCTTCGCCCATTTTAAACCAGGACGAAAACTCCGGCGAAAAATGCGGATTGTAGACGACGGTCGGATTGACGTTCGCGAAGAATTTTTTCGGCGGCGCCTTCAGCGCGACGGCGTCGAATTTCGGATAGCCGATGAACGCGTATTCGTTGGCGTTCAATGCGCCTACTTTCTCAAGGCGCCGTACGAATTTCGGGCCGGGCAGCAACAGAAGATCGAACTCGCGCAGGCTCGGGTGAAAACCCATGGCGCGGTCGCCGGCGCCGTGACGGCAATGGATGAATTTCAGGGACGGCCCGACAAGCTCCTTGAGCAGGAGACAAGTGCGCTCCGGCGCGACGAGCGCGTCAAGGTCGCGAAACCGGTCGGCATTGGCGCGCAAACGGGCGAGCCGGCTCGCAGGCGCCGCCGCATCGACTGCGCGCGCCAGCGCACCGGCGACCGGGGGCAACGGGAGATCGACAAGGCCGACGCGTCCGCGCCCGGGCGCAAGACCGGCGTTGACGGCTTCGAGCATCGCCTCGCCGCCGACATAGGCGCGCACATCGTCTTCGGGACGCATCGCGGCGTATGCATTGATGATGGGCAGCAGGTGAAACGCCTGATGGCCCGCATCATGATTGAAGAGAAAACCGACTTTCATCGACCGCCGCACGCCGTGCACATTCGGCGTTCTTGCGGCGCATCAGGCGCGCCGGTCAAGCGCGCTTACTCGCATCGGAAACGATGCGTAACAACACGTGACGATAGATATCGGCGCGTCAGGCGCCGGCGGGGCTCGGGCTGAGGCCGGGATCGGGGCGCGGCGCGCCGCTGGTCGAGGGCACGGACGCCGGCGGCGGGGTGTCGCCGAGATCGGTCGGCTCCTTGCGGACAATCTTTTCGCCGCGCAGGAGCGTCGCGATTTCCTCGCCGGTCAGCGTCTCATACTCGAGAAGCGCCTGCGCGATATTTTCCCAGTCGGCGTTGCGCTCGGTCAAAATCTGGCGGGCTTTATCATAGCCTTCCGTAACGAAGCGCTTGATTTCGTCTTCGATCATTTTCGCCGTTTCGGATGAAATCGCTTTCGTGCGCGCAATCGACTGGCCGAGGAAGACTTCGCCTTCGTCTTCGGCGTAAGCGATCGGTCCGAGCTTTTCCGAGAGCCCGTATTTCGTCACCATCGCGCGCGCAAGGCGCGTCACATACTCAATGTCGGACGACGCGCCGGACGTCACTTTTTCGGCGCCGAACTTCAACTCCTCAGCGACGCGTCCGCCCATTGCGCTCGCAAGGCGCGCCTTCATCTGTTCGAGCGAGAAGGAATAGCGGTCGCGCTCCGGAAGATATTGCACAAGGCCGAGCGCACGCCCGCGCGGGATGATTGTCGCCTTGTGCACGGGATCGGAGCCCGGCATCGACAGCGACACGATCGCATGGCCCGCCTCATGATAGGCGGTCAGCATTTTTTCGTCTTCGGTCATCGCCATGGAGCGCCGTTCCGCGCCCATCATGACCTTGTACTTGGCGTCGTCGAATTCCTTCGCCGTCACGAAGCGCTTGCCGCGGCGGGCCGCAAGGAGCGCCGATTCATTGACGATATTGGCGAGGTCTGCGCCGGAGAATCCGGGCGTCCCGCGCGCGATCGTGCGCAGATTGACGTCCGGCGCCAGCGGGACTTTCTTCGCGTGCACGGCGAGAATTTTTTCGCGACCGACAACGTCAGGGTTCGGCACCACAACCTGACGGTCGAAGCGGCCCGGGCGCAGGAGCGCGGGATCGAGAACGTCGGGCCGGTTGGTCGCGGCGATCAGGATGATGCCTTCATTCGACTCAAAGCCGTCCATCTCGACGAGAAGCTGGTTGAGCGTCTGTTCGCGCTCGTCATTGC
>CAZHUI010000101.1:0-10290 GCA_964535605.1 uncultured Caulobacterales bacterium
ACTCTTTCAACGACTTCGCCGTCCAACTCCAAAACTAACCGCAAAACGCCGTGGGCAGCAGGATGCTGCGGGCCGAAGTTGATCGTGAAGTTTCGCCCCGCGAACGCGTCGGACGTTGAGTCTTCCACTATACGCGCGTCATCAACCATTACGCCTTGCCTTTGGCTTTTTCGTCCCCCGGCAGCACATATTGCGCGCCTTCCCAGGGGCTGAGGTAATCGAAATTCCGGAACTCCTGCACCAACTTCACCGGCTCATAGACGACGCGCTTTTGCTGGTCGTCGTAGCGGACCTCAACCTCGCCAGTCAGCGGAAAGTCCTTGCGTAGCGGATGACCGGTGAAGCCGTAATCGGTGAGGATGCGGCGCAAATCCGTGTGCCCGGCGAAGACGAGGCCGTACATGTCGAACGCCTCGCGCTCGAACCAGTCGGCGCAAGGGTAAATGTCGCGCACGGAGGGGACGACGTCCTCCTCCCCCGCTTCGATCTTCACGCGCACGCGGCTGTTATTGTGCATCGACAGCAGGTGATAAACGACATCGAAGCGTTTCAGGCGCTGCGGATAATCGGCGCCGCAAATATCGATGAGCTGGATGAAGCGGCACAGCGTGTCGTCGCGCAGGAATTTCAATACATGCGCGATACGCGGGGCGTGCACGGTGACGGTCAGCTCGCCAAAGGCGACCGACCATCCCTTGATGTCGTCGCCAATGGCGCCGCCGATATGCTCGCCAAGCTCCCTCAGTTCGTCGCTCATGAGACCTCAGCGAATGATCGTGCCTTCACGGCGAATTTTCTTCTGCAGTTGCAGAACCCCATAGACCAGCGCCTCCGCCGTCGGCGGGCAGCCGGGGATGTAGATGTCGACCGGCACGATACGGTCGCAGCCGCGCACCACGGCGTAGGAATAATGGTAATAGCCGCCGCCGTTGGCGCAGGATCCCATCGAGATCACGTAGCGCGGGTTCGGCATCTGGTCGTAGACCTTGCGGAGCGCCGGAGCCATTTTATTGGTCAAGGTGCCGGCGACGATCATCACGTCCGACTGGCGCGGCGATGCGCGCGGGGCGAAGCCGAAGCGCTCAAGGTCGTAGCGCGGCATTGAGGCTTGCATCATCTCGACCGCGCAGCAGGCAAGGCCGAAGGTCATCCACATTAGCGAGCCGGTGCGCGCCCTGTTGATGATCGCGGCGGACGAGGTCGTGAAGAAGCCTTCATCGGCGAGCTGTTTCGACAGGTCCGTGAAGAACGGGTCCTTCGCGTCCGGATTGTAAACCGGCCCGACAGCCGCGGCGATTTTCTCATCTAGCGCCATTCGAGCGCTCCCTTCTTCCACTCATAAAGGAAGCCGATGGCGAACACCAAAAGGAACACGAACATCGACCAGAAGGCGAAGATCTGGAAGCCGCGGTCGGCGCCTAGCGTCGGATTGAAGAGCGTCACCGCCCACGGGAACAGGAAGGCGACGTCGAGATCGACGATGATGAAGAGAATGGCGACAATGTAGAACTGCACGTCGAATTTCATGCGCGCGTCGTCAAAGGCGTTGAACCCGCATTCATAGGTCGAGACTTTTTCGGGGTCCGGATCCTTCGGCGCGATCACCATCGGCATCAGCGTGAAGGCGAGCGCAAGCCCGACCGCGATGACCAGAAAAACGACGATCGGAAGCCAGTCGAGCAAGAATTCAGGGGTCGCCAAGGACAGGCTCCTCAAAGGGGGCTGATTTCGCGCCGGAACCTATTGAGATGCTCCCGGAAAGGCAACGCGAAACAGGGTCGCGCCGGACGGACGAAAATTCCAATCGAAGCAGGCGGTTAAGGGGATCACGCCGGCGGCGGCGCCCGCGACCATCCTTCGAGACGCGATGCTGCGCATCGCTCCTCAGGATGAGGCACATCCCAATCGCCTCATCCTGAGGAGCGGCCCTGTTGGGCCGCGTCTCGAAGGATGGCTCGACGGGATTGCCTCGCGTTACTGCTGCGGCTCCGGCGGCGTTTCCGCTTCCCCTTCCGGCGGCTCCGGGTCGCCATAGCCTTCCTGCCCGTTCTCGAGGAACTCCGACCAGTCTTCCGTTTCCCAGAAGCGTTCATCGAGGAGGGAATTGCGCATCGGCTCCGGGATCGCGGAGTCGAGCAGCTTCTTTTGTTCCTCGTGCGAGGCGACGAAAGCGGCGAGGTGGGCGATGTCCGCGCCCGTCAGTTCAATGACATAGCCGAGCTCCAGCGACTGGAATTCGACTATCGCCGGCGCGCCGCGCCGGAAGGGGGATCACGCGCCCTTAATCCAGCTCGAACCTGTCCTTATAATCCTGCGCCAGCGACGGGTCCTGCGCCGCTTTGTCCAGCACGCAGTTCCCGACGACGAGCATTTCAATATCGCAGCCCATGAAACAACGGAACGCGTCCTCGGGCGTGCAGACGATCGGTTCGCCGCGCACGTTGAAGCTGGTGTTGACCACGACCGGGCAGCCCGTGCGCTGCTTGAACGCGTCGATCAGCGACCAGTAGCGCGGGTTCGTCTCACGATGAACGGTCTGCACTCGCGCGGAATAATCGACATGCGTGACGGCAGGAATCTCCGAGCGCACGATATTGAGCTTGTCGATGCCGAAAAGCGCGTTTTCTTCAGCCGTCATGCGGCGCAGGCGCTTGTCGCGAACATCCGCGACGAGCAGCATGTAGGGACTGTCAGCGTCGAGATCGAACCAGTCTGCGACGTCTTCGCGCAGCACGCTCGGCGCGAAGGGGCGGAAGCTTTCGCGGAACTTCACTTTGAGATTGAGGAGCTTTTGCATCGCCGGCGAGCGCGGATCGCCAAGGATCGAACGCGCCCCGAGCGCGCGCGGCCCGAACTCCATGCGGCCCTGCATCCACCCGATTGCCTTGCCCGCGGCAAGCGCGTCGGCGGTCGCGGCGATCATGGCGTCATCGGAGAGCGTTGCGAATTTGGCGCCTGCAGCGGTCAGGCGACGTTCGATGTCCGCCTGGCCGTAAGCTGGACCGAGATAGGCGCCCTGCATGGCGTCCTGTCGATGGCCAAGCGTTCGAAGGTTGCCAAGAAACTGATGCCAGACCGCAAGCGCCGCGCCAAGCGCGCCGCCGGCGTCGCCGGCCGCGGGCTGAATCCAGATCTCGTCAAAGACCCCTTCGCGCAGAAGCTTTCCATTGGCGACGCAGTTGAGCGCAACGCCGCCGGCGAGGCAGAGCCGCTTCTCGCCGGTCACGCGCCGCGCCTCGCGCGCAAGGTTCATGACCGCCAATTCGGTGACGGCTTGCACCGACGCGGCGAGATCCATTTCGCGCTGCGTCAGACGGTCTTCGGCTTTGCGCGGCGGCCCTTCGAACAGTTTGTCAAAGTCCGGGCTCGTCATGGTGAGGCCGGTGCAATAATCGAAGAAGCGCTGATCGAGCCAGAACGACCCGTCGTCGCGGAGATCGACGAGCTTGTCGAGGATCGCGCTGACGAAGCGCGGCTCGCCATAGGGCGCAAGGCCCATCAGCTTGTATTCGCCGGAATTGACCTTGAAGCCGGTGAAATAGGTGAACGCCGAATAGAGGAGCCCGATCGAATGCGGGAAATGAATCTCGCGCTCGATCGCGAGCGTGTTCCCCTCCCCCCGGCCGATCGAGGTCGTGCACCACTCGCCAACGCCGTCCATCGTGAGGACCGCAGCGCTCTCGAACGGTGACGCGAAGAAAGCGCTCGCTGCGTGGCTCTGGTGATGCTCGGTGAATAGCATTGAGTCGTTCCAGTCAGCGCCGCCGGGCAGCGCTTTCAGCGTCTTCTTGAGATTGGCCTTCTGGAACAGCTTTTCCTTCATCCAGACGGGAATGGCCTTCTGGAATGATGCAAAACCTCGCGGCGCGGTCGCAAGATAGGTTTCCAGCAGCCGTTCGAACTTGATCAGCGGTTTCTCGAAGAACGCTACGTGATCGATCCTGTCGATTCCGCAGGCGGCTTCTTCAAGGCAATAGCGTATCGCCTGTTCTGGAAAGCGCGGGTCATGCTTGACGCGGGTGAAGCGTTCTTCCTGCGCGGCGGCGACGATCTTGCCGTCTTCGACGATCGCGGCGGCGCTGTCGTGGTAAAACGCCGAGATGCCGAGAATGCGCACGCGCTAGAAGAGCGAGTAGATGAACGGCGCGAGCGGGGAGCCTTGCGTCAGCAGGATGAGGCCGCCGAACAGCGTTAACATAACGAGCACCGGCGCCAGCCAGAATTTGCGCCGCGCCTTCATGTAGCGCCAAAGTTCAGCGACGATATCGAGCACGTGTCGTCCTCAAAACTGGTTCGGCATCGTTGCAGGATCCGGGCCCGGCGGCGTCCTGACGATCCAGTAGCTATCGCTCGCCGGCTTGCGTTTGCGTCTCAACGGGTCATGCCCCTTGAGCCGCATGATAAGGCCGATCGGCAGGAAGGTTGTGACATAGACAACGCCCATGACGATCGGCGTCATGATGAGGCCGAGGAGAAGACCCAATTTCATCCAGAGCCGGTTCGGGAGGGCGAGGAGCGCCGGCGCCAGAAGCGCAAGCGCGATCAGCGCCCCGCCGGTCGCGCCGAATATTTGGGAAAACAGCCCGAAGCCGCCGCCTCTCCAGGTCAGAAACGCCGCCAAGGCCAGCAGGGCGAATCCGACGACCAGGCCGAAGGAGCGGTTTGACGGCGCGGGCGTCGCTGCCGCGGCGCCAACGGACTCATGAGGCGCGATGCGGGACTTCTCGCTCATATTTCCTCGTCGGCGTCAGCGTCGGCGATTTCGGGTTCTTCCGTGTCATCGAAGCGGTCGTCGGCGTAGTCGATGATGAGGCTCGCGAGATAGGCGGCGCCCATCGGGCTGAAGTGGCCGTCCTCCCCGTAGAGCGAGAGTGGATCGGCCTCGGTTTCAAACGCTTCGATAAGGTCGATGCTGGGAACGTTTTCCGCTTTGACGGCGTCGAAGACCAGCGGCCGCACCTGGTCGAAAACAAAATCATTGTCGATGCCGCCCCGAAACCTTTCGACGCGCGGAACGAATACAAACAGGATCTCGCCGCCCCATGTCGCCGTTAAGTCCCGCATGCGCGCGAGGACGCTCTGAAACTCCGGTTGCGGCTTCGGCGCGGCCGGATAATGGAGGCCCAACACTGCCCAGGTCTGGCTGAGCGCAAAAAAGTTTCGCCAGACCCGCGCCCGGTAGCGGGAAAGCCCGTCGGCGTCATCAAGCCAAAGCGATTCGATAACGTCATCGACTTTGTCGATTTCGGCCGGCGAGACGACAGCGTCGCCGAACGAAGCGCCCTCTTCCAGCGCTGCTCGTAACCAGGGCGCGCGCAATTCCATTTCGAGGTTCTCCCAATCATTGCCGGCGTAATAGACAACAACGGAGAGTTTCGGCTTCATCACCGGACCGAAGCGGCCCATCGCCGCAAGCTCCATGAGGGGTCCGGCGCCGCGAAACCCGAAAGAGGCCGTACGCGGAACCGTTTCACGAACACGGCTGGCGACATCGTCGCCCGGCTGCAGGCACATGCCTTCGATGAAGGAGTCCCCGAAGATCGCGATGTCGAGCGAACCCGAACTGTGAACCGCGTCCGGATTGTTGAAGCCGAACCTGTCAGCGCGATAGGAGATGAAATTTTCGCTATCGCCGGTGCAAAGAAGAGTGTCACGGTTCGGAATGGCGCCGAGCAGCGCGGTTTCAAGCCGAGGATCGTCAACGCGATGCGCAACGGTGCGGGCCGTCGCTCCCGGCGGAAATGTCGCGCGGTACATCGCGGCCTCGCCATTCTCAGCGTATAGTTGTTCGGCGTTCGCCGCGACGCTGCGCGTCAGCCGGCTTGTCGCCACCGCTTCAAACAGAAAAAGCGCCGCCAGAACAGCGCAGCCATAGGCGCCCGTGATCGCCGCACGCGTACCTCCCTGCGAGATCGCCGCCCAGACGAAGAACCCGGCTAAAAGGAGCGGCGCGGCCACATATCGAAGAAACTGCGGAATGGCACTGGCGAAATCGGAAGCGTTCGCAATCGCGTAAACCGTGACGCCGACGAGGTACAGAAATGGGACAGCGCACAAGACGCGCCCGACCGTAACGACCCTTGAAACTGAACGACCGGCGGTCGGCAGGTCCGACATTCCAGACTTCCCCCACACTACTAAAAGTTAACGATTATGGCGCCGCAATATAAGCAGCAAGCAATATTCCAGTCTGAATTGTCCCCAATGGTGCCGGATGAGGGGATTGAACCCCCGACCTTCGGTTTACAAAACCGCTGCTCTACCGCTGAGCTAATCCGGCGGCCGCGGGCGTGTCCCTAGGGCAAAATTCCCGGCCGCGGAAGGGTCCGGGGTCTTCGACTTCGCTGCCGCGCAGAGTAAAGCCGGTCGCTCTTCAAGGAACAGGTTCAATGGGTTGCGGGCGCTGGATTTTGGTCTCGGGACTGGCGCTCTTGGCCGCTGCTTGCGGCGGCGATGCCGACCCAGCGGCATTGACGGTCGACGAGCGCGGCCTCGCCGAATTTCGCGCCTGCGCGGTGTGCCACGCGCGCACGAATCCTGACGATCCAAAGACGCCGCAACTGGTTGGCCCCAGCCTCTTTGGTGTCGCCGGCGCGCCATCGGCGCGCCTCTCGAATTACGATTACTCGCCTGCGATGCGGCGAGCCGCGCTGATCTGGGATGACGCAACGCTCGACGCCTATATCGCCGATCCGCAGGCTGTCGTTTCCGGAACGCGCATGAGCTATCCCGGTGAGCCGGACGCGGAAAAGCGCGCGGCGATCGTCGCTTATCTCAAGACGCTCAAATAATCATGGCGTGACGATGGCGAAGTTCGCATCGGGCGCGTCAAAGAAACCGCGAAAGTCGTTCCACGCGGCGGCGTCGCCGTCGACTGCCGCGGAGGCCGCCGGAAGTCCGGCGAACATCGCGCCGAGAAAAGCGGCGCGCGACAGCGTCAGTGAAACATCCGCATCCGGAAGGATGACGCCCAATTCGTGCACAAGGACGCCGTTTCGAACGTGAACGGCGTAACTTTCCTTGCGCTCTGGAAAGTTGAGATTGATTTTGACGTCGCGCGCTTTCGCCGGATCAAGCCGAACCGCAAGGAGGTCGAGCAGCGCCGCTGTCGGCGTCGCGGCGATGAAGTCGAGGCTCTGTGCGACGGGCGGCGACGGCGCGATCCCCTCCGCCAATTCCCGCGCGCCGGACAGATACATGTTCCGCCAGATCGCGCTTTCGGCCTGATAGGCCATTTGCACATGCGCATCGGCGAGGAGCGCCCTTGAGGCCTCGTCGCCCGCGAACACCGCCTGATCGAGAAGTTCGGCCGCCCAGGCATAGTCGCCCGCATCTATCGCTTCCGCCGCCACCTTGCGCACTTTCCTGGCGCCGCCCATCAGCGCGACATAGCGCGAGGCCGTCTGCTCTTTGGGCCGATTGTTGAGCGTCGCTGGATTGCCGTCATACCAGCCCATATAACGCTGATAGACCGCGCGCGAATTGTGCCGCATCGTGCCGTAATAACCGCGATTATACCATTTGGCGGCGAGCGCTTCGGGAAGCGCGATCTGGTCCGCAATCTCCTCCCCCGTCAGGCCCATATTCATCATACGAACCGTCTGGTCATGGAGAAATTTATAGGCGTCGCGATGATTGGCGATGAAGTCGTTCACCGGCGCCTGACCGAAACGCGGCCACCCGTGCGATGTGAAGAGGATGTCGGCGCGGGCGCCGAAGAGCCGCTGCGCTTCCGTCAGATAGTCGGCCCAGCGCTTAGCGTCGCGCACCAGCGCGCCGCGCGGGGTCAATACATTGTGCATTGAGGGGTTTGCATTCTCTGCGAGGCAAAGCGCGCCGAACTGCGGCAGGAAAAAATTCAGCTCCGCCGGCGCTTCGGTCTCGGGCGTCAACTGAAAGACGATCCTGACGCCGTCGATTGTCATCGTCTCGCCGGTGCGCTCGATTTCAACTGTCGGCGCGAGGATCGAGCGCGCGCCGGCCGACACCCGAGCGCCGATGCCGGACGTGAGGGATCCTTCCGGTCCAGCGGCGAGCGCTGCGCCGAACTGGTACGTCGCGCGCCGGCTCATGGCGTTGCCGGCGATAACGTTTTCGGTGACGGCGTGCTCAAGGAAGCCTGCGGGCGCGATGATGGCGACGCGGCCCTTGGCGAGGTCGTCCTCGTTGACGACGCCTTTGACGCCGCCGAAATGATCGATGTGGCTATGCGTGAATATGACGGCGGAGACCGGCCTGTCGCCGAGCGACCGCCGGGCGAGCGCAAGCGCGGCCTGCGCCGTCTCAACGCTTGTCAGCGGATCGACAAGGATCAGCCCCTTGTCGCCGACGATGATCGACATGTTGGCGAGATCAAAGCCGCGCACCTGATAGAGGCGCTCATGGACCTTGAAGAGGCCATGCTTCGTCAGGAGCTTGGCATGCCGCCACAGGCTCGGGTGAACGCTTGCCGGCGCCGCGCCGCGCAGAAAATCATAGGCGGCGAAATCCCAGACGGTCGCGCCGCCGGCGCTCTTGATCTCGGGCTCCTCCCATGTTGCGACAAAGCCGCGCGCGGCGAAATCTTCGTCTTCGGCGTCGGCGGGCAGGTTCTCCGCGGCGATTGCGTTTGCGGCGCGTGTCGCTTCCGATGCCGGCGCGGCGTTCGCAAGCGAGGCCGAAGCGACGAGCGCCATGAGCGAGAAAACGATCCGGGTCATGCGGGAATCCTTCGATTGTCGTCGCCGCCACCGCCGTGAGGCGGCGGAGAAATGCTGTCTTTAGGTGTTCACGCGGCCCGGATCGACCGCTTCGCCCTTTGCGCGCGCTTCGGCGAGGCGCGCGCCTTCCTGCGCGGTGAAGCCGTAAAGCGCTTCCGGGTTCTGCGCTCGTAGCTGTAACGCCATCAGCTCCATGCCTTCGGCGACGGGGATGTCGCGCGCGCCCGCGGCGATGCCATCGAGGATGATGGCGGCCGCACGATCGGGGTCCATGCCGTTTTCAATGTTGATGTCGTTCTTTCCGCGGCGCGTTCCGTCGCCGGTCAGCGAATTGACGGAAACGCCGGTCTTCACCGAACCCGGCAGAATGACGTGGACGCTGATCCCGTAGGCGATCTCCACTTCAGCGCGCAGCGCCTCGAAATAACCGACGACCGCGTGTTTCGCCGCGCAATAGCCGGTGCGGATGGGCGCGCCGACCTTGCCTGCGACGGAGCTGACGACAGCGATCGCGCCGGACTTCCGCGCGACCATTCCCGGCAGGACGAGCTGCGTCAGGCGCAGCGGCGCGAAAAAGTCGACTTCCATCAGTGTCCGGTAGACCTCGAACGAGGTGTCGAGCGCGAGGCTGCGCTGGCTGACGCCGGCATTGTTGATGAGAACGTCTACGCCGCCCTTCCATTGTTCGGCCTTCGCGACTGCGGCGGGAAGAGCGTCATAGTCCGTGGCTTCGAAAGGCAGCACGACCGCTTCGGCATCGAGACTCGTTGCGACACGCTCCAACGCATCGGTGCGGCGGCCGGACAGGATGAGTTTCGCGCCGCGTTCGCTGAAGCCTTTTGCGAGCGCTTCGCCGATGCCGGACGACGCTCCGGTGATCCAGACGGTCTTGCTTTCGAAATTCATGCAGGAACCTCTCCACCAGAATTGAGTCGCGCGACCATCCTTCGTGACGCCTTCGCTGCGCTACGGCTCCTCAGGATGAAGGGGATTCTTCATCCTGAGGAGCGGCCCTCCTGGGCCGCGTCTCGAAGGATCGTCGCGGCAGCGCTGCGATCAAAGCGTCCTTGCGATCAGCAGCTTCATGATCTCGTTGGTGCCGCCGTAGATACGTTGAACGCGCGCGTCGGCATACATGCGGCTGATCGGATATTCGTCCATATAACCATAGCCGCCGAAAAGTTGCAGGCACTCGTCGATGATCTCGTTTTCAAGGTCGGTCAGCAACATCTTCGCCATCGACGCTGTCGCGGCGTCGAGCTTGTTTTCCAGCAGCAGCCCCGTGCAGTGATCGACGAACACCTTCGCCATCGTGCCCTTCGCCTTGCATTCGGCGAGCTTGAACTGCGTGTTCTGGAAATTGAGGATCGGGCGGCCGAAGGCGTGGCGCTCCTTCGTATAAGCGATCGTCAGGTCAAGCGCGCGTTCGATTGCGGCAATGGCGAGGCAGGCGATCTGGTGACGCTCCTGCGGCAATTGCTGCATCAGCTGGAAAAAGCCCTGCCCCTCCTCCGTGCCGAGAAGATTGGTGCGCGGAATGCGAACGTCGTCGAAGAACAGTTCCGACGTGTCCTGCGCCTTGTTTCCGAGC
>CAZHUI010000102.1:0-10029 GCA_964535605.1 uncultured Caulobacterales bacterium
CCGTGAGCCAATGATCGAATTCCTCGGACGGCGCGGTGAAGCGGGGATCGCCATAACCGCGCATATTGTGGAAACTCATGCCTGAACCGACGATGAGAACGCCTTCGGCGCGCAACGGGGCGAGCGCCTTGCCGGCGTCGAGATGAAGCTGCGGATCGAAGGACTTCTGAACCGACATTTCGATCATCGGGATGTCGCCTTCCGGAAAAGACACCATCATCGGAATGAAGAGGCCGTGGTCGATGCCGCGCGCTTCATCGACCGAGACTTCGAGTCCTTTCGAACTCAACAACTCCGCCGCGCGCGCGGCGAGCGCCGGGTCGCCGGCGATCGGATAATTCAATTGATAGGTATGGGGCGGGAAGCCGGAATAATCGTAGATCATCGTCGGACGCGCGGCGGCGCCGAACGCGAAACCTTTCGTCTCCCAATGCGCGGAGACGACGATGATCGCTTTCGGCCGCTCGGGCAGGTCCTCGGGATAGCGGCGCAGGAACGCCGCCATACCGGTCCAGATCGCTTGCGGATCGTCCATGAAGAAGCAGGGGCCGCCGCCATGCGGAATATAGAGACTGGGTTGCACTGCTCTGTCTTTCTCGAGTGGCTTTTGTTAAGGCTGCGCGGCGCGGTTGGTTCGTTTCGCGCCGCGCCGATCTCGGCTTATTCGGCAAGGCCGATCTGTTTCATGAAGGCCTGATTGTCCCAATAGAGCCATTCCTCGGCCATCACGCCGTTCTCCCAACGTCCGACGGTCAGCATGCCGAGTTTGAATCGCTTGCCGGTCGGTTCGATGACGCTGCCGTCCGGCAAGGGCATCGGCGCAGAGAATGTTCCTTCCATGAACCCTTGCACCGCGGTGTATCCGCCGTCCGCGAGCTTGATCGGATGCTCCTTGATCACCGTATCGGGCGCGAAGACGAATTGGGGTTTCAGCATTTCAAGATGCTCCGGCAAGCCGGTCGTCGTCCCGCCATCCGGATAATGGACGATGATGTTCTCGGCGTGGCTCTTGTGAAACTCGTCCCATTTCTGGCCGCTGTAGACGTTGAAATCGAGGTCGTCGAAGGTCGCGAGATTTTTCTCCTGCTCAGCGGTGCGGGTTCCCGCTTGCGCTGATGCGTTCTTGCCGACGCCGGTCGGCGAACATGCCGCCGCCGCAAGAACCGCCGCAGCTGCGGTTAGAATCGATAGCCTCATTGGAATCCTCCTCTTTGTGTTGTGGTTGACCTCACCCATCACGAGTCTTCGCTTGCCGCCTCGGTGCGGATGAGCGAACCGGATTCGAGCGTGCGCTGAACTGGGCACTTGGCGGCGATTTCGATCAGTTTCTCGCGCTGCTCCGCCGAGAGCGCTGGTCCGTGAATATGCACGGCCTTGCGGAAGACGTCCGTCTTGCCGTCGCGGCCTTCGACGATCTCCTTGCGGTGCGTCACATCGACGGCGACATGATCGACGGGCCATTTCTGGCGCTCGGCGTACCAGCGGACAGTCATCGCCGTGCATTCGCCGAGTGCGGCGGCGAGCAGTTGAAAGGGCGACGGGCCGAGATCGGCGCCGCCAGTCGCCGCCGGTTCGTCGCCGATGATCGCGTGACGGCCGACGTCGATACGCACCGCAAACCGGCTTGCGCCCGTCTCGGCGACATGGGCGGAGGTTTCGTCGGTCATTTCGATTGTCCTTCGATGAAGCCGGCAAAGCCGGCGACGAAATCCTTGAGGCGCGCCCGCGTCGCCTCGTCGGTGAGAGCGCCATCTGCATCAAAGAGAGCGCCCGCGCGAGAGACCAGCATGCGGCCTTCGAACCACGGTCGCATGCCGAGCGTTCGAAGGACCGCAAGCCAGGCGTCCTGCGCGAGGATGGTGCCGAAGCCGCCGGGCGAGGCGCCGATCAGCGCAACGGGCTTGCCGCCGAAGACGCGGCCGATATCCTCGGCGGGCCGCGAGGCCCAGTCGATGGCGTTCTTGAAAACGCCCGGAACGCCGTTGTTGTATTCAGGCGTGGAGAGTATCACGCCGTCCGCCGAGGCGATCGCGTCTTTCAGCGTCGCGACCGCGGGCGGCAGTCCCTCCGCCGCTTCGACATCGGCGTTGTAGAGCGGAATGCCGTCTATCGTCCTCACATCGAAGCGGACACGTGGCGGCGCTGTTGCGGCTATTGCCTTCAGCAGCCCGAGATTGAAGGATTTGCGCCGCAGGCTCCCGGCGATTCCGACGATAGCAGTCATGAAAGGTCTCCAAATAAGCGCGCCTGTAAGTCAGCCGGCGCATGAATGTTTCGGTGCTTATAGCATCGAGCGTGCGCGACCGGCGTCCCTGCGCGGTCCCCGCACGACGCCTATCGGCGCTGGGTGTTGTAACTGGTGATGAGGTTCCGATAATCCGGAATATGGTTCGAAAAGAGCGCGCCGAGGCCTTCGACGTCATTGCGCCAGTCGCGATGGAGTTCGCAAGCGACGCCGAACCACGTCATCAACTGCGCGCCGGCTTCCGTCATCCGGCTCCAGGCGGAGCGCCTTGTCAGCTCGTTGAACGTGCCCGAAGCGTCAGTGACGACGAACACGTCGTACCCTTCGGCGATGGCGGAGAGCGCCGGAAACGCGACGCAGACTTCGGTGACGACACCGGCGATGATGAGCTGCTTCTTGCCCGTCGCTTCGACGGCCTTGACGAAATCCTCGTTATCCCAGGCGTTGATCTGGCCGGGACGCGCGATATAGGGCGCGTTTGGAAACGCAGCCTTCAGCTCCGGCACGAGCGGTCCGTTGGGGCCGTCTTCGAAGCTCGTCGTCAGGATGGTCGGCAGTTCGAAATATTTCGCGAGATCGCTGAGGGCGAGAACGTTATTCTTGAACTTGTCGGGATCGATGTCGCGAACAAGTGACAGAAGGCCGGTTTGATGATCGACGAGGAGAACGGCGGCGTTCTTCTTGTCGAGGCGAACGTAAGGCTTGGTCATGGCTTATTCTCCCGTAAAGCCCGATAAAGCCGCAGAGCGGCATGGCGCCGATCGCGGGGAACGGCGCGAGCCCCGCCGTTCCTGGTGTCGTAACCAAATGAAAAATGGGCTCCGGTTTTTGGAACCGGAGCCCCAGTCTACGCAGCCATCGCGCCGAACTTGCCGCTGTTGAAATCCTCGAGCGCCTGACGGATCTCGGCGTCGCTGTTCATGACGAAGGGACCCATGCCAACGATCGGCTCGTCGATCGGCTCGCCGGTGAGGACGAGGAGCGTTGCGTCGCCCTCAGCGTGCACCGTTGCGTTCGTTCCCGCAGGGTCGAAAAGAACGATCTCCGCCTCGCCGGCGGCTTCCACGCCGTTGACCGTCACATGTCCGCTCAAGACGACCAGCATCGCCGTGTGTCCTTCCGGCAATTCGAGCGCCGCGTCCGCGCCGCTATTGATCCGCAGATCCCAGACATTGACCGGCGTGAAGGTTTTCGCCGGGCCTTTGGCGGCGCCAAATTCGCCGGCGATGATTCGCGCCGCGCCTGCTCCGTTCGGCAGTTCGACGACGGGAATGTCGCTGCTCAGAATACTCTGGTAGCGGGCGAGCGCCATTTTGTCCTTGGCCGGAAGATTGACCCAGAGTTGCACCATGCGGAACGGGCCGCCGGATTTGGTGAAGCCTTTCGAGTGAAACTCCTCATGGAGAATGCCGCCCGCCGCCGTCATCCACTGCACGTCGCCTCGGCCGATGACGCCGCCATTGCCGGCCGAGTCGCGATGCTCGACTTCGCCGTCATAGACGATGGTGACAGTTTCAAAGCCGCGATGGGGATGCTCCCCGACGCCGCGCGGGCGATCGGCGGGCTCGAAATAATGCGGGCCCGCGTAGTCGAGAAGCAGGAACGGGCTGACGCGCGCGCCGTGGCTCGAATAGGAAAAGAGCGAGCGCACCGGAAAGCCGTCTCCGACCCAGTGGCGGCGGTTGTTGCCGAGGCGGGCGAGAATTTTCTTGGTCATGGCGTTTCTCCGCTGCGGCCAAAGCCGCTGTTGGACGGGAGATAACGCCGGGACGCTGATCCTAGAAGATTGCCAATCCAGACGCTGCGTCCTATTAATAGGACGATGCAGGACCTCAACGACCTCTATTACTTTGTCCAGGTGGTCGACCACGGCGGCTTCGCTCCCGCCGGCCGGGCCCTCGGCTTGCCGAAGTCGAAGCTAAGCCGGCGCCTTCAAGAGCTCGAAGAACGCTTGGGCGTGCGCCTGATCCAGCGCTCCTCGCGGCGCTTTTCAGTGACCGAAATCGGTCGCGAATTCTACGACCGTTGCCGCGCCATGCTCATCGAAGCCGACGCGGCGGAAGCAGTCATCGCCGAAGCGACCGCCGAGCCGCGAGGGTCGCTGCGCGTCGCTTGCCCGACCGCGCTCATCGCCTTCCAGTTCGGCGCGCTCTTCGCGCGCTTCCTGAAGGAGCATCCGGGCGTCGAACTTCATCTCGACAGCACGCATCGGCGGGTCGATGTCATCGCCGAAGGCTTCGACGTCGCCATCCGCGTGCGCTTCCCGCCGCTCGAGCCGACCGATCTCGTCATGCGAAAGCTCGACGACAGCACGCAATGCGTCGTCGCGAGCCCCGCGCTCGCGCCGCGCGCGCTTCATTCGCCTGCGGATCTTTCCGCGCTGCCGAGCCTCGATCAAGTCCGCGCCGATCGAGATCATGTCTTCCGGCTCGAACGCGCGGGCGGCGAGACCGCCGCCGTCGCGCACAAGCCTCGCCTCGTCACCGACGACATGGCCGCCTTGCGCGACGCGGCTCTCGCCGGAATCGGCGTCGTGCAGTTACCGACGGTCATGATCTATGAGGATGTCGCGGCGGGACGCCTCATTCATGTCCTCCCGCAATGGCGGCCGAAAGCCGGGATCGTTCACGCCGTCTTTCCCTCGCGGCGCGGGCTCCTCCCCTCCGTCCGCGCGCTACTCGATTTCCTGGTGCGCGAATGCGCCGCCGCCCGCACGGCGGCGGACGCGGCGACGCGGACTGTGTGATTAGCACGCGTCGGACCTGAGCCCTTCATAGACATGCGAGGTGAAACTGATGCGATTGGCGAGTTGAGTCGGGATTGAGGGCAAAGCGGAGTTTGAAGCGCCGCCAAGCAGCTTGTCCGTTAAGTGTAGCAGAAAGGCGCTGACACACGCTGTTGCTGCATGGCCCGGACCTCGCCGCGCAGAGCAGTCAGGATGTGGATCAAACAGGTTCGTGCAATGGAGGATACTGAATGGCGAGAGGAAGGCGCGGGGGAACTCTCGAGCGGTGGGAAGTCGCAATCATCAAGGCGATGCTGGGGCGCGGCGGCTATAACGATCAGGAAGTACTGAGCTACTTCACGCGACCGACGCGGTCGATCAACCACCGCGTGATTAGCGAGATCCGGAAAGAAGAAAAGCACAGGGCCCTTCGACCCGCAACCGAGGAAGCGCTCAACGAATTCCTCGCCGCCTGGCCGGACATCGATCCTGGCACGGGGCTTCATCGGTCCGGAGACGAACTTCTCCTCAAGGCGCGCGAGGCGATGATCGCCGCCGTGCACATCTTCAATTCCGCGGGGCTCACCTTCCGGGCGGAGCTCTTCATCGTCACCAGCATCATCGCCTGGACCTATTTCCTGCACGCCTGGTTCAGGAAGGAGGGGATCGACTACAGATATATGAACACGGATGGCGTGCCAGAGACGACGCGCGAAGGCGGAGAGAAGTACTGGGAGCTCTCGAAGTGCCTTAACCAACAGAGATGCCCGTTGTCCCCGGGAGTGAAACGCAACTTGTCTTTCCTTCTCGAAATCCGTCACGAGATCGAGCATCGCTCAACGAGCAGGATCGACGACGCGATCAGCGCGAAACTTCAAGCCTGCTGCATCAATTTCAACGATGCCATAAAAAACCTATTCGGCGGTCAGTACGGTCTCGAAAAGCGGCTCCCGATCGCGCTGCAGTTTGTCACATTCGACGCGACTCAGCGCAGCGGTTTAAAGCGGGCGCGGACCCTGCCCGCGAACATCGCGGCGATGATGCAGAATTTTGAGGAGAACCTAGCGGATGAAGACCGCGCCGACCTCGCCTACGCCTACCGGGTCGTCTTCGTGCCGAAGCTCGCGAACCGGCCCTCCGGTGCCGACGAGGCGATCGAATTCGTGCGCGGAGATTCGGAGGAGGGAATGGCGATCAACCGCGTGCTCTTAAAGGAAGTCGATAGACCTCGATACACCGCGACGCAGATCGTCGAGCAAATGCATGAGGATGGTTTCGCCCGTTTTTCGGTTGGGGCGCACACCCGGCTCTGGCAGGAGCTTGACGCAAAGAATCCGGGCAAGAATTTCGGGCTGGCTGGCGACTATAGAAACACGTGGGTATGGCGTCAGTCATGGCTCGAGCGCGTGCGCGCTCACTGCCAAGAACAGGGCGACCGTTATCGATAGCGCGCCGGTTCGAAGCTTTGTTTCTTTGTCTTCCCGGCCCACGCGCCAAACCGCGCCACAAGACCTGGCTGCTTGAGTTTTTACTTTATCGCGATATAGCGCACTGGATTTGCAGCGCCGCGCCGGCGCAGCTCGTCGGGCATGCGCTTGCGAAGATATAGCTGCTTGATCACGTCAGGCGCTTCCTCGCCGACAAATCCAGTCCTCCCGTCGCGGGGTGCAATCGTCCCCGGAAAGTTCTGAGGTGTAGCGTCCATCCACCGCGACGGCTTGAAGACGCCGACTATGAGGCCGTTCTGCACCGCGAGGACGAACTGCGCGCGCTCAGCACGGCGGCGATCCAGCTTCCATGCGTATCGCACGGCTTCGTAAATCGGCTTCTCCTCGGCCGAACGGTTGATGGTAATCGCGACCATTGGATGTGCGAACTCTGCTGCACTGGCGCTAAACTTTTCTATGATCTCGTTCGCGTGCATGACGCCGCGCTCACCGCTGCCGTGACCGCCAGCGAGATTGGTGACTCCGGGATACGCATCCAAGAGCGCGGCCTCCACTTCAAGCGCAGTGCCCTCATCCATCCCGTGGCGATGGATAACGTGGGCGACTTCGAAGCCGGCCACCCGAATCTCGCGAATACGCCGAAGCTTGTCCGACACGTCGTCACCGCCCAGCGGCTCACCCTTAGCGTGCTCGAAAATACGATTCCCCGTACCCTTGCCGACGTAGAACGTCTCTCCATTTCGCGGATCAATGAGCCGGTACACGTAAAAACGCAGCTGCTCGCACACCTCGCGCGTGAACATCCCTGCCTGCCTCGCCTATCGCCGCGCGCGCCATGGCGGCTGCCGGCGGAGCTATACCACGCCTGCCAGTTATCGCTTAAGTTACTGCAAAGCCTTCACGGCCAAGAAAGGCCCGCAAAGACACCAGCTCTGCCTAAGAGCAAGCCCTAGGCCCATTGCCTGCCAGTCGCTCGGTGCAAGGAGGTCCATTGTGGGATAATTCGGAAGTTCGCGCACGTCCTCGATCACTTTCGGTGATCGAGGAGCGGGATACCGAAGCGCTTGGCTTTGTCGGCGAGGTTGTCGGTGACGCCGGAGCCGGGGAAGACGACAAGGCCGATTGGAAGCGCTTCGAGCAGCGCGTCGTTGCGTTTGAACGGTGCGGCTTTGCCGTGGCGAATCCAGTCGGGCTTGAAGACGATCTGGGCGACCGTGCGCGTGTCGGCCCAGGCAGCGGCGATCTTTTCGGCGCCACGCGGCGTGCCCCCATGCAGGAGCACCATGTCAGCGTGCTTGGTTCGCACGCGATCGAGCGCCGCCCAGATACCATGCGTATCGCTGCAGTCGACGCCGCCAGCGAAGGCGATCTTGGTACCGGCGGGAGTCAGCGGTTCGATTTCGACGCGGCGTTTGGCGGCGATAAAGTCGCGGCTGTCGATGACAGCACTGGTGAGCGCCCGATGGCTGACGCGCGAGCCGATGCGCGGGCGCCAGCATTCGCCGAGATGACGCTCGAACAGCGTGATCGCCGCATCGCGCATCAGTTCGTGAGCGGTGCGTCGCTCGACGAGAGATAGTCCCTCGGCGAGCAGGCGTTCGAGTTCGACCGAGCGGATTTCGGAGCCGTCTTGATCGTGTTGGCTGCGACGCTGTTCGCTTTCGTTGCGGTCAAGCGCGCGTTCGACCCGGCCGAGGCTCAGATGGAAGACATTCGTCAGCGACCAGAGGAGTTGCTGGAGATCGCCCTCAAGCCGCGTGTCGGAGAGCGTGGCGACGAGCGCGTCGAACACATCGGCGATGGCGCCCTGGAGCGGTCCTGCTTCGGGGAGCGGCCGGGGATCGGGTTCGTCGCTTCCCGGCCGATAGCCGTAGAGCTGCAATTCGTGGAGCACCTGCGCGGTCGCCGATTCGGCAGGCTCTATATCGTCGCGAGGGAATTCGTCGTTCATGATGGCCTCCTCATTGTCCCCGCGCGGGAGCGCGCGGGGCTCTACGGGCGCGCTTCTGCCGGATCCGCCGCGCGGCCCGCACCCTCTCGGGCCGGAGCGCAGCGGAGGACGCCGGGACGGGGATTTCTTGCCGCGCGAGGAATGGCGTTTCGCCGGAAGCCGCCCGCGCGACGCGCGTCTCGGAATTGATGTCCGCCAGGGGAAGAAATCCCCGGCCCGGCGTTGCGGGACGCGCGGCGCATCCGGCACTCTCGCCCGAAACTGGAGCCCCGTGCTCGCGCGCATCGGACGGCTGAGGCCATCTTCGACGATGGCGTGACGACGGTCAGCCGAAGTTACCGGCCGCGTGCGCTGATGAATCGCTGTCGATCGACGGCGGCGAGCTGGTCGGCGAGATGCGCCGCCAGCATGTTGGCGCCGTCGGCGATGAGGTCGTCGTTGAAGTCCTTGCGCCGCGGCGTCAGCAGATTGATCTCGATGGCAAGGGAGTTCAGCCTTTCGGCAAGGCGGGCGGCCGCGTTGCGTCCGGCGGCGTCGCCGTCGGCAGCAATGTAGAACCGTCGTACTTGCACCGGCGGGGCAAGCGCGGCGAGATGCGCGGCCGATAAAGCGGCGATCACCGACAGGGTCGGCATCGCGATGCGCAAGGACAGCATGGTCTCAACGCCCTCCCCTACAGCCATGACATCATCATGCGGACCGAATCGTACGCCGTTACCCGCGAGAGCGCCCAAGGCGCGGCGCGGCGCATCGATAGGCGCCTTTTGCGATCCGTCAGCGGCGAGATACGTGCGCATCAGGCCGGTGATGCGCCCCGCATTGTCGGCGACGGCGGCGAGCATGGCCGGCAAGGCGATCGATTTATTCTCGTCAGGGACCCGGCAGAAGCAGCTTGGATGAAAGCGCAGCGCGTCTACGGCTACTGAACAGGTAATGCCGCGCAAGCGCAGATAAGTTTCGGCGGGCGTGCCCGCGATCGGCCGAGAAGCGGCGAACAGCCTGGCGGCCGCCGCGCCGTGATGTGGGTTGGTTGGCGTGGATAGACAGCGATGAACACCGAGAAACCGCTCGGCTTCGACAAGCGCATCGACGTGCCGGTCAGCACCGATGGCGCTGGCGATGATGTCGAGCAGATCGCCATGCTCGCCGGTCGCGCCGTCCGTCCATTTGCCGCGCGCGCCTTTGCCGCCGATTGGACCCTGGAGACGCAGGTAAAGGCTGCGTCCCTTCGCGTTGCGCCGGTCGCCGACGATCCAGTAGCCGCCGATCTTTCGGCCGTTCGACAAGTAATTGCGGCAAACGTCTTCCGCGCGCTCGGCGAGGCGGCGCACGATCTCCGCGGTTCGCTCCGGCATGGCGCGTTCTCCCGATGAAAGAAGCGCGCCCTTGCGGGCGCGCTTCGATGATGATGTTTCGTAGGCCGCTATTCCGCGGCAATCGCGGGAGCGGCCGGGTCATCGACGACGATGGTAGCGAGTGCGTCGGCTATCGGAGTTCGCAGTACGGCGGGAAGCCAGTCGCAATCCTGAAGGAGGTCCTCGGCGGCTTTTGCCATCTGCGGTTTCTTGAGGCTGGCTATGCGGTCGGCAGCCACTTCGCCTTTTGCTTCGCGAACCGCCTCCAGAATTTGCGCCTTGGTGATCCGCCCGAAATAGGCGTC
>CAZHUI010000103.1:0-9978 GCA_964535605.1 uncultured Caulobacterales bacterium
CAACGAGCCGCGCTACGCTTCGCTGCCGAACATCATGAAGGCGAAGAAGAAGCCGCTCGATATCAAGGCGCCCGCGGATTACGGCGTCTCGACCGCGCCGCGCCTTAAAGTGCTGAAAGTCGCGGAACCGCCGAAACGCACGGGCGGGGCGAAAGTCGATAGCGTCGCGACGCTGATCTCGAAACTCAAGAACGAAGCGGGAGTCCTCTGATGGCCGTCCTCGTCATCGCCGACCACAATAATAGCGCGCTCGCCGACAGCGTCGCCAAGGCCGTGACCGCCGCGCAAAAGCTGGGCGGCGAGATCGACATTCTGGTCGCCGGCGCCGGCTGCGACGGCGCCGCGGCGGAAGCGGCCAAACTCGCCGGCGTCCGCAAGGTTCTGCAGGCGGACGATCCGCTCTACGGCAAGCTGCTCGCCGAACCGATCGCCAAGCTGATCGCCTCGAAAGCGGAGAGCTATGACGCCTTCGTCGCGCCGGCGACCGCCAACGGCAAGAACATCATGCCGCGCGTCGCGGCCCTTCTCGACGTGATGCAGATCTCGGACGCCATCGCGATCGAGAGCGCCGACACTTTCGTCAGGCCCATTTACGCCGGCAACGCGATCGCGACCGTGCAATCGACGGACGCGAAAAAAGTCATCACCGTCCGCACCGCCACTTTCAAAGCGGCGGAAGCGACGGGCGGGGCACCTATTGAAAAGATCGGCGCCGGCGGCGATCCAGCGATATCCTCTTTCGTCGGCGAAGAAATCGTCAAGTCGGACCGGCCGGAACTGACTGCCGCCAAAATCGTCATCTCCGGCGGACGCGCGCTCGGGAGCCACGAGAACTTCGAAAAGCTGATCTATCCGATCGCTGACAAGCTCGGCGCCGCCGTCGGCGCCAGCCGCGCCGCGGTCGACGCCGGCTATATGCCGAACGACCATCAGGTCGGGCAGACGGGTAAGGTCGTCGCGCCGCAGCTTTATATCGCGGTCGGCATATCCGGCGCGATTCAGCACCTTGCGGGGATGAAGGACAGCAAGGTCATCGTCGCCATCAACAAGGACGAGGAAGCGCCGATCTTCCAGATCGCCGATTACGGCCTCGTCGGCGATCTGTTCAAGATCTTGCCGGAGCTGCAAGCGGCGCTCTAACGCCCGCTTTCAGCAGGACGTCGCCATCCGTTCAGGCTGCGCGCGCTTTCGCGACGCGCCCTGAATCCACATAGATCGCGAGCACCGTGACGAGATAGACTGCCGCGACCGAAAGCGGGAGCCAGGTCAGGCGATGCTCCGGAAACGCCATAAAGATGTAGAGACAGATGAGCGCGCGAATGACCGCATGCGCGGTGAACAGGTTAGGGCGTCCATAAGACCATCCGATCGCCGGCCAGTGAAGCGACATGCCGACCGCCAAAAGCAACGGGATCATCGCTGGCGCTTCACTTATCGCCGCGACGATAAACACCCAGAAGAGCAGCATACTGACAAAAACGGCCGGCATGAGGCTCCCTGTTGCGCTCCGGTCCTTCAGCCAGGGATTGCGGAACAGCCGGCCGAACAACACCGCCAGCGGGAAAATGGCGCCCGAGGCTGGAAATGCTATCCGCGCCCATTCGACAAGATCGGTGAAATAGCCGAGCACGCCAAGAGCGAGCCAGTAGACCGCGCCGGCGAGCGGCACCGTGTACCCGCCGCGCACGCGCGCATAGCTCGCCAGCCGATCCTCCCTCAAGGCGATTTCAAGCGGCGTCGGTTCGCGTTTCGGCATTGGTCAGCAGTCCTTCCCTGATAAGCGCGCGGCGTTGGCCGCTTTGACGAAATTGACGACGTCGGCGGTCATGGGCGATCCGACATCGGCGCCCCAATCGCCGACGGCCGACCAGAAGCGCCGCGCTTCGGCCTGTTCGCGCTCGGATGCGATCCTGGCGAAGGGCGCGAGCAGCGCGTTCCAGCGATCGAGCAGGCCTTGCGCTTTCGGCGAGGCAGGATCGAGCGGCAGCGCCCGCTTGATATCGTCGGCGAGATCGGCCCACGCCTTGTTATACGCGTCGGGATCGACCGTCTTTGCGAGTCTCGCGTTGAGCGCCGTCCAACGCTCCTGTTGTTCAGCGTCGAAATAGCGATCGAACACGGCGCGCCATGCCTCGGTCGGCGCGCAGTCGCGCGCGGCGGCCGCGACTTCGCACAGAAGGTCGATGTCCTCGCCGCCGCCGGCGTCGAGGCGCGCCTCTATAGACTGGAGAAGGCTGATCGCGGCGCCCGCCGCGGCGGCCTCCAATTTCAGCGCCTCGATCTGCGCGGCGATGACCGATCTCAAATCAATCTGACGGCGCGCACGCAGCGCTTTGATCTCGGCGAGGCTGAACCCCGCGCGCCGTAGCACAGCTATCGTCGCGATCGCTGCAAGGTCGGCCTTCGAGTAAAGGCGCTGACCGGCGGCGGAGCGCCCAGGCGCGACAAGGCCTTCACTCTCATAATGGCGCAGGGCGCGCTCCGTCAGCCCGGTACGCGCCACTACCTCGCCGATGCGCAGCATGATCTATGCCCCCTAACCGCCGCAGACTAATCCCTGACGCGGCGTCAGGGGCAAGCGCCTGCCGCAAGAACCGGGTCGCGCGCGGGAAACGGAAGGGCGATCACCAGCGGGCATTCAGGAGTTGCACGCCATGACTTACATCATCCGGGGACTTGATCCCGCTGAGTTTCGACTGCTGTTTTCGCTCAATGACGCGGCCCTCGCCGAACGCGGTATCGTCGCGAAAGTCGCCGATATGAAGCCGGGTTTTCCCTGCCGCATCAGTCTTGAAGACGCAGAGCCCGGCGAGCGCGTGCTGCTGCTCAACCATGAGAGCCACAAGGCGGAAACGCCCTACCGGTCAGCCTACGCGATTTATGTGCGCGACACCGCGCGCGCAGCCACATATGAGAATCGCCTGCCGCCTGTGATGGAGCATCGCCCGATCGCGCTGCGCATTTTCGATGCGGCGGGGATGCTGATCGGCGCCGATCTCGGCCGGAACGGCGCAGAGACCGCCGCGAAGATCGAAAGCGCGTTTGAAAATCGGGCCGCGGCCTATATTCACGCTCACAACGCCATGCACGGGTGTTTCGCCGCCGAGGTTCGACGCGCCTGATGCGCCCTTTTTGCCTTGGCGCCGCCCGCCTGATAGGTTTTGCCCCGATGTCGGGGGCCGCGTGGGGCGGCGCCTGAAACCAGTAGGAGAGACATGATGGCCGTCGCCCGCGTATCGGAAATCATCTGCGGATCGCCCAAGAGCTTCAAGGACGCGATCGAAGGCGGCATTGAGCGCGCCAACAAGACTCTAAAGAATATCGAGGGCGCCTGGGTGAAAGACCAGTCGCTCGTGCTCGACAACGGCAAGATCAAGGAATACCGCGTCGTCCTCAAAGTGACGTTCATTCTCGACGACACGATGTGACGCACGCCGGAGTAATAACGAAAAAGGGCGGTCCCGCGGGACCGCCCTTTTTATTTCGGAGGACGATCCGCTTACTGAGCGCCGCCGTCGGGCTGGGCCGGCTGCGCAGCGGCCGCCGCAGGCTCGCCTTCGGCCGGCGCGCCGGCGCAGCTTGACCGGAGCTTGACGGGACCCGCGTCAACCAGCGCTTTCAGCTGCGCTTCCTGCGCACTGCAGTCAGCCCCGCCGCGCAGGCGGCAAACCTGAATTGCCTGCCGCAGGCGCGCGATCTGGTCCTGGCGCGCTTCTTCGTTCTGCGCCTGTTCAAGCTTGTCCTGATCGCCCAGCGTGCGGGTGATGGCGTCGATATAGACAACCCAGTCCGCGGCCTGGCGCGAAGACGCCGGGTAACGCTGCGCATTGACGAAAGCCTGGCGTGCACGGCTGCGCTGGTTGCAATCCTCAGGCTTGGCGGCGCTGAAACGCGCGGTGCCGATGAGGAGCCAGGCGTCGCCGGTCTTTTGCGCGTTGAGGCCGCCCTTGTTGATCGCCTGCGTCAGCGCGCGGTCGGCCTCGACGTATTGTTCGTCCGCGAGCAGCACCTGCCCGAGGCGATAGAAAAGTTCGCCGTCGCCGGAAGACTGCGCCGCCTGACGCAGCACCGGGATCGCCCGCTTGTGCTCGCGCGACTGGCTCCAGAGCTGGGAAAGAAGCGTCAGGTTCTTCACATTCCGCGCGATGCGGCCCGCTTCCATCTCGCGCTCCATCATGCGCGCGCCGCGATAGGGATTGTCGAAGAACGAATAGTAATTGATGAGCGTGATAAGCTCGGACTCGCGGGACAGAAGGCCGGCGCGGTAGGCGACTTCCAGAACCGAGAACGCGTCCTGGTCTTTGCCTGTCTGAGAATAAAAGCCCGACAACTGAACCCAGTAGGAACGCTCGTTCGGCCAGAAATTGATCATTTTTTCGAGCAGAGGCCCGCGCTTGGCGGTCTCGTCAAGTTCCGAATAAATGAGGTTCAGGAGATCGTGGTCCGACTTTTTCGGCTCAGCGCGAGCGGCGATCGTCTGTTCGGCCGGACCGACCGCGGCGCGCCAGTTCGGCGGCGTGATCTGCGTATAGGCTGCAGCTAGGAGGTAATAGGCGTTGGCGTCGACCGGCACGCCTTCGGCGCGCGCTGATGCGATCCATGCGTTGAGGCCCTGAATCGCCGCCTGATAGTTTTCAAGCTGGAACTGGATTTGCGCGATGAAGTAACGCAGCTGATTGTTCTGGTTCGGCGGAAGGCCGTTGGCGTCGAGCGACGCCTGGAAGTCGCGCAGCGCGCCCTGATAATCGTCGAGCTGAACCTTGATCGACCCGCGCATCTGATAGGTGGTCGATTTGTCGTAGGCCTTCATGTTCGGCCGCGCGGCGATGAGATCGTTCAGTTTCTGCAGCGCGGGCTGGAGTTGCGGCGGCTTCAGGTTCTGCAAGTCGAACACTTCGCCGAGGACTTTCGCGACGGCGGGATCGAGCGTCTGCGACCGGCCGCGCGGCTGGCTTTCGCCTTCGCTTTCCTGCGCGTTGTTGTTGTTGAGGCGCGAAGCGTCAGCGTTTCCCGTCTCGCCCACTTCCGGCTGCGCAGAGGCGACTGCCCCGAGCCCCGTGAGGACACTGGCGGCGAGCGCGCCGGCGATTGCGTTTCTCAGTTTCATCATCTCGTCGCCTTGACCCAAAAAACCTTGCACGCTCCCGACAACCGGACCGCCTTAACCGTCCGACAGTTCGAACGTCACCACCGTCTGCACGCCGCGGCGCCATTCGGCTTTGTTCTCAACGATCTTCGGCTGATACTTCCAGCGTTCGACCGATTTCGTCGCCGCGCTATTGAGGCAGCTGTTCGACGATTCAACGACGCGCGCGCCGGTCGTCGTGCCTTCGGGCGTCACGTCGAATTCAACAACCACCTGTTCGCGCGCCTGCGCGCGCTGCATGCAGCGTTCCGGATATTGCGGGGGAATGCGCACCAAAGGCTGCGCGTCGCGGTCCGGATTGAAGCCCGTGCCGATATTGAGGTTGACGTCGAGCGTCGGCACCTGCGCGCGAACGCCGTCGAGCGAAGGGCGGTTCGAGGCGTCGACGACAGAGGGCGGCGGCGGCGGCGGCGTGTCGAGCGTCGGCCGCTTGAATTCCTTGTTCGCCGAGAGGTCGGTGTCCTGCAATTGCTGCGTGATCGAAATGTTGAGCGCGTCGCGCTCTTCCTCGAGCTGCGCGTCCTGCCGGATCATGTAAGCCATGCCGAGAAACAGGAGCGCCGTGATGACGAAAGCTCCCGGAACCCCGACGATCAACCTGAACAGAGAACCCATAAGTTTTCTCCTCGACCTTTAGCTCGGATCTTCGGTCGACACGGCGATATCGTTCACGCCGGCGTTCCGGATCTGATTGACGACTTCGACGAGATAGCGCGACTCCGCCCCCGTATCGACCTGCACGACGGCGGTCGCCTTGGGATTCTCCTGCTTCAGGCTTTCGACTGCGGTCTTAACGGCGTCGAGCGGGATTTCTTCCTTGTTGATCCAGATCTTGTTGTCGGCTGTGACGGCGACGAGGATGCCGGCGAGCTTGCGTTCCTTGGCTGTCTGTGCCGTCGGACGGTTGATATCCACGCCCGGCTCTTTGACGAAGGTCGAGGTCACGATGAAGAAGATCAGCATGATGAACACAATGTCCATCAACGGCGTGACGTTGATGTCGTCGCCGCCGGAGTCCTGTCCCACTCTTTGACGCTTGATGGCCATATCGCCTTCCGTAGACTTTACCGACTGAACGGCGCCTGAAAGCGCCGCCTATTCCTGCTGCAAGGCGAGCGAAACTGCTGACGCCTTGCCTGCATAGGCTTGGTCCATCACCGTGACCGTGATCCCGGCCGGCGACGTCGGCGCGGCGCTGACGAGCACGACGCCTTTTGGTTCTCGCGCCATGAACTCCTCGACGACCGGCGTCGTCGAAAGGGCGTCAATGATGCGGACATTGTTCACCCGGACAAAACCGTCTTGCTGAATCGACAAAAGCAGCGCGGGCGGCGGGATCGACTGATCGTCCGGCGGCGTGTCTTCCGGCGTCTTCACGTCGATGCCCTTTTCGCGCGCGAAGGTCGCCGTGACGATGAAGAAGATCAGCATGATGAACACGATGTCCATCAACGGCGTGACATTGACGTCGTCGCCTGTGCTGCCTGCGCCCCTGGATCTTTTTTTTCTCGACATGTCGCCGCGCTCCTATTTCAGTTCGTCGGCGAGCTTGACGGCGGCTCGTTCGGCGAAGCGCGGAAACCAATAGGTGAAGAGAACCCCGGAGACCGAGGTCGCGAGACCTGCGGCCGTCGGAAGCGTTGCGCGGCTGATGCCTTCGGCCATCAGTCGGGCGTTGGACGAGCCCGTTACCGCCATGACGTCGAACACGTAGACCATCCCCGTCACGGTGCCGAGGAGACCGAGCAGCGGCACGACGCTGACCAGCACCTGGATAACACCGACAAACTGCGACGATTCCTGTCGAACTTCAGAGATCAGTCGCTCGCGATATTTGGCCGCGCGCCAGGAAGATTTGTCGGACCGTGCGTTCCAGGCGCGTTTGGCGCGGGCGGCGACGGCGCCATGCGACGTCATCCAATAAAGCCCGCGCTCGACGATCAACGCCCACAGCACGAAGGTGAGGATGATGATCGCGATGAGCACCGGACCGCCGCTCAGCGTGAACGACTGAAGCGCTTCGTAGGGTCCTCGCAGAAAGGCCATGAAACGGTTCCTTTCAGGTGCGACGGCTTAACGGCGGCCGTCGGCATGCTCGGCGACGATGCCAGCCGCCTGTTCTTCGAGGATCTGCGCAACGCGGTTCGCCGCGCCCGCCGCGAAAGCGTGCAGCACGACGAGCGGGATTGACACGACGAGACCGATAACCGTCGTCATCAGCGCGACCGAGATACCGGACGCCATGATCTGCGGGTCGCCCGTTCCGAACAAGGTGATCGACTGGAAGGTGATGACCATCCCGATAACCGTTCCGAGCAGACCGAGCAGCGGCGCGATGTTCGACGCAATCTTGATGAGGTTGAGACCGCTTTCGAGTTTCGGCAGCTCTTTCAGGATCGCGTCATCAAGCGCGGCTTCAACAGCGCCGACGTCGTTCTTGTTGCCGACGCCTTCATAGGCGAGCATGACGCGGCCGAGGGGGTTGGACTTCGACGCTTTCGGACGGCGCGCCTGCGCTTTCACGGCGCCGGCCGTCGAGGTCAGCGTGAACCAGCGGAAGATGCCCCAAACGAAAGCGAGCGCACCGATGGCGAGCGTGATGTAGCCGATCGAGCCGCCCTGCTGGACGCGTTCGTTAAAGGTCGGCGTTTCGACGATGAGGCCAAGCAGCTGACCGCGCGAAGGATCGATGACGCCGCGGGTGAAGCCGTCGCCCGAAGCGTTCTCGACCGAGCGCGCCGCGCCTGTGACGGCGCCAGCCGGCTGGCGGGCGAGGAAGGCGAGGATGTTCTGGTCGCCTTTGTAGGTCAGATATTTGCCGTCCGAGAAAGCGACGAACGGTCCGATGCGCGTGATCTCTTTCGATGTCGCCGATCCGTCCGCCTGCGCGACATTCGCCGTGAAGGTCGAAACCTTCGACTGTTCGGCGACCTGCTGCACCATCGTCTCATAGAGATAACGAAGCTGCGTCTCGGTCGGCAGCGTGTCGGTTTGAGCGACTTCGCGCAATTCTTCCGTACGCCCCGGATATTCGGCGCTGATGATCGAGTCTTCGAGCTGCGCCGTCAGGTCCGCGGCGGCCGAGCGGGCGGCGCCGAAGAGTTCCTGGAATTCGCCCTGCTTCGACGCCAGCTCCTGGTCGAGCGCGTCGATCGCGGCCTGGTTCGCGGCCATCGCCGCTTCAAGCCGCGTTGATTCAGCTTCCGCCGCGACGACCTGTCCGCGCACGCGGCCAAGTTCGGCTTGCTGGTTGTTGCGATCGCGTACGAAACGTTCTTCGCGCGCCCGGTTCTCGGCGCTCGATTCGGTGCGCTCCCGGCGCACCGCCTGCAGCACCTGATCGAGCGTCAGCTGACGCGCGGCCGGCTGCGCCGGCTGGGCCGCGGTGTCCTGCGCGGACACCGGAAGGGAAATCGCGAGAGCCGCGACGCCGGCGACAACAGAAGCGCCTGCAAGCTTGAGGATATTCATGAGACTGGTTCCTTCAGAATGCTTTTTGCGTCAGCGTTATTGAGCGGCTCTGGTCGGCGCCTTGACCGGCACCGGCAACAGCGCCGGAGCGGTCTGCTCCTTCGCCATGCGAAGGCCGAGGCGCACGTCCGGCAGATACGACTTGTTGAGATTGACCCAACCCTTCTGGTCTTTGTCCCAGATTTTCAGGACCGAGTCGTCGGCGGTCTTGAACATAAGCGCGACACGCCCGACGCGCAGGAATTCGCCGGTGCGGAGCGTGCCGCCGTCGTCGATCGAGCCTTCATATGAGCCGATCGTCCGGCCGAACTCGTTCTCGATCTGATAAGCCTCGACGATCAGGCGATAGCGCTGCGCCGCCGAGAGGTTCGGGTCATTCATCACCTTGTTGAGGCGCTCGACGCGGGCGAGACGGCCGTCCGGCCCTTCAAGGTTGAACGGAAGATCCGCTTCGACGATCTGGCCGAGCGTCGCCAGCATGTCTTCCATCAAAGGCTGCATGCCGCGCTGCAGGCCGGCGACATTCTCGATGTCGAGCCGGAGGCGCTCAAGCTGGCGCTGCTGGGCCTGGATATTGCGGTTGAGCGAGGCGTTGTAGCGCGTCGCCGCTTCGAGCTGTTTCAGGTTCGCGCGGTAGTCATTGATCAGCGACGTCGTCTGATCGTCGAGCTGTTCGATCCGCGTCTGGGAGGCTTTGGCTTCGTTCGCCGTCGCCTCGCTCTCGTTAAGAGCGGAGGAGAACTGCGCGAACGCCGTTCCGCCGAATGCGACCGCGATCGCCGCCGTTGAACCCAGAACCAGTGCTCTCATCTTCATTGCCTCACCTGACGGTTTGCTGCGGCGTCGTTGATTTGGCCCCGCGCGCGGGCCGCAAGATTAATCAGTAGGAGGAGGATCGAAGGGACGCGGATGATCGCTGAACGATACAAGAAGCCACACCCCGACTCGAATTCCCCTTCGGCGACCATGATTGAATGAAACGCGGCGCATTGCAACGGAGAATCGTTTGCAATCCGACGCCGCCAAATCCCTCCAACCTCGCCGCTGAGGCACGACGATCGCTCGCCGCCCCTAGACCCCAGCGCGTTAGATAGTAACGGGCAATGACGCATTGCGCAATACGCCGGAAAAATTACTCCGGGAGCATCGGAATTCCGCTTGCTTGATGCGGCTGCGCATCCCGGTGCGGCGCGTCTCTCCATTCGGTAATGGCGCGCGCACGCAGGGCGCCTGGGGTGAATAATGAGAAGCGAAAATGCGATGCGCCGATCTGGAAATCAGGGGCATACTACGCGCGGGAAATGGCTGGGGCGCTAGGATTCGAACCTAGGAATGGCGGTACCAAAAACCGCTGCCTTACC
>CAZHUI010000104.1:0-9970 GCA_964535605.1 uncultured Caulobacterales bacterium
TCGCAATCGTTGGGAATCCTAAAAATGAGTCCCAATCAGCGGGGGTTGGTATAAGGCAATCAATCCTCCGCAATCCACTCGATTATCTTCACAATTTTGCGGCGGGCGGCTCCTCTTGATGTGGTATCGGTCGTGGTGTCGCTTTCAGCGATCAGGTAAATTGATGAGACCGGCATTTTAAAAATTTTCGAATAGGCTTCGAGTAAGTCTTGGTGAATTCGTTTTTTCCCGCATTCAATCTCTGAAACGTACGACGGTGAAACGCCAATTGCGGCGGCGACATCCTGGGCGCTCATCCGGTGAAACTTACGAATATATCTCAACGCGTCGTGCAACATCACTACTTCCAAAATAGGTAACTAGGGGTCCGGCTAGTCTTCAAATCCTGCTATCTGACGAAGAAGCAGAAGCAGAATTTTTAGAACGAAACGCCGACGCAAAACGCGACGCTTCAACCACCGGAGCCACTGCGATAGGTCAGCTTTCGCTGACGACTTAGGGCAATCAGAGTTGTCGCTCTTCATCGTCAAATCCTCCCTTCTCCCGCTTGCTGAAGCCCAATTGCTTCAGGTCACGAGCCTCGTGTGAAAGGAGGGTCGTACTATCGCAGCTTTCCCCGTACCCTAGCCGCCAAAACGGCCTCGTTTTTGGCGGCTCCGCTCGGCGCGCGCGTGGCCGGATATCCGGGGCGGCGTGTGCCTAGACAGTGCTGGGAGACAAGCTCCCGCAAGGCCTTTCGGCCTCAGCTTCAGACGAGGTTACGAGTCCTGCTGACACCTTCTAGGTGGGGGGGCTTCGAAAACGTCAAGGGGAAAGAATTCGCAAATGGCGAAGTTTTTCGCATCAAGATTAATGTCAGCACCGCTCCAAAGATAAACGCCGCAACGGCGAATAAAAGTATAGTTAATTTGGGCCGCCAGAATTCAGTTTTTAGAGTCTTCTATTGCCAAAAACAAACAATCGCGCCGCAAGCGCTCATGATCAACCGCGTCACCCTCACGACGCCCGCGCATCGCTTCCGCGGCTTCCCGCCCACCCCCTCGGTTTACGCCCCGCCCGTGCGAGGATAGGGTGCGCGCCGTCTGGTTCAGGGTGTGATTTCATGATGGTTTCGAAGTTCGGACGGCTGATCCTTGCGGGCGGCGCGCTTCTCCTCGCCGCTTGCGCGTCGACGTCGGGCCCCGGCGCGTCCGGGCCGGTTGTCATCGGCGAGGATGTGGGCGAGCCTCTCGACCCGCGCGCCGCGCCGCCGGACGGGCGCGAGCGGTCGCGCTATGACGAGCGGCGGTTCGTCAATCCGCTGCATCTGCAGAACGCCGAGCCGGTGCGCGTCGGTCTTCTGCTGCCGTTCACCGGCGCGACGGAGGCGGTGCAGCAGGTCGCCTCCTCGATGTTCGACGCCGCGCAGCTCGCCGCGTTCGAGGCGGGCGACGATCGCTTCCTCATCATTCCGAAAGACACGCGCGGCACGCCCGAAGGCGCCGCGGCCGCCGCGCGCTCGGCGCTCGCGGACGGCGCGGAAATCATTCTCGGGCCGCTGTTCTCCGAGGAAGCCTCGGCCGCCGCCCCGGTCGCGCGCGCGGCGAATGCGCCGATGATCGCTTTTTCCTCCGATGTCGAAACCGCGGGCGACGGCGTTTATCTCCTCGCCTTCCCGCCGGAAATCGAGATCGCGCGCGTCACCGACTATGCGATGAAAAACGGCAAGGAGCGCTTCGGCCTTCTGGCGCCGGCGAATGAGTACGGCCAGCGCGTCTCGACCGCGTTCTCGAAGGAACTGGCGATCCGCGGCGGCGTCCTGGTGCATGAGGAGCGCTACGAACAGTCGCCCGATGCGATGCTGGCGCCGGCCAAGCGTCTCGCCGCCTATTCCAAAGCGGTCATCCCGCCGGAACTTCGCCACGGCTATGACCCCAACAATCCGCGCGCGTCCGGCGGCGGCGCTGACAATGCGCTCGGCTATCAGGCCGTCCTGATGCCGGAACAGGGAACGCTGTTGCGCGCGCTTGCGCCGCTCCTTCCCTATTACAATGTCAACATCAACGAGGTGAAACTGCTCGGCGTTTCGGCGTGGAACAATCCGCGCCTGACGCGCGAGCCGGCGCTGAAGGGCGGCTGGTTCGCCGCGCCCGATCCGCAAATCACGCGGGATTTCGAAGACCGGTTCCGCGCCGCTTTCGGCGAGAGCCCGCCGCGCCTCGCCTCGCTCGCCTATGACGCGACGCTGCTCGCCGCGCGCCTCGGCCAGGCGCCGCGCCGCCGCGACCGGTTCGACGAGCGCCTGATCGTCTCCCGCTCGGGCTATTTCGGCGCCGACGGGCTCTTCCGGTTCACCCCGGACGGAACGATCGAGCGCGGCCTCGCCATTCTCGAGATCCAGCCGGGCGGCATCCGCGTCGTCGATCCGGCGCCGCAGTCCTTCATCGCCGGCAGCTAGGATGGTGCGCCTCCTTGCGGCGCTCGCCGCACTTTCACTCGGCGGCGCGGCGCGCGCCGACGATGCGGCGCTTGGCGAGTTCCGCGCCGCAGTTGCGAAAGCCGAAGCCCATGCCGGCGACCGCTACGCATTCACGCTCGATTTTCGCGATCTCAGCGACGCTGAGGGGCGGACGTTTCGCGTGCGCTTCGATCCGCGAAAACCTCCGGCCGAGCGCTGGAGCGCCATCGATCCGCCTGCGGAGCAATATGGCAAGGAAGAAAAATCCGCCTTCGACCGCATGACGAAGAACGCGGATGCCGACGACGCGCTCGTCTATGACGGCCTTGCCGAATCGCTCGGCGGCGCGCGCGTGATCGCGGCGGACGCCGCGCGCGCGACGCTGTCGATCCCGATCAGCGATCCCGAAACGCCGAAAGAAGCAAAGGAAGCGCTCGCCGCGACGGCGGTGCTCGACCGCCGCTCGGGCCATGTCGTAGAGATCGAAGTCCGCTCGCTGAAGCCTTTCAAGCCGGCCGCGGTCGCCAGGATCAAGTCGATGCGCCAGTTGCAGCGCTATGCGGTGCTGACGCCGGGCGGGCCCGCCTTGCTGGTCGCCTCGGAATCGGACGCCGAGGGGAGCGCGATGTTCAAGTCCTTCTCGTCGAAGGCGCGGCTCACCTATTCGGAGATCGAGAAGGTTGACGCCCCGCCGCGCGAAGAGAAGTAGCGCCGAACGGCCTTTCGGCCTTAGACGAACAGTCTTTCCAGCACGGCATTGAGGAGGCGCCGCCCGTCCGTCGTCGCGACGAGGCGCGCGCCTTCGCGCTTCAGGAATCCGTCGCTGATCAGCGCGTCCGCGCGCGCGCCGAACGCCGCGAAATCCGCCGCCGTCGCGGCGGCGCCGTCGACGGTCCTCAATCCCATCGCGAATTTCTCGATGCGCACGTCCTCCGCCGTCAAAGCCTCGTCGAGCGTCAGTGCATGGCCGTCGCGCAGGGCGCGGGCGAGATAGGCGTCCGGCGCGCGCGCTGTTTCCGTCGCGCGGCGCGCCTCAGCGATCGTGACGCGGCCATGAGCGCCCGGACCAATGCCGAGATAATCGCCCTGGCGCCAATAGGTTTCATTGTGCCGCGAGCGATGGCCCGGCGCGGCATGATTGGAAATCTCATAGGCGGGAAGCCCCGCCGCCGCGGTGACCGCCTGCGCGGCGTCGAAAAGGTCGGCGCACGCGCCGTCGCCGGCAGGCGACCACCGCCCTTTGGCGACCTGCCGGTCGAAAGCGGTGCCGGGTTCGATCGTCAGCTGGTAGAGCGACAGATGCCCGAGGCCCGTCGCCAGCGCTTCGCCCAGCTCGTCCGTCCACTGATCGATCGTCTGGCCGGGGCGGGCGTAGATGAAATCGGCGCTGACGCGCGGGAAGAGCGCGAGCGCGGCGTCGATCGCGGCGCGCCCGCGGGTGCCGTCATGGTCGCGGCCGAGAAACTTCAAGGCGGCGTCGTTAAAGGATTGAACGCCGAGCGACAGGCGATTGATCCCGGCGGCGCGAAAGCCGGCAAAGCGCGCGGCATCGACGGGATTGGCCTCCAGCGTGATCTCGGCGTCGTCCGCAAACCCCCAGAGCCGCGCCGTGGCGGCGATGACGGCCTCGATCACGCCGGGCGGCGCAAGGCTTGGCGTGCCGCCTCCGAAATAAAGGCTCGTCGCGCGGCGCCCCGGCGTCAAACCCGCCCAATGTTCAAGCTCGCGCGTCAGCGCGCTTGACCAGCGCGCGGCGTCCGCGCCCCGGTCCTTGTGCACGTTGAAATCGCAATAGGGGCAGATCGCGGCGCAGAACGGCCAGTGCACGTAGACGGCGAGAGCGTCGGTCATGGGTCAAGCGTCGGCATCACGCGCTTCATGAAGCCGTCGAACAGCGGCACTGTGAAGTCGTTCTCGCCATGCGCCAGGCTGTAGATCATGCCCTTCTTGATCAGAGAATTGCGCACCGGGCCGAGGGACGTCACTTTCTTGGCCAGAATGTCCGCGATTTCTCCCGAACGGCGCGGCGGCGGCAGGCCCGCCATCGCCCGGAGATAGGTTTTTTCAAGCTGCGTCAGCCGGTCGAACCGTAAACGGAAAAAACTGGCGTCAAGTTCGGCGAGCGCGGCGGCCGTCGCCCGCGTCGAGACATCGACCGTGATCGGGGCGGTCTCGGCGAGATCCCAGCAATGCTTGCCCCATTCCTGCAGGAAATAGGGATAGCCGCCAGTTTGCGCGAAGATCATGTCGGCGGCGGCGTCTTCAAATTCGACGCCGGCCTCCCGCGCCGGATGGAGCAGCGCGCGTTGCGCGGCCGTCCGGCTCAGGGGCCCGAGCGGAATAAACTCGAACAATCGCTCGGCGTAGGATTTGGCGCGCCCAAGTTGGCCCAGAAGCTGCGGCAGGCCGGCGCCGACCAGCACGAAAGGAAGCTGAAGCTGCTCGACGCGGTGCAAAGCGCCGATGAGAGAGGCGAGCTCTCTTTCGCGCACATATTGAAGCTCGTCGATGAACAGCACCGCCGCGGTTTTCTTCTCCTTTGCGGCCTCGCCGATCGCCGACAATAGTTCGGGCAGGTCGATGTCGAGGTCGCCCGTGTCGGCGACGCCGGGTTCGGGGGGGAACTGCGCCGTCACTTCGACGTCGCCATATTTCACCCGGATGGCGTTGATGAAGCCCGCGAGAACGCGCATCGCGCGCGCGGCGCCTGCCTTCAGCGCCTCCCCTCGGCTGAGCCGCACCAGCGCCGATTGAAACAAGGGCGCAAGCAGACCCGGCAGCGATCGGTCTTCCGGCGCCTCGACATTGATGACGAGCAGCCCTTCCGCCGCGGCGTCCTCGGCGATCCGGCGCAGCAGCACCGTTTTTCCGACGCCGCGCAGGCCATAGAAGATGAAACTGCGAGCGGCGCGGCCATTGCGATAGCGGTCAAGCGCGATCGAGGCCCGCTCGATAAGGTCGTCGCGCCCGGCAAGTTCGGGCGGCGGCTTGCCGGCGCCGGGGGCGAAGGGGTTTTTGCGCGGGTCCATTTATAGCAAAGTTAGAGAGTTTATCTCGCGGAGATAATTCTCCTAATTTCGCTATAACTCAAGCTGAAAAACAAGCCGCGACCAACTGCCGGAAGGCGTCGGCGCGGTGGGAGATGGCGTGTTTCGTATCCGGATCGAGTTCGGCGAAGGTCAGGTCATAGCCGACCGGCACGAATACCGGATCGAAACCAAAGCCCATCGTCCCGCGCGGCGGCCAGGTAAGGTTGCCGTCGACCTTGCCGAGGAAAGTCTCGCAATGCCCGTCGGGCCAGGCGAGGGCGAGGCAGCAGACGAAACGCGCCGAGCGGTCCGATCCGCCCGCCGCTTGCACTTCCCGCTCAACCCGTTCCATCGCCATCAAGAAATCCCGGCCCCCCGGCGTTTCCGCCCAGTCAGCCGTGTGGACGCCCGGCCGCCCGGCGAGCGCCGCGACCTCCAGCCCTGAATCATCGGCCAGCGCCGGGAGCCCCGAAGCGGTCGCAGCGGCCTTCGCCTTGAGGGCGGCATTGCCCTCGAAGGAATTTTCGGTCTCTTCGGGTACGGGAAGGCCAAGGTCGGCGGCGGACACCGCGAAGACCCCATAAGGCAAGACGAGCTCGTTGATTTCTTTGACCTTTCCAGCGTTATGGCTGGCGATTATCAGCCTTCCGGCAATCAACTTCCGATGGGGCATCAACGGGTCCTTATCGCTCTTCGAAAAAAAATTATCGTTTTTCGACGAAAACCCCTTGCATCGTTTTTCGATAAGTGTATATCGTTATTCAACAAGACGGGAACACAGCCCGCCGTCGGCAGAAAGACCGGAAACAGCCAGACCGACGTGCCTACAAACAAAAAAAGAGCGGCGGGGTTTCCCACGCCGCTCAGGAAAAAACAGCCAAAACGCGTTCGCGCACCAACGAAAGGAAATTCAGATGTTACGCAATCACGCCACCTTCAACATCGGCAATACCGGCCGGTTTGTCAACGCCTTCGTCACGATCGCCATGGTCGTCATGATCGGCGCCACCTATTTCGCGGCGCTCGGCCGTTTCGTAGTCGCGTAAAGGCGCGTCCCTCTGGCCCGGCGATCCGGGTCAGTCGGCGGGAAGGAAGACGCCATGACCAAAGCATTCTCCCTCCTCTTTGCGGCGGCGCTCGCCGGCGCCGCCCTTCTCTTCGCCGCCGCGCTCGCGCAATCGGGCGGCGACGCGGAGCGGGCCGTGAAACGGCTCTGCGCCGAAAGGCTGTGCGGCGTCGTCTTCTTCTGAGAAGAGAGCGCTCGCCAGTTCCGCTCCCCGCAAGGAGACGCTTCCCATGATCAAGGCCATCGGCAAGGGCTCGCTCGCCTCCATTCTCGCGGTCGCCCTCCACGTCATTCGCGTCATCGTCTGGATCGCCTTTGCGGGCCTGTCGGCGGCGGTTGTCGCCGTTCCCTTCATTCCGGCGGTCGCGCGCCTCGTCGCGGGCGCAGACGCCGACCTCGACATCGACATTGACGCCGGCGATTTCGTCGAGATCCTCAAACACTTCATCACCTTCGGCGTTCTTCTCTATGTCGTCGAACGCCTCCTCGAAATTCTGAAAACGCTGCGCTTCGGTTCGCCCTTCGTGAAGGAGAACGCCGACCGCTTCAGAAAGCTCGGCTGGGCGCTGCTGATCGGCGAGGGGTCGAAAATCCTCATCGGCATCTTCGCTGAAATCTTCGACGCCGAAATCGACGCCGGGCTCGACGGCATCACCCTCATCGCGGTCGTCGCCGTGTTCGTCCTCTCGGAAGTTTTCCGCGAAGGCGCGCGCATGAAAGAAGAACAGGACCTCACCGTCTGATGTCGATCTCCGTCAAACTTGACAGGGTTCTTCTCGACCGCGGCATGAGCCTGACGGAGCTCTCCGAACGCGTCGGCGTGACGATCGCCAATCTCTCGATCCTGAAGACCGGCAAGGCCAAAGCGATCCGCTTCTCGACGCTGGAGGCGATCTGCAAGGAGCTGCGCTGCCAGCCGGGCGACATCCTCTTCTTCGAAGACGACGGCAAGCCGATCCGGCATGAGGATTAGCGTTTCCCCTATTCGTCCTTGTTGCACAACAGGAGAGCGGTTTTGGCTTCGGCCAGCCTTTTCGGGTCACGGAAAGCGAGAGTTGCGAGCCCGGCCGGCCCGCCGGCGAAAGTCATCAATGCTTCCGCGCCCGCACCAGCCATGCCAGCGGCCATCTCGTCGATCTTCGCTTTGGCGAACGCAGCGGATTCAGATTCGAAATTAACCACCGGAAAATGCAGCGCTTCGAAAAGGTCCGCGAGTATCGCGCCGTACTCGCCGCGAACTAGCGAGAACCGCTCATTCAGAATTTCATTCTGCAATGCTTTCGCTTGAATAATTCTCGCAAGAGCTTCGTTTAGCGCAGCGATGCGACGATCCTGATCGACGCGTGCGCTGGCGATCGCTTCCACTTGCGCTGCGCTGTAGTTGTCCTCTGGAAGGCTCTTTTCGGCTTTCGTCGTTAGTTCGACAAGGAGATCGTTGAGCGTCGATAATTGCGACGTCAGAACTGGCGTCTGCAACGCACTGCTAGGATCCACGGCGCCGACAGGCGTAGAGAGGATCACGCTCATTTCGACGCCGCCGGCGGCTTTCGGCGTGAATGCGGACTGGCTATAGTCTGAAAATTCCTTCGCATGGTCGGCAACGCAAGCCAACTCAGCTGCTGCCTTGCCGAATGCGAGGCGCCTTTTCTGAGGGGCTACGAAGGTTCTAATGCTCGTGATTGATGCCGCTGCGAAGGCGGCATCTTCCAGATTGCCTCCGTCATAAACAGTATTGAAGCCGCCGTACGCCGCTGCTGCAAGCAATCCGATGCTGAAAATACTCTCCGCGCGGCTCCAATCGCTGGCGCCGTCGTCGGCAAAGGATTGATCCAGCAGCAGGTCGTCCAACATAGCTCCGTATAGTAGGTCATTGGTTGGATCCGCGTCGCGATAAGCTGCATTGTTAAGCACTTTAAAGCTCGGTTTTACCGCCTTTACGTCTCCCAGCGTCGAACATCCCCCGATAAGGATAGAAAAACTCGCGACCGCCAGCATTGTAACGATCTTGATCATTGCACCCTCCGCTGCGCCAGCGGCGAGAAATCCAGCGACAGAACGCCGAAGTCAGTGACGCAAGTTACTATCGTCTGGCTGATCGAAGGGCGCACGGCGCGGCGAGCGCTATTTGACGACCTCATCGCGTAAAGCGCTGACAGGCTTGCAACATCCCCTTATTCAATAAAGGAGGAAACGCTCGTTGAATCCTTGATGACCGATCTCCTCATTCTTCTCCTCGCCGATCGCATCGGCGTTTTCGTTTTCGCGCTGTCGGGCGGCATCGCGGCTGTCCGCAAGGAAATGGATCTTTTCGGCGTCCTCGTGCTCGCCTTTCTGACGGCGGTCGGCGGCGGAACCTTGCGCGACCTCATCCTTGACGCGCCGGTTTTCTGGCTCGCCGACACGCTGTCGCTGATCCTGTGCGCCATCGGCGGTCTTGCCGCGTTCTTCCTGCACCGGCCGCTCGAAGGGTTTCGCCCCTTGCGCTGGGCGGACGCGGCGGGCCTTGCCCTCTTCTCGGTCGCGGGCGCGGCGAAGGCCGCAAGTCTCGGCCACGGCTTCGTCATTGTGCTGATCATGGGCACGATGACGGCGTCGGCGGGCGGGCTTCTGCGCGACGTCGTCGCCAACCGCGTGCCCGTTCTCCTGCTCCCCGGGGAGCTTTATGCGACCGCCGCGCTGCTCGGCGCCGGCGTTTATGGGGCCCTTCATTTCACAGGCGTCCCGGAAGGCCCCGCCTTCGCCGCCGGCATGGCGGCCGCGTTCGGCTTGCGGGCCGCCGCGATCGTCTTCAACCTCACCTTGCCGAAGGCGAAGGGGTAGGAACGGGGCGTTCGTTGCCGCCCTTGTCGTTCCCCCCTATATCCCGCCCGCATGACGACGCTCGATCTCAGCGTAAGGCCTTCATCAGCGGAAACGGCGCCCGTTTCCGTGTTCGGGTTCTCGCGCGCGGAGATTGCGGCGCGCATCGCCGAAGGGCTCGCGCTCGACGCGAAAAAAGCGAAGATGCGCGCCGGTCAGCTCTGGCGGTGGGTTTATCATTACGGCCTCACCGATTTCGAGGCGATGACCGACATCGGCAAGGAAATGCGCAGCGGTCTCGCGTCGCTCTTTTCGCTCGCGCGCCCGCGCGTGGTTGAGCGACAGGTCTCGACCGACGGCACGCGCAAATATCTGATCGAAGTCTCGAAGGGCGCCGAGATCGAGTGCGTCTACATCCCCGATGTCGGCCGCGCCGGCGCCTTGTGCGTGTCGAGCCAGGTCGGCTGCACGCTCAACTGCACGTTCTGCCATACGGGGACACAGGCGCTCGTCAGGAACCTCACGGCGGGCGAGATCGTCGCGCAGGTGATGGCGGTCAAGGACGATCTCGGCGAGTGGCCGTCCGGCGGAGACGACCGGCGCCTTTCCAACATCGTCTTCATGGGCATGGGCGAGCCG
>CAZHUI010000105.1:0-9519 GCA_964535605.1 uncultured Caulobacterales bacterium
CCCTAAGTCGCCTCGCCTTTGCTGTATGCCCTGGAAGGCGGGCGAACCTGTCCGTCCGCCGCGCCTCCGGGGCGTCTCGTCGCAAGCCGCGTCAGGCGGCTTTCTTCTGTTGCAGCGACGCGTCGAGGTCGGCGAGCGCTTTGGCGAGATCGCTTTTCCTCACCGCCGCCACTTCGCGGGCGAGCCGGTCGAGCGCGGCTTCGAAAAGCTGGCGCTCCGAATAGCTTTGCTCGGGCTGGTCGGTCGCGCGATAAAGATCGCGCACGACTTCCGCGACAGCCATGATGTCGCCCGAGTTGATCTTTGCTTCATATTCCTGCGCCCGGCGGCTCCACATCGTGCGCTTGATGCGCGCGCGCCCCTTCAGCAGGTCGATCGCCTTCTTGATCTGCGCCTCGTCGGAAAGGCCGCGCATGCCGACGCTGATCGCCTTGGCGGTCGGCACTTTCAGCTTCAGCTTTTCCTGTTCGAAGTCGATCACGAAAAGCTCGTTGACGATGCCGGCGATGTGCTGCTTTTCAACAGCCGCGATGCGCCCGACGCCATGCGCCGGGTAAACGACGCTGTCATTGACCTTGAACGTCTGCTTGGCCTCTTTCGAGGCGGGCGATGGTTTTGCGGCCGTCGCAGCGCTGGCGTCCGTCTCGCGCGGGACGGTCAGGAAGGTTGCAGGTTTCAGCGGCAGATCGGCGCGATCCGAGCGCGGCTTCTGGCCGACATTGAGCTTCTTCTTCGGCGCCTCTTTGACAAGCGGCTTCGCGGTTTTGACGGCGGCGCCTTTCGCCGGAGCGGCCGCCGGTTTCGCGGCCTTGCCGGGCGCGGCCTTTGCCGCCGGCTTGGCCTGAGGCTTGGCGGCGGGTTTTGCGGCGGCAGGTTTTGCCGCCGATTTGGCGGTGGGTTTGGTCGGGGCTTTTGCAGCGGGTTTGGCGGACTTTGTCGCGGCCGGCTTCGCCGAGGATTTGGCGGCTGCCTTCGCAGGTTTGGCGGCCGCTTTCGGCGCTGGTTTTTTCTGGTTTTTGGCGGGGGCGGACTTGCTGGGCATGGTCGGTCTTGAACCTTCTGGTGCGGCGGCCTTCATCGGCGGCCGGTCGGCGATCGTGCGAATCAGGCGAGTGGCCGCGGCGGTCAGCGGGACATTGGATCACGCCGGAATTGACCGTGCGGCGCTCGCCGTCGCTTGTTGATCTGGTTGTAAATCCCGGGTTTTCAACGGGTTAGGTCATAGCTTTCAGGCGCGGCCTAAGCAGCAGGAAGCAATGGCGCTTCCCGCGCGCTTTTCATTCTTACTGTAACACAAAATCCCGGCTTTCGCCACCGCGGCGCCGTCGGCGCGACCCGCTGACGCAACGCTTCAGCTTCCGGAGCCCGGTTTCGGGCTGAAATATTTTTCAAGCTTGCCGGTTTCCTTGGCGAACTGATCGGCGTCCGCCGGCTGGTCGGCCTTCTCGGTGATGTTCGGCCACTCGGCGGCATATTTCGCGTTGAGTTCCGTCCATTTGCCGCCGGGATCGTCGGTGTCGGGGATGATCGCCTCGACCGGGCATTCAGGTTCGCAAACGCCGCAGTCGATACACTCGTCCGGATTGATGACGAGCATGTTCTCGCCTTCATAAAAACAGTCGACCGGACAGACTTCGACGCAGTCCGTATATTTGCAGCGGATGCAGGCTTCGGTGACCACGTAGGTCATGGGCTCGGCTCCCGGAAAAAGCGGCTCCTTTTGGCCGGTCTAAGGACGGCTGGCAAGCGGACGGCGCCGGTGTCAGGGAGCGACGATCCTGTCGAAAAGCGCGGCAGCGTCCAGCGCGGAGCCGCGCCGCTGCGCCAAGGCGCGAACGCGGACAATGACCGGGCGTTCCGACAGCAATAGCGCGAGTTCATCGCCCGCTTTGAGCGCAAAGCCGGGCTTGGCGACCCGCTGTGCGCGGCCTTCGCGCGTCAGGCGGACAGTTTGCGATTCAACGTAATTCGCCGCCGCGCCGCGTGTCCGGAAAAATCGCGCGCACCAGAGCCATTTGTCGATGCGCTGGCTTGTCGCCGCGCCGGTCAAAGCTTCCGGCGTCACGACTTCTGGTCAGGCCCCGCCATGTTGGCCTTCAGCGCGGCGAGCACGGCGAACGGAGAATTGGGATCGGGTTCGCGATTGCTGCGCCGCGGCTCGCTCGAAAAGCGGCGGGGCTCATTGCTCTTTTCAAATTTGCGCGGCGGCTTGCCCTTGCTGTGACGCGGCTCGCGGGGGCCGCGATTGTCGGCGCGTTTGCCCTCGCCATTGGCGTTTTTCTCAGGCCGGGCAGGGCGCTTTTCCTGCGGCGGACGCCGCGGCGCCAGGCGCCAGACCGTCACTTCGATTTCCGTGACCTCAACCGCGGGCGCCGGCTCTGACGCAGCGGCGACGGCCGGCGCCTCGGCGATACCGTCAGCAGGCGGAGCATCCGGGACGGGTTCTGTCGTTTCGGCCGCAACCGCGGCCTCGGCGGCCTCAACCGGCGCTTCAACGGTCTCCGCAGGGACGTCGGCGGCCGGCGTTTCAACAGGGGCCGCGGGCGCTTGGGCAACCGGCGCGGCGATTGTCCGCTTGATCGTTTGCTTGCGATAGCCGAGCGAGCGCAGGATGCTCTCGAACTCCTCGCCGGAACAGCCGACCAGCGACATCATCTGCGAGGTCGCCTCAAATCCCTCGCGCCCGCCCTCATTGTCGCGCGCGCCGCGAATTATCTGCGCCAGCCGCTCCAGCATGTCGATGCGCACCGCCCGATCGCCGGACGGGCGATAGCCGAGCGCATAGAGAAACGCGTGCTGCGCGTCGTCCTTGATCGGAAAGGAGACGAGGCCCGGCTTCGGCAAGGTGAGGGACGCCGGATCGCGTTCCGACCAGATCGCCCACAGGAGCGCCATCATCCGCGCCGTGGCGGGCTTTAGCAGCGATGGGAGATGCAGCGTGTACTCGCCGAACCGCACGCCGAGTTTGCGGAGTTTGGCGCGGTCTTCCTGGCTGAGCTGTTTCAGCGTATCGCCGAACTGCGCGCGCGACATCGCGCCGAAATTTTCCACGAGGCGATAGGCGACGCCGCGCGGCTGACCGCCGAGACCGTCTTCCGCCGTCGAATCCGCGGCGAGTTTCAGCGCGATCAGTTCCGACAGCAGCACTTCGATGCGCGCGGCGACAAAATTGGTAAGGCGGTCGGAAACGCGCCCGCGCATATTGGGCGTGAGGGCGTCGAGGCCGCGGATCGCAACCGTCGGGCGCAGGACCGTCGGGCCTTTGCGCAGTTCCGCAACACGCGAGGATTTCCACCAGACGGCGCCGTCGTCCTTGAGCTGCAGATCGCTTTCCGGCGCCTCGGCGAGCGCGGCCGCGCGCGCCGCAAGGATCGGCGCGATGGCGCGTTCAGCCGCGCCGCGCATGCGCTTGGCGTCGGCGCCCTTGGCGCGCGGATCGACGACGAATTCAAACCCCAACAGGCGGCCGACAAACTGGCCTTCCACGATCACTTCTCCGTCTTCGGTCACGCCCGCGAGCAGCGGCGCCTCGTCACGCAGTTTTTTCAGGAGGATCGACGTGCGGCGATCGACAAATCTCTGCGTCAGTTTTTCATGCAAGGCGTCGGAAAGGGCGTCTTCTATCTCCCGGGTTTTGCCTTGCCAATAGCTGGCGTTTTCGAGCCACCCGGCGCGATTGGAGAGATAGGTCCAGGTTCTGACCTGCGCGATACGCGCCGAGATCGCGTCGATATCGCCGTCAGTGCGGTCGACCCCCGCCATTTGCTTCAAAAGCCAGCCTTCCGCGATGCGGCCTTTGCCGTGCAACTGGTCGAAAATCTCGTTGAGAAGGCGGACATGGCTGTCGAACGAGGCTTTGCGGAAGTCGGGGATCTGACAGACGTCCCAGAGGAGGGCGGTCGCGCCGCGCGAGGTCACGCGATCCTGAACGTCGTCGAAGGAGGCAAGGCGCGTGAACGCTTCTTCATCTTCATCGGGACGCGCGCGCACCAGTTCCGGCTGCGGCGAGCCCTGTTCCAGCGAAATGCGCAACGCGGCGATCGAAGCGAAATCGAGCGCTTCGGACCGCCATTGCAGCATCTCGACAGGATCGAAGCGGTGGTTCTCGATCGCGTCGATCAGCGTCTCGTCGAAAGTCTCGCAGTCGGCGGTCTCGCCGAAACTCCCGTCCTTGATGTGGCGCCCGGCCCGTCCGGCGATCTGCGCGAGTTCATGCGCGTGCAGATGACGATAGCGCCGCCCGTCGAATTTCCGCGCGGAGGCGAAGGCGACATGGTCGATATCCATGTTGAGGCCCATGCCGATCGCATCGGTGGCGACGAGGTAATCGACCTCGCCCGACTGATAGAGTTCGGCTTGCGCGTTGCGCGTGCGCGGAGAGAGCGCGCCGAGCACGACGGCCGCGCCGCCGCGCTGGCGGCGCACAAGTTCGGCGATCGCATAGACGGTCTCCGCCGAAAAGCCGACCATCGCCGTTCGGCGCGGCATGCGCGTCACCTTGCGCGGGCCGGCATAGGCGAGATTTGAGAAGCGTTCGCGCGCGACGAAGATGATCTCCGGGAAGAGCTGTTTCAGGATCGGCCGCATCGTCTCCGAGCCGAGCAGCAGCGTCTCGCGAGCGCCGCGCGCATTCAAAAGACGCGAGGTGAAAATGCGCCCGCGCTCCGGGTCGGCGGCGAGCTGGCATTCATCGACCGCGACAAAGTCGGCCGGCCGGTCGAGCGGCATCGCCTCGACCGTCGACACCCAATAGGCGGCGCGGGGCGGGACGATTTTTTCTTCGCCGGTGACGAGGGCGACCTGATCCTTCGGCTTCCGGGCGATCAGCCGGTCATAGACCTCGCGGGCGAGGAGCCGGAGCGGCAGGCCGATAATGCCGGACGGATGGTCGAGCATCCGCTCGATCGCGAAATGGGTCTTGCCGGTATTGGTGGGCCCAAGAACGCCAATGAGGCTCGCCCGCAGCCGCTCGGGCGTCAGGTCGATGTCGCGGGGTTTGAGCTTGCGGCCGGTCATGGGGAGGGGCGCGCTCCGGAACGCATCCTTCGTGACGCGGCCTGAAGGAGGCCGCTCCTCAGGATGAAGACTCTCATTGTTAAAACAAGAACATCCTTCATCCTGAGGAGCGCGCCCTTGCGCGCGTCACGAAGGATGCGTCGCGCGCATGCCTTGACACCCCAAAGGGCCTCGCCTAAGGCCGCGTGCTTCGCGCCGGGGGCCCTTTTCGGGGGGCGATCCGGAACGCTCCCGAAACTTCGTGACGTCAGGGTTAACAAGATGGCTCGCCGCTGTGAATTGACGGGCGTTGGTCCGATGGTCGGACATAACGTTTCGCACGCCAACAACAAGACCAAGCGCCGGTTCTTGCCGAACCTCTGCGATGTCACGCTGCACAGCGACAAGCTCGGGCGCGGCTACAAGATGCGCGTGACGGCTGCGGCGCTTCGCTCGGTCGATCATCGCGGCGGGCTCGACGCCTTCCTGGCGAAAGCCTCAGACGAAACGCTCTCCAAAGGGGCCTTGAAAATCAAGCGCGAACTGGCCAAGGCTTCGTAAGGAGCCTCATGCTCCGCCAGCAAGCGGAGAGCGTCGCTTGGACATTCCCGCCGCCGTCGAGCAAAGGCGGCCGATCAAGGAAACGCCGCTGGAAAAACTCGGGCGCGGGGCGCGCGAGTTTTTTGTCGCGCTGTTTCGCGTGGCGCTGCTGTCGGCGCTGCTGCTCCCGATCCTGATCTTTGCGTTTTTCTCTGTCGATCTCCCTTATCGCGGCTTCGACCAGTTTTTCGCATCGGCGCTCGCCAAGCCCGGCAACTGGCTGTCGCTGGGGTTTTTCGCGATGGCGCTGGCGCCGTTTCTTGTCATCTTCATAAGCCGTCGCTTCGGCGGGGAAGAAGCCTCGCGCGTCGTCACCGCGTCGTGGACCGTCGCGGCGATCGCGGCCTTTTCCGGCGTTTCCTATCTCGCCCCGGTGCTGGAAGCCGGCGACATGCCGAGCGTTGCTTTCGTCGTCGCCTTCGTCGGCTCGTCGATGGTCGCGCAGTTCGCCGCCGCCGCCGTCTATGACGTGACGCGCGGCAGCGAGCGGTGGTGGCGCGCGCCCTTCTTCGCCGCGCTCGCCGCGTTCGTCGCGCAGGCGTTTCTCTATTTCCCGATCGCCTATTGGGGAACGAACGCGCCCTGGCTCAACTGGCTCGTCCAGTATGTCGCGCTTGCAGCGTTAGGGACGGTCGGATTTCTCGGCGCCTATCGGGTGTTGATGAAGCGGCTGAAGCCACGCGGGGGTTGGGGCGGGTAGGGATCGGGGTCGAGGCGCCGGTTTCAATCAGACAAATCTATCTGCGGTCTTCATCCTGAGGAGCCGTGGCGAAGCGAAGGCGTCACGAAGGATGGGCCGCGAGAGCCCAGGCGCGGTTCTCGCGGCTCATCCTTCGTGACGCGGCCTGAAGAAGGCCGCTCCTCAGGATGAAGAAATCAGGCTGGTCGCAATGTGCTACAAAGCGGAGACGCTGTGGAACGAATGGAAGGCGCAATTCCGATGACCAAAACCAAGTTCTCGCCCTTCGACGTGGCGGACCCTAGCAAAACCCCGCACGATGCGGCTCACTATCTCGACGTCGCACTGGCGGACGGGGACGCCAACGAAATCGCTGAAGCGCTCGGCGTGGTGGCGCGCTCTCAACCTCGACCGATGATTGTAACAATGAATCTACCAAAACATCGTCAGGTCAGCCACAGCGGCGGTATAGAATGAAGCCTCGAAATTGGGCATAGCCTCAAACTGAGGAAGGGGCGGGCAAGAGCTCGACCCGTAAATTGCCATTTTCTTCACGCAAATTCGTTTTTGCTAGCAGTGAAAGCGCTCTTCGAAGTGGCTCGTAATCTCGTTGTTTCGACTTTTCAAATAATCTTGCGAATCCGTTCCCAACCTTGAGCCCGAAGCTCTGATACCTGCAAACCGGGACCTGCCGATTGCCGTTGAATCGACGATCAGGGCCACCGTCGCGGCGAACAAATTTCCATGTATGGCCCACAACCTCGGCGTCGCTTGGAACCGGCTCGCTTTCAACAAACTGGGAAAGCTCGGACCTAAAATACGCTTTCGAATAAGGAAATGTCGCGATCGAGCCTCTGGTTATGGCGACAATCATTTCCGGGAGAAAGATAATTCGATCGGACCCGCTAGAAAGCGTTGGTAGCGGAACATTGCTCTCGACATCGACAGCCTCCTCAACAAATTTAGCCCGTCGTCGGCGAACCAATCGGCTTGCCCCCGCGTTTCTCTTCCAATCAGGCGTTTGCTCCATGTTTTCGTATAGCCATATCCGCTCGGATTTAAAAAATTCGGTCATGGACTCATGAAATAATTGAAATGAAGCACTGGCTTCGTCCGCCAAGTCGTAAAATAGTATCGGCTTCTTTTTAAAATAATGAAAATATGACAGTGTCAGCCCCGACAGAGACACAATAAAAAAACCGATTGCTGGATTAAGAAAAATAAGAATCGCTCCAACCACAAGAAAAAATTTTGCAATGCGAGGAACGATCGGCGGCTTGAACATTTCTGCAATATCGGTGTTTGTGGCCTGAACATCCTCGACAAGGAGCGGTGGGGTTAGATTTCCCGATTGCTCTAAGGGGGCTTGGTCGTCAAAACGAGGACGCGGAGTGATTTTTGAAGGTGGTCGCTGTCGAGGAGTGGAGAAGTTTTTTCGGTAGTACAGGCCCCCACGGCCAACATGAACGTAGGAGCCTTTTCGATTCGCCCCTACGCGAAACCCCTTGACCCCAGCCGAGACCCCTAGGCCACCATTTGAGAGATTGAGTCGAACTCCACCACCAAGATTAATTGATTTTCGAAGATAGAATCCCATTGATCCCCTCTCTTCTGGAAATTGGTTTGGCGCTCCACTCAATCAGTATTTTGCGAAACAGCACAAAACCAACAAACTAATCAAGCGTCAACCCCAAACCCACCTTCTTCCCCGCCCGCGCAAACGCCGCGATCGCCCGATCGACCTGTTCATCGTCGTGCCCCGCGCACATTTGCGTCCTGATGCGCGCCGCGCCTCGCGGCACCACGGGGAAGGAAAATCCGGTGACATAGACGCCTTCATCCATCAGCGCCGCCGCGAGGTCCTGTGCGAGGCGCGCGTCGCCGAGCATCACGGGGATGATCGGGTGTTCGCCGGGGAGAAGCTTGAAGCCCGCCTTGGTGAGACCTTCGCGGAAGCGCTTGGCGTTGCGGAAAAGCTGCGCGCGCAAGGCGTCTCCGCCCTTGACGATCTCGAGCGTTTTCAGCGTCGCGCCGAGGAGCGCGGGCGTCAGCGCGTTGGAGAAGAGATAGGGCCGCGCGCGGTTCCTGAGGAGGTGGACGACGTTCGCCTTCGCGCAGATATAGCCGCCCATGCCGCCGCCGAGCGCCTTGCCGAGCGTGCCTGTCAGAATATCGATGCGCCCCTCGACGCCGCAATGGGCGGGCGTGCCGCGCCCTTGCGGCCCCATGAAGCCGGTCGCGTGGCAATCGTCGACCATGACGAGCGCGCCGTGCTTCTGCGCAAGGTCGCAGATCTCGGCGAGTTTCGCGATATAGCCGTCCATCGAGAAGATGCCGTCGGTGACGATGAGCTTGGTGCGCACGCCGTCTGCGGCGGCCTGTTTCAGCTGCGCCTCAAGGTCGGCCATGTCGGAATTGGCGAAGCGGTAGCGCTTGGCCTTCGAGAGGCGCACGCCGTCGATGATCGAGGCGTGATTGAGCGCATCCGAAATGATCGCGTCCTCGGCCTCTAATAGCGGTTCAAACACGCCGCCATTGGCGTCGAAACAGGCGGCGAAGAGGATTGAATCCTCATAGCCGAGATAGCCGGCGATTTCCTTCTCGACGCGGCGGTGAAGATCGGTCGTGCCGCAGATGAAGCGCACGGACGCCATGCCGAAGCCATAGGCGTCCATCGTCTTCTGCGCGGCCTTCACGATTTCGGGATTGTCCGCGAGCCCCAGATAATTATTGGCGCAGAAATTGAGGACGCGCACGCGCTTGCCTTTGTGCAGCACGTCGATCTCGGGGCCCTGGCTGCCGAGAATTTCGCGCTCGATCTTTTCAAGACCCTGTTCGCGGATGGAGGTCAGCGTCTCATCGACGCGCGCGTAAAATTGAGTGTTCATGGCGTTTCCCGCTTTGGCGCCGCGACTTTTAGAGGAGAGGGGCGGGGGGTCAATCAGCCGTTATCAACGCCGCTCACACCGGCGAAAGCCCGGGGGCCAGTTCTGCTTATGGGAAAGGCTGAAGGCTCATCACACAGACATTTCTGGATCCCGGCTTGCGCCGGGATGAGCGCTGAATATTCGTTCGCCTTTATTTACAACGGTTCTTCGACGCGCTTGCAAATCTGTTCCAGTCTAACCATTCTCGCGCCGACGTCTGAAGGGGGAGCTTCATGACAGCATCGCGCCGCGACTTGCTGAAAGGCGCCGTTGCGGGCGCCACGGTCTTGAGCGCCGGCGGGCTTTCGGCCTGCGCGA
>CAZHUI010000106.1:0-9478 GCA_964535605.1 uncultured Caulobacterales bacterium
CGCGCAATTTTCCGGTCACGTTCGAGACGATGTGCATGACGTGGCTGTAGCGCTCGATCGTGAAGGTTGCGGTCGGCGTCACCGTGCCGATCTCCGCCGAGCGGCCGACATCGTTGCGGCCGAGATCGAGCAGCATCAGGTGCTCTGCCCGCTCTTTCGGATCGGCGAGGAGTTCCGCCGCGAGCGCCGCGTCTTCTTCCGGCGTCGCGCCCCTCGGCCGCGTGCCGGCGATCGGGCGGATGGTGATCTCGCCTTTCCGTACCCGGACGAGAATTTCGGGGCTCGACCCGACAAGCGCGAATTTGTCAAAGTCGAGGAAGAAGAGGAACGGCGAGGGGTTCACGCGGCGCAGCGCGCGGTAAAGCTCAACCGGCGGACGCGGGAATGCCGCCTGAAAGCGTTGGCTGAGGACGACCTGAAAAATGTCGCCCGCTGCGATATGGTCCTTGGCGCGCGCCACCATGCCGAGATAGTCCGGTTTCGGCGTATTCGACCGCGGCGTCGCGATCGTGTCCGCGTCGATGTCATGCGCCGCCTCGCGCGGGACGGCGAGCGGCGCGGCGAGATCGGCGACCGCGTCGGCGATGCGCTCGCTCGCGCGGTCATAGGCCGCGAGCGCCGAGACGCCCCCTTCTGGCCGCGCGCTGGCGACGAGCACGATCTCCTGTTTCAGATTGTCGAAGATCGCGATCAGCGTCGGCCGGATGAATATCGCGTCAGGAATTTCAAACGCCGCCGGCGGCCGCTCCGGCAGCCGCTCCATCTGCCGCGCCATGTCGTAGGAGAAATAGCCGAAAACGCCGGCCGCCATCGGCGGCGCGTCGTTGGGCAGCGCGATGCGCGAGGCGTCGATGAAGGCCTTGAGGCTTTCGATCGGCGCCAGCTTCTCATGAACGAAGTCATTTGCGTCGGCGCCGGCGCGCAAGTTCAGTTCGGCGTGACCGCCAAAAGCGCGCCAGATGGCATCAGGCTTCATGCCGATGATCGAATAGCGGCCGAGCTGCTCGCCGCCCTCAACGGATTCAAGAAGGAACGCATTGCGCCGCCGGCCCGCGAGCTTCAGATAGGCCGACACCGGCGTTTCAAGATCGCTGACGATCCGGCGCATCAGGACGGCGGGCGCGCCGGCGTCGTACCGGCGCCGGAATTCCTCGAACGCCGGCGTGAGGCTCATTGCACCCCGGCGAACTGCGTTTCGATCTGCGCCTTGTTGATCTTGACCTTGGCGTCGTCCCGCACGGCGTTCGCATAGGCGTCGATCAGCTCCTGGTCGAACTGATTGCCGATGAAGCGGCCGAAGGCGCCGATCTGGTCGGGGCCGACCGGCGACTCGCCGAACTTGATGTCGTTGACGACGACGATGACCTGCGCGCCGTCGCCCGCGCGGCCCGAAACGGCTTTGCCCTTCGCGGCGGAGAAAACCTGATCGAGCAGCTCCTGCGAGAAGGTCTCGTTGACGCTGCGGCGGGTGAGGCTCGCGGGCAAGGGCGCCCGGTTGAAAGGCTCAGCCGCCTGCGCGAGCGGCGTTCCCTTTGAGAGCGCGTCATTGATTTTGGCGACAACGGCGGCGATGCGGGCGTCGCGCTCGCTCGCGCGCCAGCGCGCCTCGACTTCCGCGGCGATCGTCTCGAACGGGATCGGCGCGGGCGGCGCGACTTCGGTCACCGAGACGAAATAATAGCCCGACTTGTCGGCGAGTTCGGTCGCCTCGCTTTCTTCGCCCTCTTCAAGCTTGAAAGCGCTCGCAAGCACGTCGCCCGGAACGCCGTCGATAATCTCGCCGCCGCGCCCGAAGCTGAAGGAATCGACAGGGCCGATCACGCTCGCCGTCACGCCATGCTTGGCCGCCGCGTCGGCGATCGAAGCGCCGGTGTCGCGTTCGTTCTCGATGTCCTCGACCTTGTCGAAAAGCCGCTTCTTCGTGCCCTGATCGAGGAAGGTCGTCTCGATTTCGCCGCGCACCTCTTCAAACGTCTTGACGGCCGCCGGCGTCACGCTGGCGATCTGCGCGACATTGAAGCCGAAAACGCCCTTCACCGGGCCGATGACGGCGCCGGCCGCGGCGCTTTCGCCGAAGACCGCGTCGCCGACGGCGGGATCGACAATGTCGGATTTCACAACATCGGTGCGCGTCACCTGCGCAAGGCTTTGGCCGTTCTCGATGGCGACGCTTTCAAAGGGCCTGCCTTCATTCAGCGCCTTGACCGCGGCGTCGGCGTCAGCCTCGTTTTCGATGGTGATCTGGTAAAAGGTCCGCCGCTCCGGCGTTTCGTATTTCGCCTTGTTGGCGTTGTAGACCTCGAGCAGTTTGTCTTCGGACGCTTCGGCGCGATCGACAAAGTCCTCGTTTTTCAAGATGACGGCCGTGAAGGTGCGGTACTCCGGCGCCATGAATTGCGATTTGTTTTTCTCGTAATAGGCGTTGACCGCTTCCGGCGTCGCCGCCGGCGCGGCGCCCGCCGCGTCCTCGCCGACCGTCACATAGCTCACCTCGCGCGTTTCAACTTCGCGCGCGATCAAACCGTCGATCATGGCGGGCGAAGCGGGCCCGCCGCGTGCAACGCCGCCCAGCAATTGGGCGCGCAGCATTTCGAGGCGGATGCGTTCTTCAAATTCGCGGATCGAGAAGCCGTATTCCCGGAGGATCAGGTCCAGCGTCTCGTTGTCGAATTTGCCCGAGTTCGGGTTCTTGAACTGGTCGGACGTCTGAAGATAGGTGCTCACCATCGGCCGGGTGACGATCAGCCCCATTTTCAGCGCTTCCTGATCGAGCGCGGCCTGCGTCGTCAGGGAATCGACAACGCGGTCCTGCGCGCCCTCGGCGAGCGCCTGTTCGGCGGTGTAGCCGTCTTCCGACTGATTGCGCCGGTTGACGACAAAGCGGTCGAACTCCTGTTTGATTTCAAGCGCCGAGAAGCCCTGCGCGCCGACGCGCACGGCGTCGTTATTGGTCATCTGGCGAACCTCGGGGACGCCCCAGGCGGCGAAGGCGACGATGAGCGGCAGGACAAAGATGACAGCGACGATCGTCTTGAGCGTCCCGCGGTTCTGTTTCGGCATGGGTTGGTCCTGCAACTGAGGGCCCCGGCGCCGAACAGCGGACGGGGCGGCAAATAGGTCGCCGCCCTTCTAGGCGCCGCCGGGGCGGGGAACAAGAAGGGGGCAAGGCGCGTATGGCAAAACCCGCTCCCGCGTGCGGGAGAGGGCAGGGTGAGGGCGCGTCAGCGGGCGAGACTGTTCAGATTACGGGCCCTCACCCCCGACCCCTCTCCCGCGAAGAGCGGGCGAGGGGAGAGGTCGCCCAATGAATTTGCAACTAACCTCGGGACGCAGCAGAAAGTCGCGACGCACGCGCCGGGAGACCCCATGAAGCCGCTGATCGCCGGAAACTGGAAGATGAACGGCGTGTCATCGTCCGTTCTTGAAGTTCAGAAACTGATCGAACATTTCTCGGGCGCGATGCCGTCCGCGCTCGAAATCGTCATCTGTCCGCCGGCGACGCTGGTCGGCCTCTTTGCGACGGAGTTCAGCGATGAGGGCATCGGCATTGGCGGGCAGGACTGTCACCCGCGTCCTTCCGGGGCGCACACCGGCGACATCAGTGCGGAGATGCTCGCCGACGCCGGCGCCGCCTATGTGATTGTCGGCCATTCCGAGCGCCGCGCCGATCATGGCGAAGGGAATGCGCTGGTGCTTGAAAAAGCGATGGCGGCGCGCCGGGCTGGCCTGACGCCAATTGTCTGCGTCGGCGAGACCGAGGCTGAGCGGCGCGCGGGCCGCGAGCGCGACATCGTCGAAACGCAGCTCGCCCAATCGCTTCCTGCAGGCGACCGCGACCTTGTCGTCGCCTATGAACCGGTCTGGGCGATCGGAACGGGTCTGACGCCGACCGTCGACGAAATCGCCGATATGCACGCCTTCATCCGCCAGCGCGTCGCCGAGGGCGTGCGTGTCCTCTATGGCGGCTCCGTCAAACCGTCGAATGCGGCCGAGATCTTGAAGATTGCCAATGTCGACGGCGCGCTTGTCGGCGGCGCGAGCCTTAAGGCGGATGACTTCGCCGCCATCATCCGCGCGGCGGGATGAGCCGTAAATCATCCATGGGATATGTTCTGACGGCTGCCGTCCTCCTCGGCCTCCTTCTGATCGGCGGCTGCGCCAGCTGGCGCGCCGAAAGGAACGCGCCGCCGCTCGGCGCATTTGTCGATGTCGAAGGCGAGCGCCTGCATATTCTCGACGCCGGGCCGCGCGACAGCGCCCTGCCGCCGATCGTCCTCATCCACGGCGCCAGCGTCAATCTGCGCGATATGAAGCTCGCGCTCGGCGATGAGCTCTCGAAGTCGCGCCGCGTCATCATGATCGACCGGCCGGGGCGGGGATATTCAACGCGCCCTGAGGACGGCTGGAAGCTCGACCGGCAGGCGCAGCTGATCCGGGCGGCGGTGAGGGCGCTCGGCGCCGAGCGGCCGATCGTCCTTGGGCAGAGCTTCGGCGGCGCGGTCGCGCTCTCCTACGCCCTTCAGTATCAGGACGAATTGGCGGGACTCGTCCTGCTCGCGCCGGTCAGCCATGAATGGCCCGGCGGCGTTTCCTGGTACAACAAGGTGTCAGGCTGGCCGGTCGCCGGAGCGCTGCTCCGACGTCTCGTCATTCCGGTCTATGCTCCGCTGGCGGCGAAGAGCGGCGTTGTGAAGTCCTTCCGTCCCGACGAAGCGCCGCCCGGTTATTATGAAGCGGCGGGCCTGCCGCTGCTCTTTCGCGCGAAGGACTTTCAGAGCAACGCGGCTGACCTTCGCGCGCTGAAACCGCAGATCGTCGCGATGATGGGCCGCTATGGCGATATCAGGATTCCAACGGCGGTGATGACCGGCGCCGACGATCCGACCGTCAGCCCGACCCTGCACGCCGCGGCGCTGTCGCGCGAAATCCCGGGCGTCGACTACGAAGTGCTGCCCGACACCGGTCACGCGCTCCACCATTCTGAAACAGCCAAAGTTCTCGCGGCGATTGAGCGCGTCACCGCCGCTGCAATCGGAAAATCAGGCCAGACCGCTGCAATCGCGCGGTGAGCGGCAGGTGACGCCCCCGCCGGGCCCCGCTATCAAGCGGGTCGGCGATTGTCAGAGGGGCCATCATGCGTCTTGTCGGTAAGATTTTCGGCGGGCTGTTCCTGCTTATCATCCTCGCGCTCGCGGGCGCGTCGGTGTGGTTCTGGTTCTATCCCGTCACCGTCACCAATTACGTCAACAAGTTCACGGCGGAGTTCGCATTCGAGACGCCGGAATTGCTGACCGGTCTCGGCGTCATCGACAACACGCCGCTCGATTTTCACAGCGGCAAGCTTGGCGACTACACCAAAGCGCAAGAGGACAAGCAGCTCGCGCGCCTCAAGAAATCGCGCGAAGGGATGAACCGCTTCAATCCCGAAAAGCTGAAGGGCCAGGAAAAGCTGTCGTGGGAGATCGCGGCCTGGTTCCTTGACGACATCATCGCGCAATCGGAATTCGACCACAGCGGCTACCGGGTCAATCAGATCTCCGGGCCGATGGTCGATCTTCCCCAATTCCTGACCGACAGCCACGTCATCAAGAACGAGAAGAGCGTCAAACGCTACATCTCGCGCGTCAACGAGTTCGGCCGCGTCATCGGCGAGGTGAAGGCGCGCGTCGACGACGATCGCGCCGCCGGCGTGACGCCCCCCGACTTCGTCATCGAAAAAGCGCTGGCGGGAATGCGCGCTTTCATCGAAGGCGGCGCGGAGAAGAACCCGCTCGTCACGACGCTGCCCGCCAAGCTCGACAAGATCAAAGGCATGACGCCCGAGAAAAAGGCCGCCTATGTCGCCGAAGCGACCAAGGCGGTGACCGAGAAAGTCATTCCCGGCTATCAGGCGATGATCGCGCTCTTCGAAGACATGGCGACGACGGCGACGCATGACGCCGGCATCTGGCGCATTCCGGACGGCGACAGGATCTACGCCGCGGCGCTGCGCAACAACACGACGACGGATCTTTCGGCCGACGAGATTCACGACATCGGTCTCGCCGAGGTCGAGCGCATCGAAGCCGCCATGACGGCGATCCTCGATGCGCAAGGAATACCCGCCGTCGATGAAGCTGGCGCCGCCATCCCTTTCGCGAGCCGCATCGCGCTCGTCTCGCAGCGCCCCGGCGAACTCTTCCCGAATGACGACACGGGCCGTCAGGCGATGATCGATTACCTGACGCAGCTCAATGTCGATGTGATGGAGCTTGCGCCCGACTATTTCATCACCATTCCGCCGCAGCCGGTCGAGGTGGTGCGCGTGCCGGAATATTCGCAGGATTCAGCGCCGGGCGGCTATTACAACCCGCCCGCGCTCGACGGCTCGCGTCCGGGCCGTTTCTACATCAACCTCAAGGACACCAGCGACAATCCGCGCTGGACCCTGCCGACGCTCCTCTATCATGAGGCCGCGCCCGGCCATCACTTCCAGCTCTCGGCCTCGCAGCTCATCAAGGGCGTGCCGCTGCTGCGTCAGGTTTCTCCGTTCACGGCCTATTCGGAAGGGTGGGCGCTGTACGCGGAGAAAGTCGCGGCGGAGGACATGGACCTCTACGCGACCGATCCCTTCGGCGATCTCGGACGCCTGCAGGCGGAAATCTTCCGCGCCGTGCGCCTCGTCGTCGACACCGGCATGCACGCGAAGAAATGGTCGCGTGAGCAGGCGATCGAATACATGGTCGCCAAGACTGGCCAGACCGAGGCCGAAGTGACGCGCGAGATCGAGCGCTATGTCGTGTGGCCGGGGCAGGCGACCGCCTACAAGACGGGCCAGCTTGCCATGGTGAGGATGCGGACGAAAGCCGAAGCCGAGCTCGGGGAGAAATTCGACCTCCGCAAATTCCACGAACTCATCCTCGGCAACGGCGCGATGCCGCTCGGCATCCTCGAAAGGACGGTCGACGAATGGATCGCAAAGGAGAAGGCGGCGTAAGCGTCGCACGCCTCGTCGGATTGAGCCTTGCCTTCGGGTTGGTCTTCAACGTGCTCGGCTGGCTCGGCAATAATCTGCTGCTGGGCGCCGATTGGGACGCCGCGAACGCTAGCGTCAAAGTGGGATTTGCGGCGCCGTGGCCGGAACTCGTGCGCGAGGCGGTCACGCTCGTCTCGGACTTCGTTTATGCCTTCGCCCTGGTCTGGCTTTTTGCGAACGCGCGACGGCAGACAGTCAGCTTCGCCGTCAAGCTGTCGGTCGCGCTTTGGGTTTTCGGCGTCGCCTTGCTTTACCTTGTGATGGTCAACTCAGGGTTCCTGCCGCTTGGCGTCGCCATCAAGACCTCGTTGCTGGCGCTGGCGATTTTCGTCGCGGCGGCCCCAGCGCTTCCCCTGTTTGCCCGGAGAGCCGGTCCGGAAAGCCAAAGGGCCTGATTTGACCCGTCCCCCGGCGGAGGCTAGGAACCGCCCCTTCCAATTCCCGGCCGGGCCGCCATATCGGCGGCTGGCCCTTACCGGACAGACCAGATGCACGCCGTCCTGCTCACCGTTCACGGACTGATCGTCCTTGCCCTCATCATTATCGTGCTCCTGCAGCGGTCGGAGGGCGGAGCGCTCGGCATGGGCGGCGGGGGCGGCGGAGGTTTCATGACCAGCCGGGGCGCGGCGAATGTCCTTACCCGCACGACTTCGGCCCTGGCGGCCTTGTTCTTCGTCACCTCGATCGCGCTCGCCATGACGGCGCGCACAGGCGAGAGCGACGCCGACATCGTCGAGGAACTGACTGGCGAGCGCGTCATCGACCCGACCCAGCCGCTGACGACCGAAGACCTTCTCGACACGCTCGGTACGGGCGAGACACCTGCTGCCGCGCCCGAAACGGCGGCCCCGACACTCGATGTGCAGCCGGCCGAACCCGCGCCGGTTGAAGAGACGCCGCCAGCCCCGGCTGAAGAAGCGCCGTCGCCGCAACCCTAGCGGGGGCGCCGACGCCTATAAGGCGCGCGGACTATCGCCGAATAGATACTTAACGGCGGAAACCTTTCATTAACCATAAGAAATCCTTTCGGGGCATCCGCGATTGCGCGAGGCTTTGCGCGTAGTTGCGTTTCCTGGGGTTTCTTATGCGTTTTGTTCTGGCGTCGGCTGCTGCGGTTTCCGCGGTCTTCACATCGGCCGCGCTCGCTGCGCCGGTCACCTATTCGGCGACTTCGGCGATCAGCGATCATTACCATGGCGGCGGCCATGACCATTCGGTCTGGCTGCCGACATTCGAATCGCTGGGCGGAACGCCCATCAGCGGCGACGTCGAAGCCTCGGACTTCGATTTTTCGCCCGCCGGAACTTTCACGATTGGCGAGGATGGCCGCGCCACCCTGTCCGGCCGGATCGTTTCTCAGGTCGATCCTTCGTTCTCGTTCGACATCCTGCTGTCCTTCGTCGGCCTTGCCGGCCCCGGTTCGGGCGGCCCGAAAATGGAACTGAACCCGTCCGCCTATAGCGGCAATGGCGGGCCGATCGATGTTTCAACCTGGTCCTATTTTCAGCTCGCGGAAGGCTCGATCACCGGCACGGGATCGGCGGCGGGATTGAACTTTTCCGTTTTTGAGCGCCCGAAGGACAATATTTTTCCCGGGCAGCTCGGCGAAGGCGCGAACGGCAAGAACGGCGATCTCGGATTTGCGGTCTGGTTCTATACGCTCGTCAACAAGGACTGCACCCACAATCTCTGCGGCGTGCTTTCCCGGCGGGGGCTGCAGACGGGCGACGTGAACATCAATCTGAGCGAAGTGCCGCTCCCGGCGGGCTTCCTGCTCTTCGCGACAGGTCTTGCGGGCCTTGCGGCGCGCCGCCGGCGCGCCTGACACCGGAAAGCCCGGTCAATTCAACGCCGCAGCCCCGGCTGCGGCGTTTTGCTTTGCGGCATAGAACGCCGCGGGTTTGACGCGCCCCAGAAGCCGGTTATGACGGCCTTCCATGACGCGGTACATATTCATCACCGGCGGCGTGGTTTCCTCGCTTGGAAAAGGCGTAGCGGCGGCGGCGCTCGGCGCGTTGCTGCAGGCGCGCGGTTTCAAGGTCCGGCTGCGGAAACTCGACCCCTATCTCAATTACGACCCCGGCACGATGTCGCCCTATCAGCATGGCGAGGTTTTCGTCACCGATGACGGCGGCGAAACCGATCTCGACCTTGGCCATTATGAACGCTTCACCGGCGTTTCAGCCTCGCGCAACGACAACATCACAACCGGGCGGATTTATTCGGGCATCATCGAGCGCGAGCGGCGCGGCGATTATCTCGGCGCGACCGTGCAGGTCATCCCGCATGTGACCGACGCGATCAAAGCCTTCGTGACTTCGCCGGCGGGAGACGCCGACTTCGTCATCTGCGAGATCGGCGGCACGGTCGGCGATATCGAGGGCCTGCCTTTTTTCGAAGCGATTCGGCAGCTCGGCAACGACCTGCCCCGCGGCGACGCTGTCTATGTCCACCTGACACTGA
>CAZHUI010000107.1:0-9467 GCA_964535605.1 uncultured Caulobacterales bacterium
AAAAGGCGATGTATCTTTCCTGCGATGCGTGGCGCCGCGCCGGCGTATTGAACGAGATCGGCGTGACGTTTTGCACGGCCGCGCCGGCTCTGTTCGGCGTCGCGGACTATGTCCCGGCGCTGATGGACTATGTGAAGGCCTACAAGATCGACCTTAAACTCGGCTCGACCCTGATCGCCGTCGACGGAGCCGCAAAGAAGGCGACATTCCGCGAAAAAGATGCATCGGGCGCCGACACCGAAACGGTACGCGATTTCGACTTCCTGCATGTCTCGCCGCCGCAGATCGCCGCCGATGTCGTGCGCGCCAGCCCGCTCGCCGACGCAAACGGCTGGATCGACGTCGATCAGGCGACATTGCGTCACAAGAAATACGCCAATGTCTTCGGGCTCGGCGACGCCTGCAATGCGCCGAACGCCAAGACCGCCGCGGCGGCGCGAAAACAGGCCCCTATCGTCGCGGAAAACCTGCTCGCGGCGATGACGGGCGCAGCCGCGCCCTTCGTTTATGACGGGTACGGATCGTGTCCCCTGACCGTCGAGCGCGGCAAGATCGTGCTCGCTGAGTTCGGCTATGGCGGCAAACTCCTGCCGACTTTTCCGAAATGGCTGAACGACGGCACGCAGCCGAGCGGCCTTGCCTGGCGGCTGAAGGCGCAGCTGTTGCCCTGGGTCTACTGGAACCTGATGTTCCGCGGCCATGAATGGTTCGCATCGCCGTCAAACCGGAACCCGGCGGCGTGAGCGGATTGCTGCAACGAACTGTTCCGATCTTAAGGTGGGGGCCGCGTTATTCGCGCGCGGCGCTCGCCGACGATGCGCTCGCCGCAATGATCGTGACGATTATGCTGATCCCGCAATCGCTCGCCTATGCGCTGATTGCGGGATTGCCGCCGGAAGCGGGACTCTACGCTTCCATGCTGCCGCTTGTCGCCTATGCGATATTCGGCACTTCGACGGCCCTCGCCGTCGGGCCAGTCGCCGTCATTTCGCTGATGACCGCCGCTACTGTCGGCGATTTCGCCGCGCGCGGCACGGCGGACTACGCGAGCGTCGCGCTGACGCTCGCGTTCCTCACGGGGCTCATCCTCATCGCGATGGGCGCATTGCGTCTGGGGTTCCTCGCGAACTTCCTGAGTTATCCGATCATGTCGGCGTTCATAACGGCGTCAGGCATTCTCATTGCGGCCGGTCAGGTGAAGCATATTCTCGGCGTCGAGGCGGAAGGCGACACGCTGGTCGAGATCGCAGGGTCGCTCGCAGCGCATATTGGGGCGACACATTCGCCGACGCTGCTGATCGGGGCCGCTATCATCGGTTTTCTCGTTTTCTCACGAACATCGCTGAGGCCGCTGTTGCTTCGTGCGGGTCTGAACGATCGCGCCGCGTCCATGATCGCGCGCGCCGCGCCGCTCGCCGGAGTGTTTGCATCGATTGGCGCCGTCGCTGCGATGGGGCTGGACGCCCGAGGCGTCGCTATTGTCGGCGACACGCCGAGCGGACTGCCTCCCTTCGCGGCGCCGGCGTTCGATGCGGAGCTCTGGCGGTCGCTTCTCGGCCCCGCGCTCCTCATCGCCGTGATCGGCTATGTCGAATCCGTTTCCGTCGCGCAGACGCTGGCGGCCAAGCGCAATGAAAAAATCGATCTCGATCAGGAACTGATCGGCCTCGGCGCGGCGAATGTCGCCGCCGGCGTGTCGGGCGGTTTTCCAGTGACGGGCGGCTTTGCGCGCTCGGTCGTCAATTTCGACGCCGGCGCAAGGACGCCGGCGGCGGGCGCGCTCGCCGCGATCGGCATTGCGCTCGCCGCAATGTTCCTGACGCCGCTGCTGCATGACCTGCCGAAAGCGACGCTCGCCGCGACAATCATCGTCGCCGTTTTGGCGCTTGTCGATTTCGGCGCGATGCGCCGGACGCTTGCCTATTCGCGCGGCGATTTCGCGGCGATGATGGCGACCGTCGCCGGCGTCTTCCTGTTCGGCGTCGAGGCCGGCGTCGTCGCAGGCGTTATCCTGTCGATCCTTTTTCTCCTTTACCGCGCGAGCCGCCCGCATTCGGCGATCGTCGGCCAGGTGCCGGAAACGCAGCACTTCCGCAATGTCCGCCGCCACAGCGTGATCACCAGCCCGTCCGTCGTATCGCTGCGCATCGACGGCGATTTTTTCTTCGCGAACGCCCGATTCATCGAGGAGCGGATTCTCGAAGCGGCGCGTTCAACGCCCGGCGCACGCCACGTCGTGCTGATGTGTTCGGCGGTCAATTCGATCGACACCACCGCGCTTGAGGCGCTCGAAACCGTCAACCGGCGCCTGAAAGATCACAATGTCAGCTTCCACCTGTCGGAGGTTAAAGGTCCGGTGATGGACAAGCTGAAACGCTCCGATTTCCTCGAAGAGCTTTCGGGCGCTGTGCACCTCAGCGAGTTCGACGCCATGCACACGCTTGATCCCGACACGTTTCTGGCGCCGCGGGTCCGAGCGGGGGCGGAAGCGTGACTTACGCTCGCTCAAGAAAGTCGCGCCCTCGCCAGCACCCTTCGTGACGCGGCCCGAGAGGGCCGCTCCTCAGGATGAAGATTTTCCTTCATCCTGAGGAGCCGGAGCGAAGCGAAGGCGTCACGAAGGATGGACCCAGAAAACCAGATGCTTGACGACAGCCTCTACGCCCTCCTCGCGTCGCGCTTCGCCGCCTCGCGCGACAAGCCGTTCCTGACTGCGCCTGACGGCGCGTCACACTCCTACAGCGAGATCGACGGCCTTGCGCGCCGGATGGCGGCGGCGCTGGCGAAGGCCGGTGCGAGGCCCGGCGACCGCATCGCTGCGCAGGTCGAGAAAAGCGCGGAGACTGTCGCGCTCTATCTCGCGAGCCTCATCGGCGGCTTTGTCTATCTGCCGCTCAACACGGCGTATACGGATGAGGAGATTGCCTATTTCATCGCCGACGCCGAGCCTGCGATCTTTGTGACGGACCCGGCGCGCGCCGGTGCGGCGCCGAGGGGTCCGGCGATCCTGACGCTGGATGCGGATGGAGCGGGCAGGCTTGCCGACGCCGCGGCTGCTTGCGCGCCGGCGACGCGGCTCGCCCGCGCGCGCGACGACCTCGCCGTCATCCTCTACACCTCCGGCACCACGGGGCGGCCAAAGGGCGCGATGATCACGCAGGGCAACCTCACGTCTAACGCTCTCGCGCTGCATCGGGTCTGGAGGTTCCAGCCCGGCGACGTGCTGCTGCATGCGTTGCCGGTTTTTCATATTCACGGGCTGTTCGTCGCGCTCAATACGGCGATGCTGAACGGCTCCGAAGTCCTCTTCCTGCCGAAATTCGACGCCGCTGAGGTGCGCCGCCTGCTGCCGTACGCGACGGTGATGATGGGCGTTCCGACCTTCTACACGCGCCTGCTCGCCGATCCCGAATTCTGCGCGGAGGATTGCCGCAATAGTCGCCTTTTCGTTTCAGGCTCCGCGCCGCTGACGCCGGAGACCTTCAAGGCGTTTGAAGCGCGTACGGGGCATAAGATTCTTGAGCGCTACGGCATGTCGGAGGCGGGCATGATCGCCTCCAATCCGCTCGATGGAGAGCGCATCGCCGGCACAGTCGGCTATCCCCTCCCCGGCGTCGAGCTGCGCATCGGCGACGGCGGCGTAGTCGAGGTCAAGGGGCCCAACGTCTTCAAGGGCTATTGGCGAAACCCCGAAAAGACGGCGGCGGAGTTCCGCGAACGCGGATGGTTCTCGACCGGCGACATCGGCTCTTTATCCGCAGACGGACGGTTGACGCTGTCCGGGCGCGCGAAGGACCTCATCATCGTCGGCGGCTACAATGTCTATCCGAAGGAGATCGAGGAGGTTCTAGACGCCCTCCCCGACATCGCCGAGAGCGCCGTCATCGGCGTTCCCCATCCCGACATGGGCGAAGGCGTTGTCGCGGTTCTGGTTCCGGCGACGGGCTCAGCCGCTGCGCCGCCCTTGTCGGACGAGCAGCTGAAAAAAGCCGTCAGCGTCCTCGCCCGCTTCAAGCAGCCGCGGAAGTTTGTTTGGATGGACGCGTTGCCCAGGAACGCGATGGGCAAGGTGCAGAAGGCCGCGTTGCGTGAGTCGCAGCTCTAGGCATTTGATGAGCTTTAACGGAAGTCACTTCTTCGGCAGCAACGCGCTTCGATCTCGCCGCGATTGGAAATGCTTCATCCACCAACTTGCAAAGCAAAGCTCGTCGAGTTCGATTTGATCAGGCGACCTATCTCCCGCGGCGGCGGCTTCCAATAGTGCCCGCCGCTCCGATTGGACCCGCTCGTCATGCTCGACAGACGCAAGCTTCGCCTCAGGCTCAGGGAAAGCGGCGCTAAGTTCGTGACTCTTCTCAAAATCGCTAAGGGCTTCCTCAAAGCGGCCGAGAGCGGCATAGGCACAAGCTCGAAATTCGTAGGCGGACGGATAGTCAGGCTGCGCCTTCAGGCCCTCGTTGAGAGCTTGTAAAGCTCGCTCCGGCTCCTTCATTTTCAGGTGCGTTATCGCTTTGTGGTAATTGGGCGGCATCGCCGAATTTGGGGCGTAATTTTCGATAGCTTGATCGAAATCCTTGATCGCCCCTTCGTAATCGCCAAGCAACCTTTTGATTCCACCCATTCTGACAAGCGACCAAAACGGAACATTCGTTGAGGCCTCAAGCTTCTCTAATTCTTTTAGCTCTTCAAAAGCCTCGTCATACGCTCCAAGCTCCGCATAGGTCGTCGCGCGATACCGCCGCGTTAGCTGATTATTGGCGTATACGCGGATCGCGCGCGAGTAGTCTTCCAGCGCTTCGACCAATGGCTGATCATTGCCCGGCTCCTCAAAGCCAAGGCTTTGCCAAGCTTCTCCTCTTTCGGAGTAAGCCCGTTCAAGAACAGCACGATCGCTGGCGCCTTCAATGATCTTGGAAAGCGCTTCAATGGCATCTCTGTATCGCCCTTTTTCACGTAACGCTTGCGCTGCCGCAATGGCTTCTTGATCGGCGGCAGCGGAAGTTGGCGCGTTCGCCGCCATAGCGGCAATCAGGACCAGAATTAACCTCACAAATGTTTCTCCACTTAGGTTCAATGCTGCTGCGGCGAGGCGAGGGCCGCTACTCCAGCAACACCCGTTCCGGCTCGCCCTCGACATGCACGCGGAAGACGATCGCGCGGGCGCCGTCCGGGCCGGCTTTGGGCGCATGGATTTTGCCCATGCGGATGACCATGGCGTCGCCGGGCTTCAGATCGCGGTTGGGGCTTCCTTCCTCGATATGGGTCGCGGTTCCCTCGACGAGGTAGAGAAACTCCTCGCCCGGATGATAGTGGCGCGGCACCTGCGCGTTCGGCGGAATGACGACGTCGGAGATGACGACTTCGAGACCGGGGGCGCTGCCGAGTTTTTCCTTCAGAACCTCGTTCGAGCCGGCATCGCGCGGCGGCAAGCCCGAAAGCTCTTCATGCGCGAGCGCGCCGAGGCTGGCGCCCGCAACAAGGCCGATCATCAATCCTGCGGCGAATTTCAGTTTCATGGTCCCCTCTCCCTCTATTGGTGCTTGCGGCCCATCCTTCGTGAAGCCCTCGCTTCGCTCGAGCTCCTCAGGATGAAGCTATCTCTTCATCCTGAGGAGCGGCCCTTTTGGGCCGCGTCACGAAGGATGCGGACGGCCAGCGCTCCCTCAAACGCGCCGATACTCCGCCGCATCCGCCCGGAATTGCAACAGGTCGCCGACGCGAACGATTTCGCCCTCCGCCGCGACGGGATCGGCGACAAAGGGCAGGATCGCCTCGCCCAATGGCCCCCCGCTCGCATCCGTCATCAACAGCACGCTTTCGCGCCCCTTGGCGTCCCGCGCCCAGAAGGACGGCGGAACGCCGCCCCGGATGCAGAGCGCCGCGCAGGCCTTGTGCGTCTTGCCGCGGCCGGGGCGCATGACGCCGAAGAAGCACTTCGAATCCATGATCAAGCCGGCAAGCCGCGCGCGGCCGAGATTCTCAATCATGGGCGCGGCGTCCTCACGCAACGCTGAAAGCGGCTCCAGCCAGCGATTGACGCTGAGCGGCACTTCCAGCATGCGCCGGTCTTTGCGCGCGATGAGGACGCCCGAGGCTTTCACCAGCCGCCCTTCGAGTTCCGCAAGCTTCAGGGCGCTCGTGCACTTCCCTTGCGCGACGATCAGCACGCTGCGCATGCCGAACGGCGCCGCCGCATCGGCGACCCGGATCATCGGATAGGGCTTTGCGGAAAGAACGCCTTCGACGACATGCGTCGCGCCTTGCTCCCACCGCCCGGCGCCGGGATCGCCCTGCTCCTTCGCGACGAGCCAGCCGAGCCCCGCTGTCGCCGCCAGCGTCAACGGCATCGCGCCGAGAAGAAACCGGCGGTCGACCGCCGGCGCCTTCGCCCAGCCGATGAAGAGATCTTCGTCGCCCTTCGCCGCAATCACGCCGCGGTTAAGCGTCATGGCGCGCCCCCTAAGTCGATGAAAGCGCCCGGTTTGCCGAGCGGGTTCTTCTTGATACGGATCAATACGCGCCCCGACTTCGACAATTGCGCGTCATGGGTCGCCACCCGCTCCGAATAAGGCGGCGGCGAGACGCCGTCTTCCAGCCGGTATTGCCAGCCATGCCATGGGCAGGTGACGAGGCCGTCTTTCAGACACCCTTCGCCGAGCGGCCCGTTCTGGTGGCGGCAGGCGTTTTCAATTCCGTGGATGCGCTGGCCCTTGCGGAAGACGGCGACGCGATCGCCCCGCGGCAGGGGCGCGATGACCGCGCGCCCGTCCGGAATGTCCGCCGGATCGCAAACGTCGATCCACCCTTCCCGCGCCTTCACGCCCTTCATGCCGCTGTCGCGCCGCCATTCGCGCATGCCCGCGTGAATATGGAGGCCGCTGACGAGCGCGAGACTGATCGCCATCAATGCCGGATAGACTGGCGACTTTTCCGTCATCAGCGCGCCGAAGGCGACGTGCAGCACAAGGAGGGCATAGGCCGGATAAATGAGCATGTGCAGCGCCTTCCAGACGGGCGCCGTGAGATTGTTGAGCCAGAAATCATGGCTCGTCGCCGCAAGCAGGAAGAGCGCGGCGAAAGCGGCGAGGCCGAACGCCTCGAACGGAAATCCGGGCACGGACTGATAAAGCGGGTTGGAGACGAGCAGCGAGACGAAAGGATTGAGCGGCCCGCCGCCGTGGTACCAGAACAGCGACAACCCGAAATGCGCCGATGCGACCAGAAACGTCATCACGCCGAGATGGCGGCGGTTGTAGAGCACCGGCAGGAATCGTGGGGACAAACGCGCGAGCGGCCCGATCATCAGGACGATCGTCAGCATCACGAACGCCGCCGACCCGAGCGCGCGGATGAGCAGCACCACGGGGTCCGCCTGATGGCCGTTCTCCTGCGTCATCAGGCCGACGCTTATGAAAATGCCGAGAAAGGCTGCGAGCGCGATAAGGATATAGACGTCGTAGACAGCCTTGTTGCCGTTCCACTGCACGCCCTTATAGGTCGCCCCCATCAGCGGCCCCCATCCGTGACAGCGCTGCCGGGAAGCTCGACGCGCGGATCTGCGGGCAGGTTCTGAAGCGCCAAGACAAGACCCGCCGCTGCGGCTGGCCCGACGATCACCCAGAGCAGAAGATGGAAGCGGCGATGGACGCGCTTCATGCTGCGTCTCTCTTGTTTGCGCCAGCGCCAGCGATCCACATCAAGAGGATCAACGGCCAAAGCAGCGCCGTTCCCGGCACGATCAGCAGCCGGAAGAACAATCCGGCGTCCTTCGCGGCCCGGTCGATCCGTGGCGCGCCGCCAAAAGCGATGGCGAGCGCGATCAGCAGTCCGATCGCGAGATAGATCGCGACGGCCGCCCAGATCATTTCCGCTGTCGCTATGGTCATTCCGCCCCGCCCGCACCCACGGCCTATCTGGAGGAAGGCCACGCGGACGCGCAACGGGGGCGCCGTCAAATGTGATCGCCGCCTTAGGCGCTCGCCGGCGCCGGGCGGCGGAAGACGACGATTTCCTTGCCCTTGTAGGTAGCCGTGCGTTCGCGCCGGAACCCGTGCTTTTCGGCAAGGCGCACCGAGGGCGTGTTCTCGTCGTCGATGATGCAGGGGAACGCGGCGCCGTGGAACCGGCGGTCGCCCCAGGCAAGGGCCGCGCCGAGCGCCTCAGACGCGTAGCCCTTTCCTTGCGCCGCGCCCGCGAGCATCCAGCCGAATTCCGGATCGTCGCCCAAAGGCGGATCGATCGCGCGCTTGAAATCGGCGAGCCCCACCTCGCCGATGACGGCGCCGCTCGCCTTTTCCTCGACCAGCCAGAACCCCATGCCTGTCAGCGCCCATAGGCCGTGCATGCGCGCGAATTTGCCCCACGCGTCTTCCTCGCTGACCGGCGCGCCGGCGATGTAGCGCATGACGCCTTCGTCCGCCTGCATTGCCGCTATGGCCGAAAAATCCGCGAGGCGCCGCCCGCGCAGGCGCAGGCGCGCCGTTTCGATCACTGGCGTCATTCGGCCTTCTCACGCGCGATATAAGCGTCGATTTCGGCGGCGAGGAGTTCGAGCGGGAGACCGCCCTTTACGAGGACCGCGTCGTGAAACTCGCGGATGTCGAATTTGTCGCCCAGCGCCTTCTCCGCCTTGCGCCGCAATTCCCAGATCGTCAGCTCACCAACCTTGTAGGCGAGCGCTTGGCCCGGCCAGGCGATGTAGCGATCGACTTCCGTCTCCACATTCTTGAGCGACAGCGCGGTGTTGTTCGCGAGATAGTCCTGCGCCTGCTGCCGCGTCCAACCTTTCGAATGCAGCCCCGTGTCGATGACGAGGCGGCAGGCGCGCCACATCTCGTAGGAGAGGCGCCCAAACTCGTCATAGGGCGTTTTATAAACGCCCATTTCAACGCCGAGCTTTTCCGCATAGAGCCCCCATCCTTCGCCAAAGGCGTGCGGATAAAACTGCGTGCGGAACATCGGCGCATTTTCAACTTCAAGCGCCAGCGCGCCTTGCAGGTGGTGGCCCGGGACGGCCTCATGCAGCGTTAGCGCGGGAAGCTCATAAAAGGGCCGCTTGTCGAGCGCGTAGGTGTTGACCCAATATTCGCCGCCGCGGCTCGCGCCCGCCGGCGCGCCTGAATAGCGGCCCGTCGTGTAATTCGGCGCGAGTTCCGCCGGCACCGGCTGCACCGAATAGGGTTGGCGCGGCAGCTTGCCGAAATAGGCGGGCAGCTTTCCGTCGATGGATTTGGAGAGCCACGCGGCGCGCATCAACAGCTCTTCCGGCGTCTTGGCGTAGAATTGCGGATCGGTGCGCAGGAATTGCTGGAACGCCTTGAAGTCGCCCTTGAAACCGGTCGTTTTGATAACGGCGTTCATTTCCTTGCGAATGCGCGCGACCTCTTTCAGGCCGAGCTTGTGGATCTGATCCGCCGTCGCGTCATCGCGCGTCGTGAAATAGCGCACCAGCGCTTCATAATAGGCGG
>CAZHUI010000108.1:0-9437 GCA_964535605.1 uncultured Caulobacterales bacterium
AGGTGCCCGCGCCCGCCATAGGAGATGCGCGCTTCGGCGATTTGCGTGTGATTGATGCGGTTGGCGTTGGAAATGTCCTCGGGCCGGATGACGCCGGTGACGGTCAGTTCGCGGACTTCGTTGTTAACGCGCACTTCCTGCTTGCCGGCGACGACGAGATTGCCGTTCGGCAGCACTTCGGTGACGATCGCCGCGACGATCAGCTCGACATCTTCGCGCCGGTCGACGCTGCCTTCCCCGCGCGTGTTGGAGCCGGACGACAGATCGACAAGCTGCGCGGCGTTGGCGCCGTCGGGCAGAAGATCCGTCAGCAATTGTTCAAAGCCGCCGAAGGCCGGGATCGCCGCCGTCTCGCCATTGTCGCGCCGGCGTTCGGTGGTGTTGTCGAGCCGCGCGCGGTCGTTGATGTCGATCGTGACGGTGACGATATCGCCGAGACGGCGCGCGCGTTGATCCTTGAAGAAGCTGCGCGAACCGGCGCGCCAGAGCGAGCCGGGGTTCGCCGCCTCCGTCGCCGCAGCCGGCATCGGCATGGCGACGGCGCGCCCGCCGTAAAGGCCGGCCGGATTTTCCGTCGGCGAAAGGTCCGGCGCCTTGCCGATCGATTTGATACGGCCGCCGACGGCGCAGCCGGCTGTCATGGCGACGATCAGGAATGACAGCAGCAGTTTCACTAAGGCTTGCATGTCTTACTCCGGCGCATAGGCGGCGTGACGCGAGGTTACGGCGCTCAAGGGCGCGCGGGCGAGCGTCGGCGAAACGACGGACGCCTTGATCTCGGCGCCGCTGGTTACATTGCGAAAAGCGATGAGATCGCCTTCGGCGCCGTTCTCAAGCGCGGCGGCGGCCTGCGTCAGTCGCAGGCCGGGCGCTTCAAGGATGATCGTCGCGGTCGCGCCGCGCTTCATAAGAACGGGGCGCTTGAGATCGCTGACGCGAAGCGGCGCGCCTTGCGCCAGCGGCCGGCGCGCTTCCTTGCCGACAATGGCGTCGGCGTCGTCGATGAAGCGGGAGGCCGACCCGTCGATCACGTCGACGAAATCAATGTCGTCTTCCGTGACGACGGCGCCGCGCGGGATGTTGCGCGCGGGAACGGGGAGCGTGACGGCGGCGGCGGCGGCGCCGGAAACGGCGATGAGGGGTTCGCCCGCCGCGCCGCGGGCGCGGATAAGGAAGCGCCCGCTCGCACGATTATAGCTGACGGTCTCAATGACGATCGCGCCATCTTCGGCGACGCGGATTTCGGCGTCCGGCGCCGACAGCGACAGTTCGGCGCCCTCCGGCGCGCCTTCGGCGATCAGCGCGGCGAGGATCGCTTCGGCGTGATCGGCAAGGCGCGACGGCTGAAGCGCCTCCTGCGCGTTCGCCGGCGGCGCCATCGCCAGAGCGAGCCAAAGGGCCGTCATCGCGCAAGCGAATATCGAGGTCAGCGGATTTCGGCTCATGGCGAGGGCTCCTTACTGGCGAAGATTGGCGTTGATCGACAGCATTTCATCCGACGTCTCGATGACGCGCGCGTTCATCTCGTACGCGCGCTGCGCGGCGATCAGCGTCGTGATCTCCTGCACGGGATCGACATTGGCGTTTTCGAGAAAGCCCTGAAGGATGCGCCCGAACCCGTCGTCGCTCGGATTGCCGATGATCGGCTCGCCCGACGCCGGCGTTTCGAGGAGAAGATTGTCGCCGATCGCCTCAAGCCCGCTTTCATTGAAGAAAACGGCAAGCTCGAAGCGGCCGATTTCGCGCGGGGTCTGCTCGCCGGCGATCTGCGCCTCGACGACGCCGTCTTCCGAAACCGCGACATCGAGCACGTCCTCGGGAACGGTGACGCCCGGCAGCACTTCATAGCCGTCGCTGGTGACGATGCGCCCGTCCGCCGACACCGCGAAGTTGCCCGCGCGCGTATAGGCCTCGCGTCCGTCAGGGAGTTCGATGCGGAAGAGACCCTTGCCCGACACCGCGAGATCGAAATCATTGCCGGTCGAGGTGACGGCGCCCTGCTCGATAATGCGGTAGACCGAACCCGTCTTGACGCCGGCGCCGATTTGGATGCCGTTCGGCACGACGGTGCCCGTCGACGAGGAGATGGCGCCGGGCCGCTCGATCGTCTGATACAGCAGATCCTGAAACTCCGCGCGCTGGCGCTTGTAGCCGACGGTGTTGAGGTTCGCGATGTTGTTCGAGATGACCTCGACATTGCGCTGTTGCGCCAGCATGCCGGTCGCGGCGATCGAAAGGGACTTCATTCAGCGTCTCTCCTGTCAGGCGCGTTCGCTGAGCGTATCGACCGCCCGGCGCGCAAGATCGTTGGATATGTCGGTCAGTTGCGCGGCCTGTTCATAGGCGCGCAGGATTTCAATGAGATCGGTCATGGACGCGACCGGGTTGACGTTGGACGTCTCAGTGAAGCCCTGGCGCACGCGCGGGGACTGCGCGGGCTGAAGCTCGGCCTCCGCCGCGAAGAGATTGTCGCCGGTCTTGCGCAAGCCGCGCGCGTCGTCGGCAAGGAAGACGCCGAGGCGCGCGACAGTTGCGCCCTGCTGCTGCAATTCGCCGTCGGCGGTCGCGACGACGGGGCCCGCTTCCGGATCGATGAGGATCGGCGAGCCGCCGTCATCGAGCGCAAGCTCGCCCGAGCGCGTCACCAGCTCGCCGAAGCCGTTGACGCTGAAGCGCCCGTCGCGCGTGTAACGAACGCCCGCCGCCGTTTCGATCGCGAAGAACCCGTCGCCCTCGATCGCGAAATCAAGATCGCGAAAGGTCTGCTCGATCGCGCCGGCGGCGAAATCGGTGTAGGTGTCGGGATCGCTGACGAGCGACACGAAGGGATCCCCGCTCGACTGGCGGTCGATCACGGCGAGATATTCGGCGAAGGCGATGCGGTCGGCCTTGAAGCCCGCCGTCGTCTGGTTGGCGACATTGTTGGCGGTCGTCTCAAGCGCGCGCGTCAGCACGATCTGCTTTGAAAGCCCGGCGATGATCGCGTTTTCCATCGGTTAATGATCCGTTAGCGGACGAAATAGCCCGCAGGATCAAGGGCAACGCGCGTGCCACGGCGAAACTGAGCCGGATCAACGGGTTAGGTCGGCGCGGCGTCGGCGGGCGGAAATAATTGCCGGGCAAGGAGCGTCCCCGAAACCATCCCTTAACCGTGATTGCCGACTAATCGGGTTGAGAGGAAGCGGGAATGGCGCGGCAGCTGATGGGCGACACCCTTGAAACCGGAATCGCGGCGGAAAGGCCGAAGCGGTCGCGCGTGCGCACGCCTGGCAAGCACATCGTGCTCTTTTCGCTCGCCGTCACCTTCATGATCGCGCTGTCGACGCTGATGATGTCGAGGGCGGACATCGCGATGCCCGATCGGCCTTTCGCCGCTGCGCGAAAACCGCTCGAGGAAACTTTCGTCACGGACCTGGCGCCGGACGCGCAAGGCCGCTCGCGGCTATTGAAGCTGACCGTCGGCATCGAAGCCGGCGACGCCGCCTCGCGCAAGGTCATCGAAGAAAAGCGCGCGGCGATCCGCGAGCGCCTCGCCTTCTTTCTGCGCGAGCTGACGCCCGACGATCTTGACGGGACGCCGGCGCAGGAAAGGCTGAAGTCCGAGCTTCAGCGGCGCGTCGATGTCACGCTCGCGCCCGACGCGACGGGCGCCGTCACCGTTCATTCGCTCATCATTCAATAGGAGCCCGCCTTGTCCCCGCCAGATCCCGCCGCCTGCCGCGACGAAGTCGTCTGGAACGACCGGTCGCCGGTCAGCGACCTGCTCGGCTTCGATCTCGGCGCCGACGGCGTCGACCGTTCGGGATTGAGCGCGCTTGTCAATTCGCCGCTGGTCGCGCACCGGCGCCTGCCGATGCTCGACATCGTCTTCGACCGTGCGGCGCGCCGCTTCTCGACGACATTGCGCCAGCTTGCGAATGAGAACGCCGATGTCGCGCTCGACAATCTTTCATCGGCGCGCTTCGGGGAATTCCTGCAGTCGCAGTCCCCGCACGGCGTCATCGGAGTCCTGCGCTCGGCGCCCTTGCACGGCGCGATGCTGATCGCCGCCGATCCCCAGTTCATTCATCAGGCCGTCGATCTCTTGCTCGGCGGACGCCGCGGCGCGGACCGGGAGAAGGAACGCGCCCTGACCGCCATCGAACTCGCGGTCGCCCAGCGCCTGATGCAGGCGCTGACCGGCGATGTCGATGAAGCCTTCCGCGCCGTCGACCAGCTCGCAATCACGCTCGAACGCATCGAAACGGCGCCGCGCTTTGCAGCTGTCGCGCAGGAGACGAGCGTTTGCGCCGTCGCCAAATTCAAGGTTCGCCTCGGCGAGCGCCCGTCGCGCCTGACGATCATCGCGCCCTACGCAGCGCTGGAGCCAATTGAAGGGCAATTGCGCCGCGGGTTCGCCGCCGAAGCCGGCGCCGAGGAAGCCTCCTGGCGCGCGGAACTCGCCGCCGGGATCGGCAATGCCGATCTCGACGTCGCCGCCGTGCTCGCCGACCGCGTGATGCGCATCGGCGACGTGCGCAAGCTCGGCGTCGGCGACGTGCTGACGCTCGGCCCCGCGACCGACCCGCGCGTCGAATTGCGCATCGGCCCGTCGGCGATCGCCACGGGACGGATCGGCAAGCATGGGCAGGCGATCGCCATCCGCCTCGATGCGGCGATCGACCGGCAGGCGGCGGCGCGCGCGGCGGAGATGGCCCAATGACGACCGGCATGATTCTCGATATCGCGCTGATCCTGCTCATCGGCGGAGCGGCGATCGGCGGAGCGGTGCTGCACCGGAAGCTCAAGACGCTCGCGGGCGCGCAGGCCGATCTCCGCGCGGCGCTCGATACGTTCTCGGCCGCCGCGTCAAAAGCCGACGACGCGCTGAAGCGGATCGAATCCGCCGGCGTCATCAGGGGCGCGGAACTGCAATCGGCGGCGGCGCGCGCGCAGAAACTTGCGACCGATCTTTCCGTGATGACGGCGGCGGGCGAACGCGTCGCCCTCCGCATCGAAGACGCGCTACGCGACGTTCGCGCCGTCGGTGCGGCGCGCAAAGACCGGAGGGCCGCGTGACCGACGCAAGCGCGCGCGCCAATGTCCGGCTCGGTCCCGTCATTCTCGTCGCGCTGCTCGCGCTCGGCGGGCTGAAAGCGGCGGGGCTGTGGGTCAGCGTTTCCGGCGCGGCGGCGGCCGAACCGACAACGCCGACCGTCGTCGAATCCGCCCGCGCCCCGGACCGTCTCGCCGAGCATCTTGCCGAGCGCGAGCGGTCGCTGGAAGCGCGCGCCGCCGAGCTTGATACGCGGGAAAAAGTGCTCGAAGCGGCCGAAGCGCGCATCGACGCCGCCGCCAAAGCGCTCGAAGCCGAAAAGCAGGCGATTGCGCTCGCCGACAATGGCCGCGCGCGGCTCCGCGACGACGAGCTTTCCGCGCTGTCGAGCGCTTATGAGCGCATGAAGGCGCGCGATGCGGCGCGCATCTTTGAAATTCTTGACGACGATATCCTGCTCCCCGTCGCCGCCGGCATGCGCACGCAGGCGCTCGCCGGCGTTCTCAGCGAGATGAGCGCCGAGCGCGCCAAGGCGCTGACGATCGCGCTCGCCAACCGGACGGAAAGCGTTTCGGCGGCGGTCAACCCGTGAAGTACCGCGCGTCGTTTTACCTCGCCGCGGCCTTGATCGCGCTCGCCTCTCCGGCCGCGCTTGGCGCGGATCGCACCGCGATTGCGACGGAAAGCGCGCGCCTTGGATTTGCCAACGCCGAGGAAAAATATCTTGAGGCGGCCGCCGCCGGCGAAGCAAGCGCCGTCAAGACGCTTGCCGGCTTCTATGCCGCGTACGGCCTATGGCCGGAAACGATCGCCGCGCTGAAACGTCTGCAAGCGCCCGATGCGGACGCCGACACCCTCCTTGTCGAGGCCTGCTATCGTTTCGGGCGCTATCGCGCCGCGATCGCGGCGTCGGACGGAAAGCCGACGCTCGCCGCTTATCGCGCAATGGCGCTGACGCGCGTCGGCGCTTACGCCGAAGCGGCGGCCCTCTTCGGCAAAGCGGCGCCGCCTGCGGGATTTGCCGCCGAATTCCATCTTGACGCCGCCGAAGCGCGCGCCTTCGCCAAGGACGCGGCAGGCGCGCTGCAATCGCTCGACGCGGCCGCGACGTCCGGCCTGCCGGAAGCGGATGCGGCGCGTTTCCAGTTTTTGCGCGCCGCAATTCACCGCGCGGCCGGCGAAGAGGCGCGCGCGCGCGCGCAGTTTGAGCGCGCCGCCAGTGCTGGACAAAACGACTGGTCGATGCGGGCGAAAATCGCCCTTGCAACGGACATTGAAGCGCTGGCGGGGCTCGCCCTCGCCTGGCGGAGCGCGGCGTTCGATCACGACCTCGCCATGCGCGAAGCCGCGCTTGCGCTTGACGGCGCCGATTATGAGCGCGGCTTCGGCGCCTATGCGCGCGTTGCGGCGCGCTTTCCGGACAGCGACGCCGCGCTAAAGGCGCAGGCCGAAATCGGCGCGCGCCTCGACGATCTTTTGGCCGCCGACCTTCGGCCCGAGGAGGCCGCGCGCCTCTTCTTCGCGCAAGTGTCGTTCGCGCCGCCGGGGCGCGAGGGCGACGCGCTCATTCGCCAGGCGGCGGATCGTCTCAAAATGCTCGGCCTTTACGCGGAAGCCGCCTCCCTCCTCGATCATCAGGTGTTCAAGCGGCTGCGCGGAACGGAGCGCTCGCGCATCGCCGCCGATCTCGCCGCGCTTCATCTAGAGGCGCGCGCGCCAGACGCGGCGCTCCGGACGCTGCGCGCGACCCGCATCGCCGGGCTCGACGACGCGACGAACGCGCGCCGGCGCCTCTTGGAGGCGACCGCGCTGGCGCGCCTCGGCAAGGACGAGGCCGCGTTGACCCTGCTCGGCGAGGCGCCGACGCTCGATGAAATGGCGATGCGCGCGTCGATCCACTGGGACGCGGAGCGCTGGAGCGATGCGGCGAAGGATTACGCGGCGGTTTTCTCCGCGGCGCCGTCGAACCGCGAGGCGGCGATGCGCGCCGCGACGGCCTTTCTTCTCGGAAACGACCGCGCCGGCTATCGCAGCTTCGCCAATGAGGCGGCGGCGCGTCTTGCCGGAACGCCGGAAGGCGACGTCATCCGGTCGATGGGCGACGTCGATCGCGACGCCTTCCTCAGCGGATTCATGGACAAATACCGCGCGCTCTACGCCAACAGGGGCTAGAGCGGCGTGCGCAAAAGTGTACGCGGTTTTGCGCGAAAACGCCGCGACAATCAAAAAGACCAGATCAGGATCGCGATTCCAAAATCGCGCATTCTGAGCTAGGCCGCGCTCGTCTCGGCGCCGCCGGCCTTGGCGCTGTCTTCGTCGACGACCCGGTTGCGGCCCGCTTTCTTCGCCGCATAAAGCAGCCCGTCCGTGCGCTCGATGAGGCTTTCGACGGTGTCGTCCCACCGCAGGAGCGCCGCGCCCATCGACAGCGTGATGACGCCGAGATCTTCATCCGTACGCCGCTTTTTGAGACGGCGCGATTCGACGGCCTTGCGGATGCGGTCGGCGAGCATGACGGCGTTCGCCAGCGAGGTTCCCGGCAGGATGATCGCGAATTCTTCCCCGCCATAGCGCGCGAGGACGTCCTGGCCCTTGACGTTGGCGTTCATCACGTCGGCGACGAGACGCAGCACGTGATCGCCCGTCTGGTGGCCCCAGCGGTCGTTGAACTGCTTGAAATGATCGACGTCGGCCATAATCAGCGCCAGCGGCTGGCCGGCGCCGGTCGCCTCCCGCATCAGGCGGGCGACTTCATTGTCGAACGTCTTGCGGTTTTTGACGCCCGTCAGCGGATCCAGCATCGCCTCCTGCTGGATATTCTCAATGTTCCGGCGCAGCGTCACGACTTCGTCCGACGATTTCGCGAGCTGGTCTTCGAGGCGTTCATTCGCCTCCCGCACCGATTTGGCGACGGAGAGAACGCTGTCCATCAAGGCGCCGATCGCCGGATTGTCCGATGCCGACCGTTTCAGTTCGGTCGACAGGAACCGCAATTTCTCGGAATTGCCCGACGCATTCGCGCCGGTCGTCTCGACGACGTCGGCGATTTTCATCATCTCGTCTTCGAAGCGCTGGATGAGGTCGATGATGTCGCGCGACAGACCCTGTTTCAGGACATGAGCGTCGTAAAGCGCGTCCGCGTCGCTTTGCAGGATTGTGCCGTCCGGGCGCGTCACCTTGTGAAAGTCGCGCGCCAGCGCCGGATTGCGCCCTTCGGCGAAATGGAACCACAGCTCGATATTCTTCGGGGACGCTGCAAGTCCGGCCGATTTCAGGCCGGCGATCGCGCGCTCGGCGGTCAGATAGCTGGCGGAAAGACTTTCGGACATCGCTTGCCGGTCTCGTCGGAATCGCATCGGTCGGGCCTTCGCCTTCCCAACGCCGCAACCTAAGGTCGCCGCGTAAAGGAACGGCTAAGCCCGCCCGCTGATCGCCGCAAGCGTTAACGCGCCGTTAGCGCGCCATGAAAGCCGGAACGTCGTTGCCGAAGCCTTTGACTTTCTCGCGCGGCTCCTGCCGCTGCCGGTCGGCGCCGGCGCCTTGCGTCCGCTCGGGGCGGGCGCGTTCCGGATGGGGCCGTTCGCCACGCGGCCGCTCCGCGCGCTGCGGCGCGGGTTTGCGGTCGGGCGCGGCTTCGCTTGCCGCGCGTTCGGCCGGTTCGGGGCGAATCTCGGTATGTTCGGCGTCGGCAGTTGCCCGCTCGCGGCCGCCGGAAGCGCCGCGGTCCTTGCCGCGTCCGTCACGGCGCCCGCCGCCGGATCGCGCGCCGGAGCGCCCGCGTTCGCTGTTGCGTTCGCGGCGCGGCTCGCGCTCGCCGCGCGCGCGCACTTCTTCCTGCGCGCCGGTGAAGAAATCGCCGAGATCAAGGTCGTCAATGCCTTCGCTGCGGATCGTATGGAGGATGCCGCGATAGAATTTTTCGTCGGCGGGCGTCAGCATCGTATAGGCCGTGCCGGACTTGCCCGCCCGGCCCGTGCGACCGATCCGGTGCACATAGTCTTCCGGATGGAACGGCGCGTCATAGTTGAAGACGTGGCTGACGTCCGGAATGTCGAGGCCGCGCGCGGCGACGTCGGACGCGATGATGAAGGTCACTTCGCCGGAGCGGAATTTCTCGATCGTCTCGGTGCGGAAGGACTGCGGCAGGTCGCCATGGATCGGGCGCGCGTTATAGCCGTGCGTCTGCAGCGACTTGGCGACGACGTCGACCGTCGATTTGCGGTTGCAGAAGATGATGCCGTTCCTGACGCTCTCCATGTCGAGGAGCTTCCTGAGCGTCAGGCGCTTCAGCCGGTCGTCGGTCGAGGGGACGCGCACGACCTTTTGCGTGATCGTGGCCGCCGTCGTCGCCTGGCGCGCGGTCTCGACGCGGGCGGGATCGTGCAGGAACGTGTCGGTGATG
>CAZHUI010000109.1:0-9285 GCA_964535605.1 uncultured Caulobacterales bacterium
ATTCGCCTTTCGGAGGCGCGCGTCGAAGGCTACCGCAATTTCGGCACCAAGCTCTGGAACGCCGCACGCTTTTGCGAGATGAACGAATGCGTCTTCGATGCGGCGTTCGATCCGAAATCGGCGAGGGAAACGCTGAACCAGTGGATTGTCCATGAAGCCGGCATCGCCTGCGCCGAGGCGACTGCGGCGCTTGAGACCTACCGCTTCAACGACGCCGCCGGCGCGATGTACAAATTCGTCTGGAATGTCTTCTGCGACTGGCACCTTGAACTCGCCAAGCCCATCCTGATGGGACCTGACGGCGCCGCGAAAGATGAAACGCGAAAGATCACAGCGTGGGTGTTGAGCGAAGCGCTGAAACTGCTTCACCCCTTCATGCCGTTTGTCACCGAGGAGTTATGGCGGGAGACCGCGTCGCGGCCCGCTCATCTTATCGTCTCCAGCTGGCCGAAGGCCGCCGATTTTCCCCGCAACGACGCCGCCGCCGCCGAGATCAACTGGCTGATTGGCCTCATCACCGCAATTCGATCCGCGCGGCAGGAAATGAACCTGCCGGCGGGCGCAAAGATCCCGATGGCGGCGATCGCGGCGAGCCCAGAAACTTCTCTGCGCATCGACCTTTATCGCGATCTCATCGCGCGCCTTGCCCGCCTCGATCCCGTCAGCGTCGCGCCGTCGGCGCCGAAAGGCGCCGTGCAGGTGGTGCACGAAGGCGGCGTTTATGCGCTGCCGCTCGCCGGGATAATCGATGTCGCGGCGGAGAAGGCGCGGCTCGCCAAGGAGATCGACAAATGCGCCAAGGAGATCGAAACGATCGACAAGAAGATGTCGAACCCGAATTTTGTAGACAAGGCGCCGGTGGAAATCGTCGAGGAAAACCGCGAGCGGCGCGTCGCTTTCAGCGAACGCCGCGAAAAGCTCACCGCGGCGTTGAAGCAGATATCCGAGGCCTAAGAGAAGCTTTCCCTCCCTTTTCAAGGGAAGGAGGGCGCGGGTCCTTCACTCCTCCGGCACGATGCCGACGACAGTGCGCTGCAATTCCTTCGCGCTCGTCGTGTGCTGGAATTTCAGCTTTTTGTCCGGGAACACATAGTGAAACGCGCCGTGGCTCATCAGCGCCGCTTCATGGAAGCCTGAGAGGATGAGCTTCAGTTTCCCTGGATAATTCGCCATGTCCCCGATGCAGAAGATGCCGGGCACGGAGGATTCGAATTTCTCGGTGTCGACGGCGATCCGATCTTCCGTAAGGCGCAGACCGAATTCGGCGATCGGCCCCAGTTTCATGGTGAGACCGTAAAAGGCGAGCATTCGGTCGCAAGAAATAACGCCGTCGCTCGTGACGACGCCGGATACTTGTCCGTTCTCGCCTTCAAGTCCTTTGATGTCGGCGATCTTCAGATCGAGCCGGTCCGCTTCAACAAGCGCGCGCATGCGCGCGACGCTTTCCGGCGCGGCGCGAAATTCGTTGCGGCGGTGGAGGAGCGTCACGCGCCTTGCGATCGGTTCAAGGTTGATCGTCCAGTCGAGCGCCGAATCGCCGCCGCCCGCGATCACCAGCGTTTTTCCGGCGAAGGCGTCGCGCTGGCGCACGGCGTAAAAGACAGACTTGCCTTCATAGGCGTCGATCCCGGGAATGGGCGGACGCTTCGGCGTGAAGGAGCCCCCGCCTGCGGCGATGACGATCACCTTGGCCTCGATCGTCGTTCCCATGTCAGTCGATAGCCGCCAGCCCGCATCTGTACGGTCAAGCGAGGCCGCCATCTCGTTCAAGTGAAATACCGGCTTGAATGGCGCGATCTGCTCCATCAGCCGCGCGACGAGATCGGCGCCAGTGATCGCCGGAATGCCCGGAATGTCGAGAATCGGCTTTTCCGGATAAAGCTCGGCGCATTGACCGCCCGGCTTGTCCTGAATGTCGATGACATGCGCATCGATGCCGAGGAGCCCCAGTTCGAACACGGCGAACAGCCCGCACGGGCCCGCGCCGATGATGACGGCGCCGGCTTGATAGATGCGTCCCGCCTCGGCGGTCTCCACGAGCGTCGCCGATTTCATCGCCGGCTCCTATGCCACGGTCAAAACCGCTTTCCCGCGCACGCCGCGCCCTTCGACGAGTTTCAACGCCTCGCCCGCTTCGGCCAAGGGAAATCGCGCCGTGACGCGCGGACGGATTTTTCCTTCTTTGTACAAATCAAATAGCTCGGCGACGTGGGCGGCGTGCCGCTTCGGATCTCGCATGGTGAAAGCGCCCCAGAAAACGCCGACGATTTGGCAGCTCTTGAGGAGCGTCAGATTGAGCGGCAATTTCGGAATGCCCGCCGGGAACCCAACGACGAGAAAGCGCCCCTCCCAGGCGAGCGCGCGAACGGCCGGCTCGGCGTAATCGCCCCCGACCGCGTCATAGACGACATTGGCGCCGTCGCCGCCGCAAGCTGCCTTGATCTGGTTCGACAGGATCTTTTGTCCGTCCTTGTCGATCTCTTTCGGATAGATGACGAAATCATCGGCGCCGAGCTCGCGTGCGAAGGCAGCCTTTTCGGGCGAGGAAACCCCGGCGACGACTTTCGCGCCCATCGCCTTGCCAAGCTCGATCGCTGCGGCGCCAACGCCGCCAGCCGCGCCGAGAATGAACAGCGACTCGCCTGGTTTGAGCATCGCGCGATCTTTCAGCGCGTAATGCGAAGTGCCGTAAGTCATCAAGAAGCCGGCGGCCTCATCGAACGGCATCGCGTCGGGGATTTTCGCCGCCGCCTTTGCATCGACGACGAGATGGGATGCGTAGCCGCCATGTAATGTCATGGCGAGCACGCGGTCGCCGGCCTTGTACGCCGTGACACCGTCGCCGACTGCCTCGACGAGGCCCGAAACCTCGCCGCCCGGCGCGAAGGGGCGGGGCGGGCGGAACTGGTACATGTCGCGGATGATGAGCGTATCCGGAAAGTTGACGCCGGCTGCCTTCACCGCAATGCGAATCTGGCCGGGACCGGGCTCAGGCGTCGGCGCGTCGATCAGTTTCAGGCTGTCCGGTCCGCCCGGTTCGACGCTCATCATTGCTTTCATTGGAATTCCTTCGCCCGCCGCTTGCGCACCGAAGCAATCTTACGCAAGCTCCGCCGCCTTGCAAAAGGCCATGCACAGAACATCAGCCCCCGGGAGGACCCTCATGCGTCTCGCCAGCCTCGCTGTCGCGATCTTTTGCCTGTCCGCCTGCGCGACGGCGGCGCGCGCGACCCTTGAAAACCGGTTCGAGGCGATAGGGCTTTCGCCGAAAATGGCCTCCTGCATGGTCGATGACCTCGACGATCGGCTTTCGGACGACGATCTTAACGATCTTGCGCGCTATACAGTCGGCCTCGCCCGTGCCGACACGCCGGGCAAGGCGATCGACAAGCTCCTTGAGTTTGATAACCCGCGCGCGGTCGCGGCGATCGGCCAAGCGGCGTTTTCCTGCGTCACCGGATTTAACCGTTGACCGAAGCAGCTTCTGAAGCGCCCCCCGCTTCGCCGCCCGCCACCGCGCCGCCGGCGAAAACTGACAGTTACGCCTGGTATGTGCTCGGCGTCCTGACGGTCGTCTACACCTTCAACTTCGTCGATCGGCAAATCATCGCCATCGTCTCGCCGGCGATCAAGGCTGAACTCGGTCTTTCCGATTCCATGTTAGGCCTGTTGAAGGGCCTCGCTTTCGCAGTGCTCTATACGACGCTCGGCATTCCGATCGCATGGCTTGCCGACCGTTTTAACCGCGTGTCGATCGTTTCGGTGTCCCTGGCGGTCTGGTCGGCTTTCACGGCGCTCTCGGGCCTTGCTCAAAACGCAATGCACCTGGCGCTCGCCCGCGTCGGCGTCGGCATTGGCGAGGCGGGGGGGTCGCCGCCGTCGCATTCCCTGATCGCCGACTATTTCCCGAAAGAAAAGCGCTCGACGGCGCTGTCGATTTATTCGCTCGGCATTCCGTTCGGACAGATGTTCGCCTTTCTCGCCGGCGGCTGGGTCGTGCAAAATCTCGGCTGGCGCAACGCCTTTTTCATCGTCGGCCTGCCGGGAATCTTGCTCGCGATCTTGTTGAAATTGACCGTGAAAGAGCCGATCCGCGGCGCCGCCGACGGCGGCGCGGCAAAGATCGGCTTCAAGGAAGGCGTCGCCGAACTTGTCAAAATCCGGTCTTATTGGGGGATCGCGGTCGCCACCGCGCTCGCGTCGTTTACGGGCTATGGCGTCGGACTGTGGGTTGTCGATTTTTACAAGCGCACGTTCGATCTTTCGTATACGGAGATAACGGTGCCGCTCGGCATCCTGAACGGCGTCGTCTACGGGATCGGCACCTGGGCCGGCGGCTGGCTGACCGACCGGTTCGGCAAACGCGACAAGCGCGCTTATCTCGTTATTCCGGGTCTCGGCATGCTGTTGACGATCCCGGCGGGGTTCCTGTCGACCTGGGCGGGAACGCCATTCTGGGCGTTTTTCTGGTCCGCGCCTTTCCTGTTTGGCCTCGGCCTTTATCTCGGGCCTTCGTTTGCGCTCATTCAGACGCTGGCGCCGGTGCGGCTGCGCGCCTTTGCGATCGCCTTTCTGTTCCTGATCCTGAATCTATTCGCGCTCGGCTTCGCGCCTTTGTGGGTCGGGTGGACATCGGACCTCTTCGCCGGAAGCTACGGCGAAGTGATCGGTCTCAAGATGGCGCTAACGACGCTCGGCATCACCAGCCTCCTCGCCGCTGGCGCTTTTTTCTGGACGTCCCGGCGCCTTCCAGCGGACTGGGCCGCCGCCGAAGCGCGCGGAATCGAGAGCCTCAAGGAGCATTGACGATGGCGCCGGCGAAGACAAAGTCCCCTGCGAGTAAGGCGACGAAAAAGAAAGCGGCCGCAAAGAAATCCGCGACGAAGGCGCCTTTGAAAAAGGCTGCTCCAAAAAAAGCGGATATGAAGACAAAGCCGACCGCCGTCAGCGTGAAGGACTTTATCGCCAAGGTCGATAATCCCGTCCGCCGCAAGGACGCGGAGACGGCGCTGTCGATGTACAAGTCGATCACCGGCGCCGAACCGAAAATGTGGGGCCCAACTATTGTCGGGTTCGGCTCCTATCACTACAAATACGAGTCAGGGCGCGAAGGCGACATGTGCGCCGCGGGCTTTTCGCCGCGCGGGGCCGCGATGGTGTTTTACGTAATGGGCGGGGCGCCGGAAGATGACCCGCTGTTCAAGCGCCTCGGCAAGTACAAGATCGGCAAAAGCTGCCTCTACGTGAACAAGCTCTCCGACGTCGATGTCGGCGTCCTTGGCCAGATCATCGCAAAGTCCTGGGCCTATATGAAAAAGACATATCCCATGACCAAATAAACAAGGCGCCCGCGAAGAATACGCCTTCGCGAGCGCCTCGCCCCCCTTCGCGCCCAGATACGCAGGGCGCGTAACTCTATTGTGTCAGGCCTTTCGGCGGCGCCTCAGGGCGCCCCCCGCGGCGACTGCGGTGCCGAAGAGTATGAGCGCGCCCGGAACCGGCACTTCGTTGACGAGAAGGTCCTGCGTGCCGCGCGCGGCGAAGACGTCGAAGGCGATGGGCTTGAAGGCGCCCGATGTCAGAAGGGCCCAGAGAGCCATGGCCTCGGCATGAACGCCCTCTGTGAGGAGTTTGAACGATCCCCCGCCGAGATCGAAGTTCGCCGCGCCGTCCTCGACGATCTCCCAGATGATGACCTGCATAGCCGCGCCGGTGTCGGCGTTCGCGAGGCCGTAGTCGGCCGTCATGAAATTGCCGTAGAGAATGCCGAGCGCGCTGCGGTCGTCGGCGCTAAGAAAATAGGCGCCGCCGTCGATGCGTTCGTGATCCTTCGGCAGCGTTAGCGTCGCGGATAGCTCAAGGCAAAAGGTCAAGAAGTCAGTCCACGTTCCGCCGGCGCCGTATTGAAGGCTGAAAACGCCTGCCCCGACCGTCCGGTTGACGCCGTCATGGCGGATCGCAACGCTTCGGCCGAGGCCGGTTGCGAAGACCGATCCGCCATTGGCGGGGTTGTCGCGCACCGTGACAACGGCGGCGTTAGCGGCGGCGGGAAGGGCCAAAGCCAGCGTCAGGCCAGCGAACAAAGTCTTCAAACGGGACAAGGGGGACCACCAATCAACATTGAAACGGCGAATGGGGGAGCGGATTTCAAGAACAGGGCCACCCTTCGCCGTCTGTTGACGAAAGCCGCAAAAGACCGCTTCAAGGGGCCATGGCCCGCATCCTCATCACCTCCGCGCTCCCCTATATTAACGGCATCAAGCATCTCGGGAATCTGGTCGGCTCGATGCTGCCGGCGGACGTCTATGCGCGGTTTGAACGAGCGCGCGGGAACGAGGTCTTGTTCCTATGCGCGACGGACGAGCATGGCACGCCCGCCGAGCTTGCGGCGCGCGCCGCGAACCAGAGCGTCGAGACCTATTGCGCCGAGCAGCACGACATCCAAAAGCGCGCTTGCGCTGAATTTGGCCTTTCCTTCGACCATTTTGGCCGGTCGTCGAACGCGCCGAACAAACGATTGACGCAGCATTTCGCCAAGGTCCTCGAAGACAACGGACTCATTGAGGAACGCACCGACCGGCAAATCTACTCGATCGACGACGCGCGCTTTCTCCCTGACCGCTATGTCGAGGGAACATGCCCTAACTGCGCTTATGAGAAGGCGCGCGGCGACCAGTGCGACAATTGCGGTACGCTGCTTGACCCGATTGAGTTGAAGGATCCCTATTCGTCGATTTCCGGCTCGCGCAACATCGAAGTGCGCGAGACGAAGCACCTCTATCTGCTTCAATCAAAAATGCAGGACGCGATTGCGGCATGGGTCGCCTCGAAAGAGAGCTGGCCGAACCTCACGAAGTCAATCGCCGGAAAATGGATCAAGGAAGGCTTGCAGGACCGCTCGATCACGCGCGACCTCTACTGGGGCGTGCCGGTCGCCTATGAAGGAGAGCCGCGCGCCGGTTTCGACAAGAAGGTCTATTACGTCTGGTTCGACGCCCCTATCGAATATATCGGGTGTACGGAGGAATGGGCGGGCGCCGCGCCGGACCGGAACTGGCGATCATGGTGGCGGCTCGACGAGGGTGCGCGCGACGTCCGTTATGTCCAGTTCATGGGCAAGGACAATGTCGCCTTCCACACGGTCTCGTTCCCGGTGACGATCCTCGGCTCGAAGGAGCCGTGGAAGCTTGTCGACACGCTTAAGTCGCTCAATTGGCTCACCTGGTATGGCGGCAAATTCTCTACGAGCCAGAACCGTGGCATATTCATGGATCAGGCGCTGGAATTGCTCCCCGCCGATTACTGGCGCTGGCACCTGATGGCGAACGCGCCAGAGTCCGATGACGCGTCGTTCACGCTCGAACATTTTGCGTCTGTGGTGAACAAGGACCTCGCCGACGTCCTCGGCAATTTCGTCAACCGCATCACGCGCTTTTGCGCGTCGAAGTTTGGCGAAAAGGTCCCGGGCGAGGGCGCCTATGGCCCAGTCGAAGAAAAGCTGATTGCCGATCTCGACGCCAAGATCGCCGCCTATACCGCGGCGCTTGAGGCGATGGAGTTCCGCAAGGCTTGCGCGGAGCTGCGCGGCATCTGGGTCGCGGGGAATGAATATCTCCAGATCGCGGCGCCATGGACGGCGTTCAAAACCGATCCGGCGCGCGCGGCGGCGGGTGTGCGGGCGGGCCTCAATCTCATCGCGCTTTTTGCATTGCTGTCGGCCCCGATAATTCCGGCGACGGCGGAAAAGATGTTAGCAATTTTTGGCCTCGACCCGAAGGATTCGGGAAAATGGCCGACCTCGGCGAAGGAAGCGCTTGGTGTCCTGAAGCCGGGCCGCCCTTTCAAGCCTGCGGACGTGCTATTCAAAAAAATCGAGGACGAGCAGGTCGCGGAATGGCGGCGGAAATTCGGAGCGGAATAATGTCAGCGGCAATCGGTGTCATTCTGTTCTTCGTACTCGCGGGGATCGCGCTGCTTCACGCCTATTGGGGGTTCGGCGGCTTTTGGCCGGCCGCGACGGAGCAGGAACTCATCAAGACGGTCGTTGGCGCGCCTCATCTGAAGAATATGCCAGGGACGGGAGTAACGCTGATTGTCGCCGCGCTGATTATGGGAGCGGGGTTTATCGCGCTCTTCGCTTCTGGCGTTTTACCGTTCGTGTCTCACACTTTGGCGCGAATCGCCGCGATCGCCGCCGGGGCGATCTTTCTTGCTCGTGGCGTAGCGGGGCTCGCACATCTTTCGATCTACAAGACGTGGATTGCTGAACCGTTCGCGACGCTGAACGTTCAGTTTTACTCGCCGCTCTGTCTTGCGATCGGCGCAGGGTTTCTGTTCCTCGCGCTTACGGGCGCGAAAACCTAGAGGATAGTGCCAATGAAATCCCTCTTCTCCCTCCAGAACCGCACCGCGCTCATCACCGGGGGCTCGCGCGGGATCGGCAAGATGATCGCGCGCGGGTTCCTGGAGCAAGGCGCGCGCGTCTACATCTCGGCGCGCAAGGCCGACCAGTGCGAGGCGGCGGCGGAGGAGTTATCGAAATACGGGCATTGCAAAGCGATCCCGCAGGACGTCGCGACGGTCGAGGGCTGCAAGATCCTCGAGCGCGCCTACGGCCATCACGAGACCTCGCTCGATATCCTCGTCAACAACGCCGGCGCGGCATGGGGCGCCGAGTTTGACGACTTTCCGGAGAGCGGCTGGGACAAGGTGATGGACCTCAACGTCAAGTCGCCGTTTTTCCTGACGCAGGTTTTCCATGGCCGCCTGAAATCCGCGGCGACGAAGGAAAAGCCCGGCAAGGTGATCATGATCGCCTCAATCGACGGCATTCGCATCAATCCGTGGGAGACTTATTCCTATCAGGCGTCGAAGGCGGCGCTCATCCACCTGACGCGCCGCATGGCCGCGCGCCTCATCAAGGACAACATCTGCGTAGCGGGCATTGCACCCGGCGCCTTCGCGTCGGAGATGAACAAGGCTGCGCGCGATCATGGCGAGGCAGTCGCGGGCATGGTGCCGGCGGGGCGCATCGGCGCGGACGAAGACATGGCGGGCGTAGCGATTTTCCTCGCCAGCCGCGCAGGCGATTACGTCGTCGGCGAGACGATCGCCGTCGACGGCGGCGTCGCCTATTCCTCCATCAACCATTTCGGAGGCTGACATGGCGGCGGCGGACCAGAAACTCATCCATTCCGGCTTCACGGCGAAATCGACGGCGGCCGAAGTCGTTCGCAGCGTCGAACTTTCCGGCAAGAACGCCATCGTCACTGGCGGCTATTCCGG
>CAZHUI010000110.1:0-9138 GCA_964535605.1 uncultured Caulobacterales bacterium
CTTCTGGAAACGGCGGGAAAGCGCCCGGTCCTTCTCGAAATGCTGGCGGTATTCCTTGTAGGTCGTCGAGCCCATGCAGCGGAGCGTCCCCGACTGCAGCGCCGGCTTTAAAAGGTTCGAAGCGTCCATTGCGCCGCCCGACGTCGCCCCGGCGCCGATCACCGTATGGATTTCGTCGATGAAGAGGATAGCGTCGTCGTGCTGCTCCAGCTCTTTCAGCACCGACTTGATACGCTCCTCAAAATCGCCGCGATAGCGCGTTCCGGCGAGAAGCGCGCCCATGTCGAGCGCAAAGATCGTCGAATTCGCCAGCACTTCCGGCACTTCTTCATCGACGATCTTGCGCGCGAGCCCTTCGGCGATCGCCGTCTTTCCGACGCCCGGATCGCCGACGAGGAGCGGATTGTTCTTTCGGCGCCGGCAGAGCACCTGGATGGAGCGTTCAATCTCGGGACCGCGCCCGATCAGGGGATCGATCTTGCCCTTGCGCGCTTTTTCGTTGAGGTCGACGCAATAGGCGGAAAGCGCGCTCTCGTTCTGCTTTCCCCCGCCCTCGCTTTCTTCCTGTGCGCCGCGCGGCGTTTTCTGCTGCGTTTCGCCGGGGCGCTTGGCGAGCCCATGCGAGATGTAATTGACCGCATCGAATCGCGTCATGTCCTGCTGCTGCAGGAAATGCGCAGCGTGGCTTTCGCGTTCGGCGAACAGCGCGACGAGGACGTTGGCGCCCGTCACTTCCTCGCGCCCCGACGATTGAACATGAATGACGGCGCGCTGGATGACGCGCTGGAAGCTCGCAGTCGGCTTTGCCTGTTCGGGTGCGTCGGTCTTGAGATTGGCGAGGTTGTTTTCGATGAATTCAAAAAGGTTTCGCCGCAGTTCCTCAAGATCGACATTGCAAGCGCGCATCACCGCCGCGGCGTCCTGGTCGGTCGTCAGCGCCAGGAGCAGATGTTCGAGCGTCACCAGTTCGTGGTCGCGCTCGGACGCGAGCGCGATCGCGCGATGGAGAGACTCGTCGAGATTTCTACTGAAGGACGCCACTTTAATCCCTTTCCATCGTGCACTGGAGCGGATGCTGATGCCGGCGCGACAGCTCCATCACTTGCGCAACTTTCGTTTCAGCGACTTCGTAGGTGTAAACGCCGCACACGCCGACGCCCGTCTGATGGACATGGAGCATAATGCGAACGGCGTCCTCGCCCTCCTTGTTGAACACGGCCTGGAGGAGCCAGACGACGAATTCCTGCGGGGTGTAGTCGTCGTTGAGGAGGAGGACCTTGTAGAGCGAGGGACGCTTTGTCTTTGGCGCCGTCTTGGTGACGACGCCGACGCCGACATCGCCGCCCGGTCCCTGTTCGTTGTCTTCGTTGTTCGCCATCGGCCCATTGACGCTTCCGGCGCGATTCCGCCGCGCCGCCATTAAGTATGTATTGCGGGCCGATTGAAAAGTAGGAAATCCGCCAGGCGGGATAAATTCGCTGCGCACGCGAAAATGAAAACGCCCGGCCTTAAGGGCCGGGCGTTTTCTTAACGCAACAAAGCCGCAAACTGTTACGCGCGGTAGGACTGAACCATGTCGACGAATTCGGCATAGCGCTTCGTCATCGGCTCGGCCGCTTCCTTGGCGACGCCGTTCCAATGATCGGCGAGCTTGGTGGCATGGCCGAGATTGCGCTCGAACGCCGTGCGGGCGAATTCCGTCTGCAATTCGATCGTTTCCTGGACGCTCTTCGATGAAGAGGCGGCTTTGGCGAGCGCGACGGTTTCTTCGTACTGTTCTTTCACGAAGCTCGCTTGCGCCGAGGCGGCCTTCTCAAGCCCCTTGGCGAAGGCGTTCGTCGACGCCATCATCGCCTCAAGCGAGCCTTTTTGGAAATCAGCAAATGAATTCAAGCTCTTGGCGAATTTCTCGTAGCCGTCCTTGAAGGTGTCGGTGTTGAAGCCGAGCGTCTCAAAGCCTTCAGCGGCGGCGGTTTTCTTGGTGGCCATTGTGGGTCTCCCGATTTTTGCCCGGCGCTCAAAGGCGGCCGGCGTTTCGACTTATTGTGCGATGCAACATAATGGCGACCCTTGCCCCCGTCAAGTGCATTTTTCGCATTGCAGCAATCCAGAAAAGGGAATCCTGGCAACCCAATTTTCCCCGAGCCGGCCCGGCCCGGGAGGGGGGAACGACCCTCTCAAATTTTACCATTAACCACTTGTTTACTGACGAAACCGATGGTCGGAATTCCGCCGCGATAAAAATGGGGGCGGCACGCGCTTTGCTGACTGGCTCTCATCAGGCCAGCGAAAAGCGGGCGTGGTCGAGGGGTATCTGGTCGAAGCCTGGAAGGGCGCGGGACGGGAATCGTGGGGCGGCGGGTCAAAATTAAGTTGCAAGACGCCACGATTGTAGCAAGGTGTGGGCGATGAGCGTTTCGTTGCGTGTTCTATTTTCCGCCATCACCATCGCCGTTTTCGCGGCCGCTTTCGCATCCCCGGCTGACGCCGCCGCCAAGAAGAAAAGGCGCGCGGCCCCCGCTCCCCAATACGCCGCCATCGTTATCCACGCCGACACCGGCGACATTCTCCTCAACAAATATATCGACCAGAAGCGTTATCCGGCGTCGTTGACCAAGATGATGACGCTCTACGTCCTTTTCGAGGAACTGGAAGCGGGGCGCCTCAATCCGGATTCGATGCTGACCGTTTCGGCGCAGGCCGCGGGCCAGCCGCCGTCAAAGCTCGGCCTCGCCGCCGGATCGACGATTTCGGTCGATGACGCGATCAAGGCGCTGGTCGTCAAATCCGCCAATGACGTCGCGGTGACCGTCGCTGAAGGCGTCGCGGGCTCGGAATGGAAGTTTGCGCAGCTTATGACGACGCGGGCACGTCAGCTCGGCATGATGAACACGACCTTCAAGAACGCGTCGGGCCTGCCGAATTCCAAGCAAATGACGACCGCGCGCGATCTGGCGACCTTGTCCCAGCGCCTGATCAAGGATTACCCGCAGTATTTTCCCTATTTCAACACGCAGGACTTCGCCTGGAACGGCCGCACCTATCGCACGCATAACGCGCTGGTGCGGACTTATGCCGGTGCCGACGGCTTGAAGACCGGCTACACGCAGCGCTCGGGTTTTAACCTTGCGACGACGGCGACCCGCGACGGTCAGCGCCTCATCGGGGTCGTCCTTGGCGGCCGTTCGGTCAGAACCCGCGACGCGCATATGGCTGAAATCCTGACAACCGCCTTCGCCGATATCGAAGCGAACCCGCTCCTTCTCGCCGCCGTTCACCGCCTCAAGCCGACGCCGCGCCTCAAGCCGACGCTTGTCGCGGAACTCGCCCAACGCAATGCGACGCCGACGCTTGCCGACAGTGATGCGATGCGCGACGAGATCCGCCTTGCCGCCGCGGGCCTCGGCCCGATTGGCGAGCCGTCCGCGGGCGACGGCATTTCGGCGCTGATTGCCGCCGCCGACAGCGACGACTTTAATGAATATGAGCGGGTGCGCCTCTCGGCCATAGCGCCTTCCGATGAGACGATGGGCGAAGGCGACATCGAAGAGCGCGGCGTCTGGAGCGTCCAGATCGGCGCCTATTCGACCAAGGAAATGGCGCAAACAGAGCTTGAAACGGCGGCGATCGCCGCTGGTCTTATTGACCGTACGCGCGCCGTGTCGCCGATGCCCAAGCTCGACGGCGGCCTCCTCTACCGCTCGCGCTTCGTCAATTTGACGGAATCGGAAGCGGCTGCAGCCTGCGCCAAAATTCTGTCGGTGAACCTCACCTGCTTCACGGCGAACGACGCCGGCAGCGCTGCGCAGTAGGCAGCGGTCGAAAATCCCGGCGACAATCTGGACCGGTGCTTGCACGGCGCCTGCGGCCGCTTCACCCTAAGTCGCCATGGTTGTTCCTCAAGCCTTTCGGTTGCGTCCCGAACGCAATCACGCCCTCGCCTTCTCGGCGCTGACGCTCGCCTTGCTGGCGATCACTGCGCCGGAAGGCGCGGACATGGTGCGCCAGTGGACTTACTCTTCCAGTTACCATCATGGCTGGCTGGCGGCGCCGATTGCGCTGTGGCTCGTGCTTGACGCGCGGGACTGGCGCGCGGCCCCTTTTCGCGTCGACGCAGCCGGCGCGGTCATCTTAGTCGCCGCTTTCGCCTTTACCGTGTTGGGGCGGATGATGGACGCCGCGATCATAGGCCATGGGAGCGTCGTCGCCGGAATCATCGGCGCGGCGGTCCTGTGCCTCGGCCGGGAATTCGTGCGGCGGTCGGCGTTCGCTTTCGGCTTCCTGATTTTCATGGTTCCCTTCGGCGAGAGCCTCATTCCGGCCCTGCAGAGCGCGGCCGCGATTGCGGTCGCGACGCTCCTTAACCTTTCGGGGATTGAGACGCTGCGCGAGGGCGTCCTCCTGACGACCGGCGCCGGTCGGTTCGAGATGGCGGAGAGCTGCGCCGGACTGCGGTTCCTTCTTGCCGGCGCCATGATCGCGGTCCTCGCCGCGCATCTGGCTTTTCGCGGGTGGCGGCGGCCGGCTCTCTTTGCCGCCGCCGCGATTGCGCTCGCGGTCGTCGCCAATTGGCTGCGCGCCTATTTCATCGTGCTCGCCGCGACCCTCAGCGACATGCGGATCGGTACAGGCCCTGAACATGTCGCCTTTGGCTGGCTTTTCTATATTGGCCTCGTTCTGGCGCTGATCATTGCCGCCCGCCATTTCGGCGACCGAAAAAGCGCACCGGCTATGGCGCCTGCGTCCGCGCTTGTGGAATAAGCGTTATGTAAACTGGCGGCCGTTAGCGGTACGGCGCCAGAGGTTGCATGGGGGACCGTGGATGACTGCGTTGACCGCCGCGCCAAGCGGCAGGCGACGTCCCGCATCAGGCGCGAGGCGCTGACCCATGTGCGGGATCGCCGGGATCATCGACATCAGAGGCTCGCGCGAGATCAATCGCGCGGCGCTGAAGCGCATGACCGACGCGCTCGCCCATCGCGGCCCTGACGGCGAGGGATATTTCGTCGAGGACGGGATCGGTCTCGGCCACCGGCGACTTGCCATCATCGACCTCGCCGGCGGCGCGCAGCCGATGCGGACAGCGTCCGGCGGCGGCGTCCTGATCTTTAACGGCGAAATCTACAACTACCGGACGCTCGCGCGCGAACTCGCCGACAAGGGCGTCGAGATGCGCACCGATTCTGATTGCGAGGTTCTCGCTGAAGGGCTGCATCGCGAGGGGCGCGCCTTTCTCGACAAGCTGCGCGGCATGTACGCCTTCGCCTATTGGGACCGCAACACGCGCACCATGACGCTGGCGCGCGATCGTTTCGGCGAAAAGCCCCTTTATTATTGCGAGACGCCGGACGGTTTCCTCCTGTTCGCTTCCGAAATCGGCGCGCTGCGTGCGGCGCACCTGATGCGGTTCGATCATGCGCCGGATGCGATCGCCGATTATTTTCTCTATGGCTATGTGCCCGAACCCAAGACGATCTATCGGCAGGTGCGGCGGCTCGAGCCCGGCAGCATGCTGACGATCGGCCCGGGGCGCCGGCCATCGTCGCATCGCTATTGGCGCCCCGTTTTCGACGCCGACCCATCGGTGAATTTCAAGGCTGCGCAGGAAGAGCTGCTTGCGCTCCTTGATGACGCTGTCGAGGAGCAGCGCGTCGCCGACGTGCCGCTCGGCGCGTTCCTTTCCGGCGGCGTCGACAGCGCCGCGATCGTCAGTTCGATGGCGCTGAAGGGCGGCGAGGTCCGCACCTGCACGATCGGCTTCGATGACGCCAAATATGACGAGCGCGAGGACGCGCGCCGGACTGCGGAGCGTTACAAGACCGAGCATGTCGAGGAAGTCGCGAGCGCCAAGGTTGCGGGCCTCATCGACCGCATCGCGCATGTCTATGGCGAGCCTTTCGCGGACCCTTCCGCCATTCCCGCCTATCTCGTCTGCGGCGCCGCGCGCCGGCATGTGACCGTCGCGCTCTCCGGCGACGGCGGCGATGAAATTTTCGGCGGCTATCGCCGATACCGAATGTTCATGGGCGAAGACCGCTGGCGGCGCGCGCTTCCGGCGGCGGCGCGGCGCGCGACCTTCGGCGGGCTCGGCGCCGTCTATCCGAAACTCGACTGGGCCCCTCGGCCGTTGCGGTTCAAGACGACGCTGCAAGCGCTTGGCGAGGACAATGTCGGCGCCTATGCGCGCGCGGTGTCGGCCTCGCTGCCCGATCGCGCGGCGGCGATGATGTCGCGCGACCTGCGCCGGTCGCTCGGCGCGTATGATCCCGTCAATGCCATTGCGGGGCATACGGATGACCGGCTCGACGCGCTCGCCCAGGCGCAGCTCATTGACATTCATTCCTGGCTGCCGGGCCGCATGCTGACAAAGATCGACCGCGCGGCGATGGCGCACGGGCTTGAGGTGCGTGCCCCTTTTCTCGATCACCGGCTCGCCGAATGGGCGTTCCGCCTGCCGGCGCGCTTCCGCGCGTCGACTTCGTCGGGCAAGCGTATCCTCAAGGCGGCGCTCAGCGAGCGGGTCGACCGGGAAATCCTGCGGGCGCCCAAACGCGGTTTCAGCCCGCCAGTCGCGTCATGGCTGCGCGATCCCGCCGGACCGCTGCGGCGCATTGACGATTCGTCCTACTGGCGCGACAGCGGCGCCCTCGATGAGGCGGCGGTGACCGACATGGCCGAACGGCATCTCGCCGGCTCGGCCGATTATTCGCAGGAACTCTGGACCGTCATCATGTTTGACGCGTTCCTGCGCGCCGAATCCGGCGTGCAAGGGATCTTGCCCGTTGCAGAACGCTTCGCCGCTCAATGACGAGCGAGGTGAGCGCCTCCCCCTCCCGGCCGAGCCGCCGTTTGTAATCCGCCTCGCCCGCCATCAGGTCATAGGCGGCGTAGCGCTGCTCGCGGTATCGAGCGATTGCCAGCCAATGCGCTGAAAAGCCCGGCGCAAGCTGATTGTCCGCCTCGATCCGAAAGCCGCTCTGGTAGTTATAGACGCGCTTTCCGGCGATGAAATTGTAAAGGATGCCGATGGTTTCATCGCCGGCGGTCAGGCGAAGAAGGTCAACCGTCTCCGGCTCCGCCGCGATCAACCGCTCATGAAACTGTCGCAGCGAACCATCGGCGAAGGCGCCATTGTCGCCGCGTTCCTTCCAGGACGTCTCATGGAGGTCGATCAGATCGCGCAAGGCCGCGCCGCGGTCTTCCGGCGTCGCCGCGGCGGTAAGCCGGACGGGTCCCCGCTCTTCATAACGGCTAAGGCTGCGGCGGATTTTCGCGCGCAGCGACGCGGAGACGCCGGCGGCGCCCGGCGCAAGATCGACGGCGAAAGTCGGCTGCGCCAGCAGCACGCGCAGAGCGAGACCGCGCCGTTCGGCTGCGCGCCGGCAAGCGCCGCCGAGCGCCGGGCGTGCATTGCGGAAGACGAACTCCGAAATTTCAGGCGCGCCGTCGATAAGCGCGTCGAGCGCGGCGTCGCGCGCGCCGTCCCCGGCGCCCGGCGCCATCAGAAAATCCTGATATTCGACATAGAGACGATCGAAGGCCGGCCGCCCTGTTTCGCCGAAGCGCATGGCGCGCGGACCGAGCCCTCCGCCCGCGGGCGCGCTGACAAAAGCGAGCGCAACCGTCGCGCCGCCCTCATCGACGCGCAGCAGGCGAACGCCGTCGCCGGCGGCGTCGAGCCAGGCGCCGATAAAGGGCGGCGCCTGAAAGAAGTTCGGCTCGGCGAGCGCATAGAGCCTCGACCATTCGGCGAGCAGCGCTTCGCGGTCGAACGTAGTTAGGAGGCGCGCGCGCATCAGGCCGCCTTTTGCGCCGCACGGAGATAGAGCGCGCGAAACGCGTCGATCATTGCACGCTCGTCAAAGGATCCGGATTTCGCAAGATTGGCGCGGCCGAGGCGTTCGCGAAGATCGGCGTCCTCTATCAGCGCGGCGAGCGCGGCGACATAGGCGTCGTCGTCTCCCGCCGGCGCAATGAAGGCGGCGTTCGCCGCGCTCACCATTGCGCGGATGTCGCCGATGTCAGGCGCGATCGCGGGAAGGCCTGAGGCCATCGCCTCGATCAGGCTGACCGGCGTCTGCTCGGTGTCGGACGACAATGCGAAAATATCAGCCTCCGCCAGCGCGGCTTGCGGCGCCGATGTCGGTCCGGCGAGTGAAATGCGATCGGCGGCCGGGCTTTGCGCGGCGCGTCCGCGCAGCACGTCAGCCTCGGGACCTTCGCCATAAATGAACAGCCGCGCGCGCCTGCCTTCGTCCGCGCGTTCGAAAGCGGCGATGAGGCGCGCGAAATTTTTCTCTTTCCGCAGGGCGCCGATGGCGGCGACGGTAACCGGCGCGCGGCGATAAGGACGGTCTGAAACTTGGAAGCGCGCAAGATCGACCCCGACGGGGTTTCGAGAGAGGCGCGCCGGGTCAAGCCGCCAGACTTCCTTAGCGATGCGCAACAGCCCCGCCGACGGCACGGTAACGAAGCTGCCCTGCAAAAGTAGCCGCCGCGCGAGAATTCGCCGCCGTTTCTGCTCGCCCGCAAGTTCGTCGGGGCCGAAGCCGTCCTCATGGTGAACATGCGGCGTCTTCCATCCGAAGCGATTCGCCAGCGCAGCTTCGAGCGATCCCCAATTATACGTGCACAGAACGTCCGGTGCGAAATCGCGCAATACCGCCGCAAATCGCGACAGATTGCGGAAATCGACCAGCGCCGACTTGTGAAAGGGAAACGCCTCGGCCGTCACGCGGGCCGGCAACAGCGCCGCGGCGCCAAGGTCGCCATCGAGCGATAGGATACGGTGATCGAACGCTTCTCCGAGGCCCGCAATGAGAGAAGCGAGCCGGCGCTGTTGTCCGCCCATCGCGAAGGAGGGAAAGACGTGAAGAAGACAAAGGGGCTTCAGGCGAGCACGTCCGTGTAAAGCTCTGACGCCGCAGGCTCCGGGCTTTCGAGCGAAAAATCGGCCGCGTCCTTCACGGTCGCCTTGATCTCGGTGTCGATCGCTTTCAGGTCGGCCTCGGTCGCGTGCTTGCCGTCGAGGATGCGCTGCTCGCAGCGTTTGATCGGATCGTTGTGCTCGCGCATCTGATCGACTTCCTCGCGCGTCCTGTATTTCGCGGGATCCGACATCGAATGGCCGCGATAGCG
>CAZHUI010000111.1:0-9082 GCA_964535605.1 uncultured Caulobacterales bacterium
GATGGTGACGAACAGCACCTTATAAAGCGCGTAGAAGATCGGCATCTGCAGCAAGATCGGCAGGCAGCCCGCGAGCGGGTTGATCTTCTCCTTCTTGTAGAGCTCCATCATTTCCTGCTGGAGCTTCATCTTGTCGTCGCCGGCGCGCGCTTTCAGCTCTTCCATCTTCGGCTGCAGCTTCTTCATTTTCGACATAGCGTCGAAAGCGCTGTTGGCGAGAGGGAACATCAGCGCCTTGACGACGAGCGTCAGGAGCAGAATGGCGACGCCGAAATTGCCGGTGAGATTGCCGAAATAGTTGAGCAGGAAGAAAATCGGCCGCGTCAGAAAGAAGAAATTGCCCCAGTCGACCGCGCGGTCGAGGTCCCAGATGCCGAGGCCGCCCTGGTCGACCGGCTTTTCGTACTTCTGCAGAATATCGACGTCTTTCGCGCCGCCGAAAATGTGCGAGGTCAGTTCGACAGATTGCTTCGGTCCGACCGAGCGCTCGCCGAGCGCGTAGTAAGCGCGGAAAATCGGCGCCGAGGCGGTGCCGACATTGCGCATCGAAATCTTGATCGGTTCGTTCTGCGGCGGCGCTGCGGCGGCGAGCCAGTATTTGTTGGTGATGCCGACCCAGCCGCGATCGCCGTCGACGTCAATCTCGCGCTTGATCGCCTTCGGGTATTTGTTCTCATAGAGCTTGTCGCCGACGACGGCGACGGGGCCTTCATGCAGGATCGGCTGCTTGCCGGCGCCTTCGGGAACGCCGCGCTGCACGACGAGGCCATAAGGGGCGACGCGCGCTTCCGCCTCGCCGTCATTACGCACGATCTGCTTCACGGTGAACATGAAGTCGTCATCGACGGAATAGGTCTTGATGAAGGTCAAGGCGCCGATCGTCGCCGTCAGCGTCACCGGCGATTTCGGCGTCAGCACGGCGCCCGCGGGCGCCGTCCACGCGACGCTGTCGGTCCTGACGCCGCGATCGTCGCCGGCGAGAATGCCGAAACCCTGCTCGACATAATGCCCGTGCTCGACGTCGTAGGGCGTCAACAGACGGATCATCGGGCTCGCCGGGTCTTCGAGCGTTTCGCGATATTTCTTGAGAGACAGATCGTCGATCCGCGCGCCGGAAAGATTGATCGACCCGGTGAGGTTGGGCGTGTCGATCTTCACGCGGCCCGGCGCCTTTGCGAGCGCTTCGTCGATCGACAGCGATGCGGGCGCGGCGGCGCTGCTCACAATATCGCCTGTCAGGTCGCCTGCCGCGGGCGCGGTCACCGCTTCGGCGGCCCGTTCAGCGCGAATCGCTTCGCGTTGCGGCCCGATGACGAACGCGTCCCAGCCGATCAGCACGGCCGCCGTCAAAACGATGAACAGGATGACGTTGCGATCCATGAAGGTCTCTTGCTGGAGGATGGACGGGGCCCGGGCCGGCCCCCGAATCGACGCGACTTATTTGGGGTGGGCGGTGAGCCTTAAAAGGGCGCGCTTCATATCGTCAAGCAAAACGCCGAAGTCGGCGGAAAGAGCCGCGGGCCGGGCGATCGCGACATAATCAAATCCCGCCTGCGCATTTGCGGCAAAGACGGCGCGTGCGGCCTCGCGAAGGCGCCGCCTGATGCGGTTCCGGATGACGGCGGATCCGAGTTTCTTGGTGACGGTCAGCCCGAAGCGGGAAACGCCGAGACCGTTTGGCGCTTTCGCTCGAGCGAGCAGCATCGTCGACGCGCCGGCTTTGAGACCCGCCTGAGCGACCAGAAAATCGCTCCGCTTGCGCAGAACGGCGATAGAGGACGAGGGCGCGGCTTGCGCGATCAGGCGGAAAGCTTCTTGCGGCCCTTGGACCGGCGGCGTGCGAGAACCTTGCGGCCGTTCTTGGTCGCGAGGCGCGCCCGATAGCCGTGGCGGCGCTTGCGGACGAGCTTGCTCGGTTGGTAGGTGCGCTTCATCGTCGATCTCGCGGAAAGGCGTAAGACGGCGGCGTCCGCCGTGAGGGCGAGGCTCTTAGACGAGGGGTCGGAGGCCGTCAAGCGAAGCGGGGACGTCGCACGGACCGGCCCGGAATCGCGCTATCGTGACGCCCCGCCCGCTCAATTCGGCGTGCCCCTCCATGGGTCAGGGCGGGCGAACCTGTTAGGGCGGCGGCCGGCCGTGGAAAAGATGTCGCGGTCGCCTCGACCTGCAAGGAAGGCTTGATGACCAAGACCGCCGCCCCCGCCCCGAAAAGCCTCGCCCGCTTTGTGCCCCTCGTGATCGTCATTTGCGCGCTCGGCGCTTTCTTTGCGTTCGATCTCGACCGGTATTTTTCCCTCGATACGCTCCGCGACAACCGTGAAGCCTTGAAGACCTGGGTCACGGGATCGCCGATCGTCGCGCTTGGCGCCTTCATGCTCCTTTACGCCGCCGCGGTGGCGATCTCCTTTCCCGGCGCCTCGATCCTCACGGTTTTCGGCGGGTTCCTGTTCGGTCTTACCGTCGGCGTGCCGGCGATCGTCTTCGCGGCGACGCTCGGCGCCGTGGTCGTGTACTTCGCGGCGAAAACGGCGGCGGGCGATTTCTTCCGCGAGCGCGCCAAGGGATTTCTCTCGCAGATGGAGCAGGGCTTTCGGGAAAATGAGCTGAGCTACATGTTCCTGTTGCGCCTTGCGCCCGTGTTTCCGTTCTGGGCCGTCAATATCGGCGCGGGCGCGCTCGGCGTGTCGCTGCGCAACTATGTCGTCGGCACGTTTTTCGGCATCGTTCCGGGCTCCTTCGTCTATGCGAGCATCGGCAATGCCGCGGGCGCGGCGTTCGACGCGGGCGAGAACGTTTCCTTGTCCGGCATCCTGTTGAAACCGACGACGCTGCTGCCGATGGTCGGTCTCGCCGCTTTGGCGCTGTTGCCGATATTGCTGAAGCGCTTTGGCAAGAAAGAATCCGCCTGAATGAGCGACAAGATCATCGCCGACATCTGCGTCATCGGCGCGGGGTCCGCCGGGCTCTCTTTCGCCGCGGGCGCCGCGCAATTGGGGCGCAAGGTCGTCCTCATTGAGAAAGGCGAAATGGGCGGGGATTGCCTCAACTATGGCTGCGTTCCCTCCAAGGCGCTGATCGCCGCCGCCGGTCACGCCGCCGCTATTCGCGAGGCGAAGACCTTTGGCGTGACCGCAAGCGAACCGGCCGTCGATTTCGCGGCGGTGATGGACCACGTGCACTCGGTCATCGCCGCCATCGCGCCCCATGACAGCGTCGAGCGGTTCGAGGGGCTCGGCGTCACTGTCATTCGCGCGCGCGCCGCGTTCACCGGACCGCGCGCCGTCAAAGCGGGCGATGCCGAAATCGAGGCCAAGCACTTCGTCATCGCGACGGGCTCGTCGGCCGCGACCCCGCCGATCCCCGGACTCGCCGATACGCCCCACTTCACGAACGAAAGCATCTTCTCAAACAGGCAGCTGCCCTCGCACCTCATCGTCGTCGGCGGCGGCCCGATCGGAACAGAACTCGCGCAAGCCCATCGCCGGCTCGGATCGGCCGTGACGATCGTCGACGGCATGACGATCCTCAACCGGGAAGACCCCGAAGCGGTCGACATCGTTCGCAAGCGGCTGACGGCCGAAGGCGTCACCCTTCGAGAAAACGCCAAAATCAGCCGCATTGCGCGCAACGGCGCCGGCGTCGCCGTAACGCTCGATTCCGGCGAGACCATCGAAGGCTCGCACCTCCTTGTGGCGGCCGGACGCCGCGCCAATCTTGACGGGCTTGGTCTCGAAAACGCGGGCATCGCGCTTGACGGCGGCAAGCTGAGGCTCGACGCGCGATTGCGCACGACGAACAAGCGCATCTATGCGGCGGGCGATGCGGCCGGCGGCCTACAGTTCACGCACCTTGCCGGCGATCACGCGTCAACGCTGGTGCGGAACATTCTCTTCAAGACGCCGGCCAAGCGCCGCGACGCGCTGTGCCCGCGCGCGACCTACTGCGACCCAGAGGTCTCTGCTGTGGGGCTCACTGAGGCGGACGCAAAAGCGGCGGACAGCGCCTGCCGTGTCGTCAAATGGCCGCTGAAGGACAACGACCGCGCGCAGGCCGAACGCGACACCGAAGGCTTCATCAAGGCCTTCATCGGCAAAGGCGGGCGGATCCTCGGGGCGACGATCGTCGGGCGCGGCGCCGGCGATCTCATCGGCCTCTGGTCGTTCGCGCTCGCGAACCGGTTGAAGATCGGGTCCATGACCGCTTATATCGCGCCCTATCCGACGCGCGGGGAAATATCGAAGCGCGCGGGCGGCGCCTTCTACACGCCGACGTTGTTTTCCGACCGCACGCGGACGCTCGTAAGGCTGCTGGCGTCGTTCGACTGACAGGAAGAAGGGCTTCGAAGCATGAGCGCGTCGCCGACGCTCGCCGACCGCGTGCGGCGCTCGCTTTCGGCGAAGCTCCTGATCCTGACGATCATCTTCGTCTTCATCGCGGAAGCGATCGTGCTCGTTCCGTCGATATCCGAACGCCGGATGTCATGGCTCCGCGACCGTCTTGACGCGGCCTATCTCGTCGGGCTCGCGCTTGCCTCGCCCGATCAGATGATCGATCGCGAAACCGCCGAGAAACTCTTCGCCACGGCCGACATTCTCGGCGTCGCCATCGACACCGACGGCGCGCGAATGCCCGTCATGACGACGCGCCTGACGCCCAGCCAGGCGCGTGTCACGCGCTTCGTCAATCTTGATCGCGACATGCCGCAGCGGCAGGTCGCCAGCGCCTGGATGACGATGTTCTCATCAGGCGACAATTCCATTCGCGTTGTCGGCCGTCCGGCGAACGCATCCGGCGTTGAAGTCGACATGTTCGTTTCTCAGGCCGCGCTCCGCCGCAATCTCCAGATTTTTGCGCGCAATGTTTTCCTCGTTTCTATCCTCATCTCCTCGGTGACGGCGGCGCTGGTGTTCGCCGCGCTCAACGCGATGATCGTCGGCCCTGTCAAGCGCGTGACGCGCAACATGATGGAGTTTGAGAATAATCTCGAAGACCCGGGCGCCATCCTCGTTCCGTCCGGGCGCGCAGACGAGATCGGCGTCGCCGAGCGCAGCCTCGCCTCGCTGGAGGGCCGTACGCAGACATTGCTTTCCGAACGCAGAAGGCTTGCCGCGCTCGGCGCCGGCATTTCCAAAATTAGCCATGACCTTCGTAATATCCTTGCGTCTGCGCAGCTGATGTCCGACCGGCTGGCGAAAAGCGAAGATCCGCGCGTGCGAAAGCTGAGCCCGCGCCTGATCGCGGCGCTCGACCGCGCCATCGCCCTCAGCCGCGACACGTTGAGCTACGCAAGAATGGATCCCTCGGCGCTGAAGCTCGAGCCTGTCGACTTGCGTGCGCTCATCGATGACGTATTTGACGATTGCGTGGTCGCCGGCGTCGATCTGCGCAATGAGACGCCGGACGGTCTGATCCTGCGCGCGGACGCGACACAGCTCTATCGGGCGCTTTTCAATCTTGTGCGCAACGCGGTCGACGCTTTGGCGCCGGTCGGCGAGGACGGCGCGCCGGCGCCGAAAGCCGGCGCCGTCGTGACAGTCCGCGCGATCGAGTCGCCGAACGCCGTCGCAATCGAGATCATCGACAACGGGCCGGGCCTTCCGCAGGCGGCGATCGACAGCCTTTTCGAGCCCTTCAAAGGCTCGCTGAAGCCGGGGGGATCAGGCCTTGGCGTCGCCATCGCGCTCGAGATCGCGCGCGCCCATCATGGCGGCCTGACGCTCGCAAAATCGGGCGCCGACGGCGCCGCGTTCCGGCTGACCTTGCCGAAGGGCGAGGCTCAAAAGGCGCCGGTTCCGCCGTCGGGTTCGCGCGGGTCGGCCGCGCCGAGCAGCCTTCCTTCGTGAAGCATGACAGTGTTGGTGCGGCCCATCGGGCGCTGCTGCAAGGCGCCCGCCTCCGACCGCGAGAAGATAAAGCCGCGCTCTTCCATGATGGAGATGGTGTCGAGCGAAACGCCGGGTTCGGCGGTGATGCGGTCGGGCTGCCATTGGTGGTGAATTTTCGGGGCTGCGTTCGCCTGCATCGGGTTCATGCCGAAATCGAGGATGTTGAGCACGTTCTGCAGGACGATATTGATGATCGTCGAACCGCCGGGCGTGCCGGTCGCGAAGACCGCCTTCCCGTCCTTGATCACAATTGTCGGCGTCATCGACGACAGCGGGCGCTTTTGCGGCCCAATCTCGTTGGCTTCCCCGCCGAGAAGCCCGAACCCGTTCGGCGTCCCCGGCTTGGAGGAGAAATCGTCCATCTCGTTGTTCAGGAGGAACCCGGCGCCGTTCACCGAATAGCTTGAGCCGAACGTGAAGTTCAGCGTCGTCGTGACGGCGACGGCGTTGCCGTCCTTGTCCATCACCGAAAAATGGGTCGTCTGTTCGCTCTCCCCGACTGGGCCAAGGCCCGGCGCGACGTCGGCGGATCTGGTCGCGCGCCGCGGATTGATCTGTCCACGGAGCTTGGCGGCGTAGCCGGCGGAGGTCAGCGCCGCGACGGGAACCTCAAAAAAATCCGGATCGCCGAGATAGGCGGAGCGGTCGGCATAGGCGCGCCGCATCGCCTCGACCAGCAGTCCAAGATAATCGGCGCTGTTATGGCCCATCGCCGCCAGATCATAGCCCTCAAGAACGTTCAGCATCTCGATGAGATGGACGCCGCCGGACGACGGCGGCGGCATCGAGACGATGTCATACCCGCGATAGGTCCCGCGCACCGGCGCGCGTTCGACGGCCGCGTATTTTTTCAGGTCCTCATGCGTGATGAGGCCGCCATTCGCGGTCATTTCCGCGACGATGCGATCCGCGACCGGGCCTTCATAAAACCCTTTCGCGCCGGACTTCGCGATCGCTTTCAGCGTTCGCGCAAGGTCCTTCTGGACGAAGATGTCGCCCTTGGCGTAGGGCGCGCCCTGGCGCGTGAAATAGCCGACGGACGAGGGATCGCGCGCGAAGCGTTCCGAATAGTCGCCGAACGCGTCGGCGAGCGCGCCGGTGACAGGGAAACCCTTCTCGGCGAGACGGACCGCCGGCGCGATCACGTCTTTCAGCGGCATCGTTCCGTATTTCTCGAGCGCCATCGTCAGTCCCATGACCGATCCCGGCACGCCGGCCGACAGATGGCTGAAGCGGGCGCGCTGGGTGTCGACCTCGCCAGCGGCGTCGAGAAACATGTCGCGTGTCGCGGCGACGGGCGCCTTCTCCCGATAATCGATGGCGATGACGTCGTCGCGACCGGCGAGCTTGATCAGCATGAAGCCGCCGCCGCCGATATTGCCAGCCTGCGGATGGGTGACGGCGAGCGCGAAGCCGGTCGCGACCGCGGCGTCGACGACATTGCCGCCCTTCTTCAGGATGTCGCGGCCGACCTCCGCCGCCAGCCGGTCCTGCGCGGCGACCATGCCGTTTTCCGCTTCGACAGGATGAAAAATCGACCGGTAGGAAACGAGCGAATTGGCGCCCGACGCCTCGCCCGCAGTTTGCGCCAGCGACGGGTGCGCGGCGAGCAACAGCGCCGCGCCAAGCGACAGGGTCCGCAAACTGATCATTGAACGCTCCATGCCGGTGATCGGCGATCCGGCTTACAAACTCCCGGCGATCATGGCAAAGCGCTAAGGGTCAATCTGATCGAAAGTTTCTGATGGCTGGACGAGGTCCCCGCAACGACATCACCGACGTGCCGGGCGTCCGGGTCGGCAACGCGCAGGACGCGCGCGTGCGGACCGGCGTCACCGTCATCATGCCGGAGGCGGCGGCGATCGTCGCCGGCGACATTCGCGGCGGCGGGCCCGGCACGCGGGAAACCGATCTTCTCGATCCCTCGACGCTTGTCGATCGCGCGGACGCGATCGTCCTTGCCGGGGGATCGTCCTATGGCCTCGGCGCCGCCGACGGCGTCGCCGCCTGGCTCGGCGCGCGCGGGCGCGGCTTTCGCCTGGCGGCGCGCGACGGCGTGCCGGCCTCGCCCATCGTGCCGGCCGCGATCCTTTACGACCTCGCCAATGGCGGCGACAAAAACTGGGGCGAAGACCCGCCCTATCGGAAGCTTGGCCTCGCCGCCGCGGCGTTGGCCGAAAGCGCGCCCGTCAGACTTGGCCGGGCCGGCGCCGGCTTTGGCGCGACCGCGGGCGCGGAGGCCGGCGGCCTTGGCTCGGCTTCCCATGTGACGGAGGACGGGTTCATCATCGGCGCACTCGTCGCCGTGAACAGCTTTGGTTCCGTGCGCGTTCCTGGCGCCCAAACATTCTGGGCGGGGCCGTTCGAACTTGATGGAGAGTTTGGCGGATTGAAACCGGTTGCTCAGATCGGCGGCGTCGCCGACTGGCCGCCGGACACCAAAATCGCCGCCGCGGCCGCGCGCGCCAACACGACGATCGGCGTCGTGGCGGTCAACGCCGCGCTCGATCAGGCAGGCGCCCGGCGCCTTGCGATCATGGCGCAGGACGGTCTCGCGCGGGCGATCCGCCCCGCGCACGGCCCGACCGACGGCGACGCGCTCTTCGCGCTCGCCATGGGCCCAAAAACAATCGCCGATCCCCTGACGGCGACCCGTCTCGGCCTCATCGCCGCCGACTGCGTCGCACGCGCCATCGCTAGGGGGGTTTACGAAGCCGCGCGCTTGCAATCGCAGGACCGATCGGCTTAAAGGCCCGTTCCGCCAACCGGCGACGCGCACCCGTAGCTCAGCTGGATAGAGCACCAGACTACGAATCTGGGGGTCAGGAGTTCGAATCTCTTCGGGTGCGCCATTCGTCTGCGAAACTATGTCGTAACCCCGCCGCTTCGTGCGTGAGGCTGGGGTCAGACGAGGTCCTCGTCAAGTATGACGGCGGTGCGTCCCTCATCAACAAGCGTTGGCTCGTCGCCGGCACAAACACGTCGGGCCCGACATTGTTCAAGAACGTCTATGACGAATTTGGCCGACCAGGTTCAGCCAATCAGGGGCGCTTCCAGTGCACCGGCCAGATATGGCACGGCGAAATTGGCCTGTTCCATTTCAAGGCTCGCGCTTACGCGCCGAGCCTAGGGCGCATTCTCCGGTAATCCCCCCGGGAATTCGTTGGGTTGAAAACTAGACTTCTCCGGCCTTGGAT
>CAZHUI010000112.1:0-8939 GCA_964535605.1 uncultured Caulobacterales bacterium
TGTCGCGCGCGCGGGCTGAGATAAACGTATAGCGAAGCGACGCGTCCGTCTCCCATGCCCAGTCCGACGCCATCTCCATGAAGGCGCGAAGCTGGTCGCGCGCATGGCGGCGCTGGCGCTCCGCGTCGGATTCCTGAATCGTCAGGGTCTCGAGAAGTTCGCCCATCCGCCAGTACTGGCGAATGCCGATCGGCGCGGCGGCAAGAACGATTGTCGCGACCAATTTTTCTGTCAAGTCGCCGGTGAAGAGCAGGAAGAGCGGATAGGGCACGCTGGTGAGCGCCATCATCAGGCGCGCGGCCGTCCTCACCGGCGCAAGCGACATGCCGACGCCGACGCCGCAGAACGCGACCCACATCAGGACGATGATGCTTTCGCCCTCGCGCGCGAGCGCTTCGAGCGCGAACGCATAGCCGGTCAGGAACACGCCAAGCGCGGCGGCAAGACCCGGCGTCGCCGTGATAACGGCGCGCTTGGTCGCCGGAGTCGCGGCGCCAGCGTCGACGCGCAGCCAATAAATTATTCGATGCGTGACGCTGGCTGCGAGCGCCGCCTGCAGAAAACCGATCAGCGCCGGCGCGCGGCTGAAGAAGCTGACGGCGACAAGCGTCGAACAGACGACGACGCCCGTATAGATTGTCGGGAGGAGCTTCTTCAGCTCTTCGAATTGCCGGTCGCGCACGAAGTCGGGCGCTTCGCCGACGCCGAACGCCGCCGCAATAATAGCTTTCGCTCGCGCCTTCATCCCGCGCGCCGCTCCCCACGAATTCAATCGATTGTAGGAGCGCGTGCGTTAATCGGCGGTTTACCGTGGCGCGCCGAATGTGCATTTTTCGGGTCGCGCGCCCAAGAGGGGTCAATGAGCCTTCGCGTTCCTTCCGGTCGCCGGATCTATGACGGATTCCCGGCGTTTCACGCGCTCGAGACGGGGCCATACCTCGCTGCGCGCGAGAAAGAACGGCGCGAGGCTGTCGAGCGCTTTTACGCGGCGATTTCAATTGGCGCCGCCGGCGGCCTGTTATTCCTGATGCTCGGCCCATTCGGGGCGGGCAACGCAAAGTTCGCGATATTTATCGTTCTGGGCGGCATCGCCCTCGGCGTCTTTCTGCTCAACCGGACGCGCGCTGAAATCACCCACGGTCTGCTTGACCGGATCGCCGCCAAATTCGGCTTTGTCTATGTCGCCAAGCCCGGGCGGCCAGCCCTCTATGACCAGTTCCGGCGCTTGAAACTTCTCCCGGGGCACAATCGCGAAGCCTTCGAGGACGCCGTTTCCGGCGTTTACAACGCCGCGCCGTTTTCCTTTTGCGAGGCGCATCTTGAGGTGCAGTCGTCGGGAAAGCACAAGAGCCGCCGCACCGTTTTTCACGGCCAGCTTTTTGCGATCGACTATCCCCGGCGCTTCCTCGGCTCGACTGTCGTCCAGCGCGACAACGGGGTCTTAAACGCGCTGACGAAGCCTTCGAAGGAGTATCAGCGCGTCGGGCTCGCCTCGCCGGCGTTCGAGAAGGTCTTTGAGGCCTGGTCGACCGATCAGGTCGAAGCGCGCGATCTGCTGGATCCGATCGTGCTTGAACGGTTTGAGGAATTGGAGCGCCTGTTCGGCGGCAAGAAGATTCGCGCGGCGTTTGACGGCGGCAAACTGCTGATCGCCGTCGAAACCGGCGACAGGCTGAACATCGGCACGATGTTCAGGCCGATCGAAGGGACCGCGCGCGTCGAGACGATCCTCAATGAATTCGACGTGATCTTCGACCTGATCGACGTTCTCCTCAAACGCCTCGACACGCGAATGAGCGGCGCCTTTTCGCTCGCCGACGTCAAAGCGAAATCAGCGAACCAGCGTTAAGCGCTCGGCCGCGCGCGTGACGCCCGTATAGAGCCAGCGCGCGCTGTGCTCGCGAAAGGCGAAGCTTTCGTCGAACAGGACGACCTCGTCCCACTGCGAGCCTTGCGCCTTGTGCACCGTAAGGGCGTAGCCGAAGTCAAATTCATCGGCGGATTTCCGAGCCGCCCAGGGCACATTCTCCGGCCCGTCGGTGAAGAGCGCCTTCGGCACCGATATCGTGACCTGCTTGCCGCCGTCCTCTGGGGCGACAGTCATGCGCGCGCGGTCGCCGCGCGGCGCCCTCCGCAGCGTCACGGTCCAGAGCCCGCCATTGAGAAGCCCTTTCGACTTGTTGTTCCTGAGGCAGACGAGTTTCTCCATCGCCTCTGGGTAGGGGTCGCCATGGCCTTTCAATTCGCGGATGCGGTCGTTGAACCGCTTGCGTGTGCGGTTGGTGCCGACGAGCACCTGATCGGCGTTGAGGATGTCCTCGGCCGTCACCTCGTCCTTGCGGATGATTCGGCAGAGATGATCGCCGCCGAAATCGTCCGATCCCGTTTGCGGGCGCCCTTCGCGGATCTGCATCGACAGGCGGATGATCGGGTTGTCGCGCGCCTGCCGGTGAATTTCCGTCAGCATGAAATCGGCTTCGGCTTCGGTGAAAAAGCCGCCGCCCTTCACCGGGGGCAATTGCGCGGGGTCGCCGAGAACGAGCACCGGCTTGCCGAACGAAAGGAGATCGCGCCCCAGTTCCTCATCGACCATCGAACATTCGTCGATGATGATTAGGTCGGCCTTCGACGCCGGCGCGTCGCGGCGGAGCGTGAAGAGCAGCTCGCCCTCAGGTCCGTCTTCGTCATGCGCAGGGCGGTAGATCAGGGAGTGGATCGTGGTCGCTCCCGCGCATCCCTTTGAACGCATGACATGGGCGGCCTTGCCGGTGAAGGCGGCGAAGGCGACCTCGCCCTCGGCATTCTCGGCGAAATGGCGGGCGAGCGTCGTCTTGCCGGCGCCGGCATAGCCGAACAGGCGGAAGACCTGCGAATCGCCGCGTTTCAGCCAGCGATCGACTTCCAGAAGCGCGCGTTCCTGTTCGGGCGACCAGACCATAACGCGCCCCTTAGCATGAGGCGCAGGGGGTCAGTCGAGCGTCCGGCGGAAGCGCATGAGCGACAGGCCCGCCAGCACGCCGAGAATGACGGCGATCGGCCAGAGGTCGCCGCTGATCTCGGCGAACCCGGCGCCCTTCAGCATCACCTCGCGCACGATCCGCAGGAAATGGGTGATCGGCAGACATTCCCCGATCGCTTGCGCCCAGCCTGGCATCGCCGCGAAGGGGAACATGAAGCCGGAGAGGAGGATCGAGGGCAGGAAGAAGAAGAAGGTCATCTGCATCGCCTGCATCTGCGTCCGCGCAACGGTCGAGATGAGATAGCCGAGCATGAGATTGGTGAAAATGAACAGCGCGACGGCGAGAAGAAACGGGCCAAGATCGCCATGGAAGGGAATATCGAACACCAAACGTCCGGCTGCGAGGACGATCAGCGCCTGAATGGCGCCGACGAGAATGTAAGGCGTCGTCTTGCCGATCATCACCTCGCTCGCACGCACCGGCGTCGACAACAGCGACTCGATCGTGCCGCGCTCGACCTCGCGCGTCAGCGCAATCGCCGTGATCATGATGAGGGTCATCGTCAAGATGACGCCGAGAAGGCCCGGCACAATGTTGAAGGAAGTGACCCCGGAGGGATTGTATTGCCGGTGCACGACAATGTCGTAGGGATCGGGCGCCGGACTGAGACGCTTCGGCAGGCGTTCCAGTTCGGGGCGAAAGGCGCGCGCGGCGATCTCCCGCATTGCGCCGACGGGGCCGGCTGAGGCGACAGGATCGGTGGCGTCGGCGGCGAGCAGAATTTGCGGTCGCTCTCCGCGCACGAAATCACGTTCGAAATTTTCGGGCACGACGACCAGAAACGAGGCCTTGCCGGACTGAAGCAAACGCTCGCCCTCGGCGTCCGTATCGACGATGTCGACGATGCGGAAATAATCGGACTGGCGCATCGACGCGAGGAGGCTCCGCGTCAAGGGACCGTCGTCGCGAAGCTCGACCGCTGTCGGCAATCGGCGCGGATCGGTGTCGATCGCAAAGCCGAACAAGGTCAGCTGCATGATCGGCACCATGATCATGATCGCAAAGGTCGGCCGGTCACGCCGCATCTGCACGAGTTCTTTCAGGAACACCGCGATGATGCGTTCGAAAGACATCACGCGGCCTTTTCCGGCGCAAAATTGTCGGCGACGCCGGTCATCAGGTAGATGAACGCTTCTTCGAGGCCGGCTTCGATTTTTTCGGTTTGCGCGCCGTCCCGCGCGAGCGCGGCAACGCTTCCGGCGAGCGCGGCCGCGTCCGTGCCGGCGGCGTGAAGCTCCGTTCCAAAACGCGCGATGAGATCAACGCCGGGCGCGCCTTTCAGCGCCGCGGCGGCAGCGTCAAGGTCGGCGGCTTCAACGCGCCACGCGGAGAGACCGACGCGCGCAGGGATTTCCGCCGTCGGCGCGTCGATCAGCTTCTTGCCATAGGCGATGTAAGCGAGGCGGTCGCACTGCACCGCTTCATCCATGTAATGCGTGGAGACGAGCGTCGTTACGCCCTGGCGCGCATAGGCGCGGATGGCGTCCCAGAAATCGCGCCGCGCTTTCGGATCGACGCCGGCCGTCGGCTCGTCAAGGAGGAGAAGCTGCGGCTCGTGAATCATGCAGCAGGCGAGCGCGAGACGCTGCTTCCAGCCGCCGGATAAAGACCCCGCCAACTGGCCCGCGCGATCGGAAAGGCCGAGCGAAGCAAGCGCCGCCGTCACGCGGTCCTGCACATGATCGAGCCGGTATAGCCGCGCGACGAAGGAGAGGTTTTCGCGGATCGACAGGTCCTCATAGAGCGAGAAGCGCTGCGTCATGTAACCGACGCGCTCCTTGATCTTCTGGCTGTCGCGGATGACATCGAAGCCGAGGCACTGGCCCGATCCGGCGTCCGGCTTCAAAAGCCCGCACACCATGCGGATTGTTGTCGTCTTGCCGGAGCCGTTGGGGCCCAGAAAGCCGTAGATGACGCCTTTTGGCGCGGCGAGATCGAACTGGTCGACGACGGTGCGTTTCCCGAATCTTTTCGTGAGGCCTTTGACGTCGATGACGAGATCGCCGTTCACGGGCTCGCGGCTCCCGCGATCGTCCTGATGCTGACGGGTTGGCCGGGGCGGAGCGATCCTGGCGACGCGGGCCGCGCCTCGACGAGGAAGACGAGCTTCTCGCGCTCGTCGATCGAATAGATGACGGGCGGCGTGAATTGCGGCTCCGAGGCGATGAAGATGATCGACGCCTCAAGCTCGCCCGCGCAGCCGTCGCAAGTGAAGACGACCGGCCCGCCAATCTTGACGGACGACAGCAACGTTTCCGGCGCGAAGAAACGCAGTTTCAGATTTTCCGGCGCGAGGAGCGCGGCGACAGGCTCGCCCGCGCCCACGACTTCGCCCTTGCGGCGATAGACGCGCTCTATGACGCCGGCGGCCGGCGCGAAGGTCTCCATCTCGGCGAGTCGGCGTTCGGCGAGGTTCGCCGCCGCCGTCGCTGCATCGAGATCGCGCAAGGCCGCGCCGCGCTCGGCGCTGATGCCGGCGAGCCGCGCTTCGGCGGCTCTGAGGGCTGCGGCGTCGGCGTCGTAGCGCGCTTTGGTGACGACGCCTTCCTTCAGGAGCTTCGACGTGCGCGCGTAAGTCTGGCGGGCGAGCGACACCGACGCTTCGGCCTCGGCTATCTGCTGGACGAGGGCGCCCTTGTCGGCGGCGCGCGCGGCCGCGCCTTCGGCGGTCGCTTCGGCTTGCGCCGCCGAGAAGCCGGCCCGCCGGGCGTCGAGCCGAAAGATCACGTCGCCCGCCGCGACGCGCGATCCGGGCTCGACCATCAGCTCACTGATGAGCCCCGTCTCCTGCGGCGCGAGATAGAGGAGGTCCGCCTCGACATAGCCGGTGAGGGGGGGCGCCTCATCGCGGGCGCAGGCGGCGAGGGCGGCAAGCGCGAAGACCAAAACGCGTCTCATGCCGCGGTCCCCCGGAACAGAATGTCGATCAGCGTATCGGCGCGCGCTTCCGCGTCCTTGTCCGGCGCGCCCCCAAGGAAATGGACGTGCAGCGCCTTGAGCAGCACCGGCCCCATCACCATGCGCGCGGCGGCGGCCGGATCAACCTGGCGAAAGGCGCCGCTTTCGATTCCTCTGGCGATCAGGGATTCAATTGCGCCAAGGCCGATATCGACAACGCGCTCGCGATAATGCCGGCCAATCTCCGGAAAGCGCGCAGCGACCGACAGCACGACGCGCGGCGTCGCGGCGAAGGCGGGCGCTTGCGTCAGCTTCGTCGCGGTGCGGACGATAAGGCGAAGCGTCGCCGCCGGATCGGCGCCGCCATGCTTCGCGAGCGCGCGAAGGCGCGCGGCGACCGGCGCCACTTCGCGTTCGATAAGGCCTTTGAGGAGCGCCTCCTTGCTGTCGAAATAGAGATAGAGCGCGCCCTTCGACACGCCCGCGCGCCCCGCAATGTCCTCCATCCGCGCGGCGTCGAACCCGCGCTCGCCGAAAACGGCGAGGGCCGCGTCCAGAATCTCGTCAGGCCGCGCCTCGGACCGGCGGCGGAATTTGGGGGCGGCGGGCATGGGGGTATATAACTGACTGGTCAGTCAGTTGCAAGAGGCCCTATGACTCTTAGGGCTCGAAGGTCCGGGCGTTGTGGGTGTTGCGGATGACGCCGGTCGGGATGACGAGGGTCTGCCCCTCCGCGAGCGCAGCCTCGCCCGTGAGGCCGTTGGCTTCGGCGAGCTTGTATCCTTCGCAGCCGGTCGCGCGTCAGCGCGAGAATTGGGTCCGGTGGACCCAATTCAGGCGGAGAAGGCCGCGGCAGCGGCCGACCTATCGCCCCAGAGATCGCCGGCGATCGAACTCAGCGTCTCGCCTCCGCGCACGGTTAGGGCGCCGGCGCCCGAGCCCTGCCCGTAGGAGTTGATGACGGCGACGCCCTGGTCGAAATCGGCGTGAGACCCGCCGCCGGTCGCGCCGTTGCGGAAGGCGCCAACTCTGGAAAAGGTGGCCCTTGCGCAGCCCGGCGGTCGCCGATCGAGGCGGCGTAGGTGAAGTCGGCGGATGAGCCGTTGTCGCCGACCCCAAGCGGTTTTCGGCGGAAAACGCGATAACCAATAGACTTCGATCTGCTTGCCGGCGAAGCGGCAGGTGCGCTCATGCGGATCGCCGTTCGCGCCGACAGTGTCCGCCTCGTCGCGGCGGATGATCTGGCCGTTGAGGTCGGTCACATAGGTGACGTCGCGCGGGCGGCCGTCATTGATGTCGGCGAGGAGAAGATCGTTGCGGCGGTTATAAGAGTAGTTGGTGGTCCAGATCGGGTTCGACCCGCTGCCTGTGTTGGAATCGTGCGTGACCGACTGGATCAGCGCCCCGTCGCGCCCGAGATAGGCGTTGGTGACGGAGGAATTGACCGCCGACCCGCCGTTGGTGGTGTTCGTAAACCGAAGAGCCGTGCGGTCAATGTTCGAAACAATAATTATTTCGAAATTAGCCAAACATCTTCTAATAAGATTTCATCCTTGCTTATATTTACATTGGATTTGGTCCACAAATCTCTGTGTTTTTGACCGGTTTGCACTTCGCCTTCAATTTCAATACTACAGACTTCGACACCATTGACTTCAACTCGGCAATTGCCGCTGGTTTTCTCAATATCTATTGGTTCGAGTTGACCGGAAAATATAGTCTTGCCCGCGACTTTAAAAACGTCAGTAACTTTCATCCGGTAGCTCATATTACAGCCCTTGATCACGCAGAATTTCAAGCCGGCGAACATCCTCTGGGCTCAAGCCCAACGTACGTTGATGCCTGATCATAAAGTCCTTTACGTGTGTTTCAGCAAGCGTAGGGTGCATTGAGCAACGCGAAATGCACCATTTGATGGCTTCATATCGCGCTTCCGTCCGTATAGCGCGTATCGCCCGTTGCGATCACTTTCTTGCCCTCGACATTCGTTCGGTGCATTTCGCTGCGCTCAATGCACCCTACGATCGATCGCATCGCCCCCCAAAAATGCGTCACTCGTCCCGGCGTGGTCTGTACACGAAATAATTCAGGCCGCGCGGGGTTGTTCTTGAGGCGAGCAGGTCAAGCTGGATTGGCTCTCCCTCGCGCGACAGCAGGCGGCGACCCCTTCCGACGATCGCAGGGCAAACGACGAGCCTCAATTCGTCGAGCAGCCCGGCCGCCAGCAAGGATTGCACGAGACCGATGCTGCCGTGGACGCCGATTGATTTTCCCGGCAAGGATTTGAGCGCGGCGATCTCATCGAGAATGTCGCCCGACAGCAGCGTCGACTGCGGCCAGCCGGCGCTTTTGAGCGACTTTGACGCGACATATTTCGGCGTGGTGTTGATGAAGGTCGCGAAGGGCTCGATATCGGAGCCGGGCCAGAACGCCGACCATTCCTCATAGGTCTTTCGCCCCAGCAGGACAGCGTCCTGCCCGCCGATCGTTTCATCGTTGAAAGCGTCGAGATCTTCATAGAGATCCGCGCGCAGGAATTTGTCCAGCGCCTCGACGACGCCGTCGACGGAGATGAAGAGATGAGACACGAGCTTGCGCATCGATTGCCTCCAATATTGCGTCTAACCGAGCGCCGCCTTCGCCGCCGCGAAGAGCGCGCGCGCTTTGTTCACGCACTCAGTGTACTCCGCCTCCGCGTCGCTATCGGCGACGACGCCGGCGCCAGCTTGCACGTGCATGACGCCGTCCATGACGAGCGCGGTCCGGAGCGCGATGCAGGTGTCGACGTCGCCGTCGGCGGAGAAATAGCCGATGGCGCCGCCATAGGGGCCGCGCGCCTCGCGCTCTAAGCTGTCGATAATCTCCATCGCGCGGATTTTCGGCGCGCCGGTGACGGTGCCGGCGGGAAAGCCTGCGGCGACGGCGTCGACGGGGTGGAGGCCTTCGCGTAACTTGCCGGTCACGTTCGAGACGATGTGCATGACATGGCTGTAGCGCTCGATCGTGAAGGTCGCGGTCGGC